>CALVAS010000022.1 GCA_944325585.1 Candidatus Gastranaerophilales bacterium
CCGTGTTTTACTACTTCTTTATTAACTTTGCAAAATATACGGATTTGATGTTCGTCTCTCTTGACGCAATCGGAAAAGCACATGACGACATCCGCCATATGCCGGGTATCTGCGATAAAGTTATGAGCGGTATTGAATATCACAAAATTCATTCTCCAAAAATGAGAATTTATATTTGCTGTACTGTGTCAACGCAAACAAGTTTTGAACAAATTAAAGAGGTTGCTCAATACTGTAAAGATGCGGATATTTTATTGTATTTTACGGTTAACAAAGCCGCTTCAATACCCGAAGAAGCGGAAAATGTTATTGAAACCGAACTTGAAAACGACCAGTTATCAGAAATGTTTATAAAAATTAAAGAACTTAAAAAGCAAGGGTATCCGATAAGAAATTCATATTATTTTATGGATTACATTATCAACAAGAAAACTTATTATGAATGCCACTGGCCGAGAATTGCAACAGTAATTTATTCAAATGGAGACATGCTTCGCTGTTACGACAGAAAGCCGTTTATAAGCGTCCGCAACAGACCTTTAAAAGACGTTATAAAAGATCCGTTGTTTATTGAAACAGTCAACAAGTGCAAAGATTGTAAACTGGCATGTGTTGGCAATTATGCGCTTGATGCGTCCGGTTTGTGGCGTCTGGAGTGGCCTGCTATCAAATCATTGATGGAAATCGCAATTACGTAGCGAATTTCCAGCCTTAAAGGCAGGTTTGTCGGTAACTAAATTAAAAATTGAAAGTTAAAAAGGGATATGATGAAGAAAATATTTGCATTATTGCTATTGATGGCTTTTTGTACGGAACCCGCAGCATTTGCGGCAGGTAATACTTTATACCAGACTAACCAGTCGCTTCCAAACGGAGGAAGCTATTCAAATAACATGACGGCTGCAACTTCACGGCTTAAAAATGTTCAGCACGAAGAAGAACCTGTGAATCTGGATGCGTTTAATAACAATTATCAGGCTTCTGTTGAACAATCTGTGCCGAAAGTTGAATTAAGCCCGATAGAACAGCTTTTTAACGGAAAAGAAACTGAAGTATCAGGTAAACCGCTTCTGCAAGTGGGATATGATTTGTTTACCGGAAGCGGAGCAGCCTCAAGTTCTGCAGGCAAGTTTGAAAACTCATATAAGCTCAATATCGGTGAAAAAATAAATGTATATTCATACGGCGATTCTGTTGATGTAATGGCGCTTTCAGGCTCAAGTCTGGTTAGCCCTTCGGCAACAACGGAAGTCGATTCCAAAGGTAATATTTTTATATCAGGAGTGGGGCTTGTAAAAGCTGAAAACCGCTCAATCAGCGAAGTTGAAAATGAAGTGAACCGTATGGCGGCCGGCAAATATAAAAATATGAAAATAAGATTGACAGTTGCATCAGGTCAGGAATTTTCGGTTTTTGTTTACGGTCAGGTTAACAGACCGGGGAAAATTCTTGTCGGCAACAATTCCTCAATTATTGATGCATTAAACGGTGCCGGCGGAGTCAAAAAGACAGGTACATTAAGAAATATTACCTATACTTCAAACGGCAAAACCAAAAGCGTCGATTTGTATCAGGCATTTTTTGCAGGCAACGACAGCGGAATTATTTTAAGACCGAATGACAAAATTTTTGTTGATAAAATCGGCAATGTTGCGGCTATTAAAAACGGCGTAACGGTTCCGGGGATTTATGAAGTAAAAGAGGGTGAAACTTTACAGAAAATTGTGGCTTTTGCAGGAGGTTTGCTCCCGCAGACACAGGTGTCGGAAGTTACGTTAATCGGGTTTAATCCTGATTTAAAACAAAAAACAGCAGAAAATATTGCATGGGAATCGGCAAAATCAAAAGTTTTAAACAGCGGAGATTCAGTAGAATTTCGAGAACAGTATAACAATGCTGAAAATATAGTAACAATTCAAGGGAACGTAAAACACCCGACGACTTATGCATACAAAGAAGGTATGAGACTGTCTGATATTTTGAAAAGCGAAGATGAACTTCTGGAAGAAACCTTTATAAATCAGGCGGTAATCAGAAGAATTTCGGGTAAAGACAACACCATTGAGACGATTCCGATTTTCTTAAAAGAATTCTTTGCAGGCATGAACGACCCTGTTTTGCAGCCGAGAGATATTATCAATGTTTATAAAAATACAAATTCAATGTTTGTCGATGTTTACGGCTGTATAAATATGCCAAAACATTTGACTTACACTGCAAATATGACATTGAATGATGTTATGACTGATATTCAGTTCTTAGAATCTGATGTAGATAATAAAGATGCAGATTCGGAAGCAAAAGAAACCGAAGTCGCTTTCCAAAAAGGAGAGGTTGAGGAAAACAGTGTTCATCTGGCAGCGGGAACCGCAAATTCCAACAAACTTATTCCTGCTGAAAATGTTGCCGTTGAAATCACAAGACAAAGCGGCGGAACGGAAGTTTATTATTTATACGATATAATGATTAATTCCGACAGAATTAAATCGATTCCTTTAATGCCGGAGGACAAAGTGTTCTTCCGAACCTTAAGAGGAAACGAGGTTATGAAAACCGTAAAAGTTTCCGGATTTGTCAAACATCCAGGTGTATATACATTTGTTGAAGGTAAAAAACTGGCGGATGTAATTAATATGGCAGGCGGGTTGACAAAAGAAGCTGATTTAAGGGGTATTGTTTTCAAAAGAACAAATCTTCAGGGCAGACAGGTTGAACTTGCGCATAAAAATAACGAGCGTGATATAAAACTTATTGAAGGCCGTATGGCAAGTGCTTATAAGCCGACAGAAGGCGATCAGCAGGCAAAAGCTGATATGCTTGAAATGTTAAAGGCTGATGATCTTACTGTTGCAAAAAAATACAACGGTCAAATAGCATTAAACATTAAGAGTAATGACCTTGATAAGATTCGAGACCTGGACAATTTGGAAGTTCAGGACGGTGATGATATTTATATCCCGAGAACTTCAAATCACGTAAGCATTATAGGTGAAGTTTATAATGAGCAGTCATTTGTTTACAAAAAGGGTGCAAACGCTAAATATTATATAAAAGAAGTCGGCGGCTACACTCCAAACGCAAACAAATTCAGACTGTATAAAGTTTCAGTAAACGGCCGCGCCGAGAAAATCGGCAACGGAAGCAGTATTGAACCCGGCGATACAATTGTTGTACCAAGAAAAATTGCCGGAAACGACTGGATTACACCGATATGCGATACGCTTAAGGGAATTGCCTCAATTATAGTAATGGCATTTGCTATCAACAAGTGGTAAGAAAAAATAACCCTCGCTTAATATGGCGGGGGCATTTTTTTGTAAACTGTTTTAACCGTCAGAAAATTAAGCCGCATTGCTTGAAGAGCTTGAAGAGCTTGAAGAGTTTAATCGCCCAAATTCACAATTAACTCTTTCTCATCTGCTTGCGTTTAATTAAATCAATGAAGGCTTCAATTCTTGTAATATATCCGGCTTTACCCGTCTGTTCATCCAGAACAAGCGATAACACCGGAATATCTTCGTTTTTACTGACTTTTGGAAGAATATTCTGTGCAACGATTTCCGGCATGCAGGAAAACGGTGAAATATGAATAATCCCGTCAACGCCATGCTTTGCCGCATAAACCGTATCCCCGATTGTCTCTATGCATTCGCCGCCGATTGCGCGTTTCATGTAATCTTTTGCATATTTAACAGAACGCTCGCGGTGAGATTCTTTACGATAAAATATCGAAGGCTTTAAAACATGTTCCAGCCAGTCGCCGAACATTATCTGACGCTGAACTTCAACGCCCATTTCACCCAGTTCTTTTTCAATATTCTGATTTGTATACGGGTCAAGGAGAACAAAGAATTCACCTATCAGATAAACTACCGGAACTTTTTTATTTTTATCTATGGGAATCTTTTTAAAATCTTCAATAATTTGTTTTTTCAACTTTTTGGCTTGCCAGACAGAATTTGTTTCGTCTGTGATTTTAAGCCATTTGTTATAGCATTTTTCAGCATCCCCTCTGTTAAGCTCACGCGGACGGGTATAAAAAAGAAGGCGTTCTGCTGTATCTATCGCAAAAAATTTATTAAATCCCAGACTGAAACCTTTATAATAGCGCCACGGATTTATACAATGAGTAACATGCCAGAAAGCATGGAGCGTTTGTTTCATTTTGCTTTTGTACATGTCAAAAATTACCATATCAAACTCATAGCCCATTGATTTAAGAGTTTTTTGAGCCATTTTGGTATAATTTCCGAGCCTGCATGAACCGGGTGCCTGAAACATCATCAGGGTATTTGCACCTTTGTCTAATGCCATTATATAATTTGCAAGGTTAAGTTTGTAAGGCAGACAAATGCCTTCAATACTGTTTCTAACCCCGATTTCGAGCGCTTCATTACTGTTTGGCGGAGGGATAACAACTTTTGCGCCGAGCGAAAGCAAAAGAGCCTTTAACGGAATATCAACACGTCCCATTCTAGGCCATGCAATTATTCTGTCTTTTGCAGGAATTGTATCTTCCATTTTATTCTTTTCAAAATCTTCGGCTAAATTTGTCTTACTCATAAACTTTATCCTATCACAAATTTATTTTACCTTAATCGGGTTTGAAAAAATCCACGGATTATTTTTAAAATATGCTTCAAATCGGTATTTGCCGCGTCTATCAAGTTTTAAAATTATTTTTTTAGAGTTTTCGGAATAAAAAGGCATGCCGTCTTTTAGAATTTTAATATCAGCTTTTTGCGGCAGTTTGATATGAAGATAAGAATTTTCACTCAATTCGATTTCCCCGCCGGCATTTACGGCCATGGATTCGTTTACAGCCTGAAAAAGGGGGAATTGTGAAGTTTTGGAATATTTTCGATTAATTATTAAATTGTTTCCATGTCGTATAGAATCCAGAACAGTGCGTTTGACTTCATCAAAATCTTTTGACAGAGGTTTTTGCAGGGTGATAACATTTGTTAAAGTTTTGAAGCAAAGGGAATAGGGGAAAACTTTTAGAGGGATAATATATTTTGTAACTCTCAGCGCATGCGCATCGGCTCCGCCGATTGCAGGAACAATATTTTCGCGTTTTAAATTCAATTCGTCCCACCATTTTAGAGTTTCGGCATGCGGCCCTTTTATAAGTTTATGACACAAAAAATATGCCTTTGCCAACGTAAATATATTTGATTCATCATAGTTGTCAGCCCAATCCGAAAACCAGTTCCATATTTCAATCCCGTCAACATCAACGGATTTATCTGTCCATCTTAATGGTTTTGCTTTATTTTTACGCTTCTCCGCCTCATCTGGGTGTGCGGCGAACCCGAAACCGCCATGACTTCGGACGGCTTCAACGTATTCATGAGGGCTGTCGGATGGCAAAATTGCGCTGTCAATATCAAGTGCAATATAATGATTTTCTGTCTCAGGCGAGATTTCTTCCCCCTTTATTACAAAAACATCATTATATATTCCTTCCTCAATATCAATACAGTTATGGTCAGTAACAATTATCCAGAAAAGCCCCGCTTTTTTTGCGGCTCTGCTTATCTTAAAAATATCGCCGGTGCCGTCCGAGAATTTGGAATGGATATGGATTGCACCCGGATAAAAATATAATTTACTGTCTGAATTTTGCTTATTCATAATAAAAAATTATTTTGCGGAACCGGTTAAAATTTTATTATCTCTGATTTTAACAATTTCAGCCGTTTGTTTTTGAGTTTTGGCTGATTGTTTGTTAAGAATGCTTCTTTTCTTGCGCATAAGCATATCGACAAATGCTTCAAGCCTTGTTACAAACCCTGCTTCACCGGTATGCTCATCAATTGTCAGATGAATTAAAGGCATGCCTTTTTCTTTGCAGTGATACATCATCTCATCAACCATCAAAGAATCAGGCCCGCACCCGAACGCAGACAATGCAATAATTCCGTCAACTTTATTATTCAAGAGGTAATACGCCGCGGTTCCTGTCAGTTCAAGTTCGTTTGCCCAATATTGAAGTTCCCCGATATTATGAATTGAATCGACCGCCTCCTGATGTGAAACGTTTAATGAAGTATAAACTTTTACATCCATTTTTTCCAATTTTTTAATTATGTTCATGGAAATTCTGTCATCAAAAAGATTGTAACCATGTCCCATAATTACAACTGAAAGCGGTTTTACAATATCAACACTCTTTTTAACAACTTTTCCGCTGATTGCATTATTAAGAGCCTCCTGATATCCGACACCTGATTTTGTCATTTCCAAAAAGTCGTTATAAACTTTCCATCCTGCGTCAATTGCATTGTTTATTGATTTTTCATCCGTTATTCCGAAATACTTTGCTGTGTCACGGCAAAAATCTCTGAAACTGATATTTTCTGTTTTGTCGAGCGTCGGTTCAATCATTGTAAAATCCCGATTGATAACGTTTCTGATAATTTCAGGCAAGCCTCTGATTTTACTGCAATTGTTGATTTTGTAACCCGTAGACTGTATTGACGGAACAAAAATCACATCACAACCCTTATCCAACAGGTTTACGACATGCCCTGTGAAAACTTTTATCGGCAGGCATGTATCGGAAACCACATATTTACAGCCTTCGTTAATAATTTTGGTCGTTGTTTTGTCCGACAAAACAACTTCAATACCGAGGAAAGTAAAAAATCCGTAATAAAAAGGATAATTGTTATAATATGAAATTGCCCGCGGGATTCCGACCTTTTTATATAAAAGTTCTCCGTTCATAACTATTTTACTAATCACCTTTACTTTTAGAAACTCCTTTTATTATACAACAACAAAAAAATATAAATCAAATTTTATTAAAAATAGTTCAACAATGGTAATTGACAAGAAATACAAAACTTATGATAAAATATACAAATAAGGAGAATCGGAAATGAACGAAAAGGAAAAAATGATTGCGGGACTTAATTACAACCCGTCAGACGCAGAGCTTTTGTATGATAGAATCCATGTTAAAACTTTATGTCAGTATTACAACCAGTTAAGCCCGAAGGAATTTGAGACGAGAAAAAACAATTTGAGAAAAATATTCGGAAAAACAGGTGAAAACCCGTTTGTGGAACCGAATTTTTTCTGTGATTACGGGTACAACATAGAAGTGGGCGACAATTTTTATGCAAATCATAATCTTGTGATTCTTGACTGCGCAAAAGTTAAAATGGGTGATAATGTTTGGATCGGTCCGAACTGCGGATTTTACACGGCAACTCATCCTCTTAACAGCAAAGAGCGTTCTGCGGGAATTGAATCGGCAAAGCCAATAACAGTCGGCAACAACGTATGGTTCGGCGGTAACGTTTGCGTAATGCCCGGGGTAACAATCGGTGATAATACGGTAATCGGCGCAGGAAGTGTTGTAACAAAAGATATCCCCGCAAATGTTCTTGCTGTCGGCAATCCATGCCGGCCGATTAAATCCGTCGAATAATCCTTAAATTTAGATATTTGAGGGTGATACTCCGCATATATTCGCATAAAAATATTATGTCGAAATTTTTACGAATAAATTTATGCGAGGTATTTAAAATGAGTAAAAAAGAACATTTATTAAAAGAGATTGAAAACTTTCTTGCGGCGCTTCAAAATTCGGACGGGAAACCGCTTTATGAAATGACTCCCGATGAAGCCAGAGAATTTTTGTTATCAGTTCAGCGGCAATCGCCTGTAAATTTTGAAGCTGATGTAACGGACAAAACTATTTTGACGGAATCTGCGGGCGAGGTTAATATCCGTATTGTAAAACCTTTAAATTACGACAAAAAGCTGCCCGCGATAATTTACACACACGGCGGAGGCTGGGTTATGGGATGTAAAACGGTTTATGACTCACTTATCAAAAGGCTTTCAATACACACCGGGGCAGCCGTAATTTTTGTTGATTATACCAGAGCACCCGAAGCAAAATACCCGACAGCTTTAAACCAAATTTGCGGGGTGCTTGAATATGTTTGCAATTATCCTGACGAATTTGATATTGACCGCGACAATATTATTATTGCAGGCGACAGTGCAGGCGCAAACATGACAGCAGCATGTGCGCTGAAATCAAAAGCTGAAAATTTACCGCCGGTAAAGGCGCAAATACTTCTTTATCCAGTAACAGACGCTTCTATGGATGCAAAATCCTATGATGACTTTAAAGACGGTCCATGGCTTACAAAAAAAGCTATGGAATACTTCTGGCATGCGTATTTGCCCGACAAAAATTTGAGTGATGAAATATTTGTTTCTCCGCTTAAGGCAGGCATTGAAGATTTAAAAAATCTTCCGCCTGCATTGATAATTACGGTTGAAAATGACGTTTTAAGAGATGAAGGAGAAGAATATGCCCGTAAACTGGATGAAGCAGGTGTTAAAGTTTCAAATGTTCGAATCAACGGAACAATTCATGACTTTATGATGCTTAATGCACTTTGCGAAAACATTCAGACGAAATGTGCATTTTCACTGGTTTGCAGTTATTTAAACAAAATTTTTAACAAATAAAATGAACAATTTAAATTTTTATTTCGTTATACAGATGTAACGAAGTAAAGGAGGCTCAGATGTCAGACGAAATTAAAAATGAAGAAATTAAAAATGACGAAAAAGTGTGTAAATGTGAACGCGATTTGTTTAAGAAATTTTCATTAATAACAGCAGGTGCGTTTACCGGATGTTTGTTAGCATTATGTGTATTTACAACATTTGCAAAACCGCCGATGCCGGCTCCTGCACCAATGCCTGCTCCGGTACAATGGCAGCGACCGATGCCGCCTATGCATGGTGAATACGGTCGTCCTGAACACCACAGACACCACCAAAAATTTGAACGCCGTGACCACAGACGCGGAGATTTCCACAAAAAAGACTTTAGAAACGATACTCCAAGACCTCAAAAAGACCAACAAAAACCCTCCAGATAAAACTTTGCGCCGGAGCTGAACCTCCGGCGCTTCATTTAATCAAAATACGAAACGTATTCTTCATACCCTTCTTTTTCAAGATTATCTTTTGAAATAAACTTTAACGCGGCTCCGTTAATACAATACCTGCGTCCGCCAAACTCTTTCGGACCGTCATCAAACACATGCCCGAGATGAGAATTGCCGATTTGGCTTCTTACTTCTGTCCTTTCAAAACCGTAGGTTTTATCGGAAAATTCACGTACCGCATCATCGCTTATTGTATTTGTAAAAGAGGGCCATCCGCAGCCGGCATTGAATTTGTCGCGGGACGAGAATAACGGTTCACCTGTTACAATATCCACATATATTCCGTCTTTAAAATTGTTATTGTGTGGACTGCTGAACGGACGCTCCGTTGCGTTCCGCTGTGTAACACGATATGAAATTTCATCAAGTTTTTTGCGCAATTCGGCTTCTGTCGGCCGTCTATAATTTTTCATAAACTTTCTCCTTATTTAAGAAAAATTATAAACACTCATATTTGCCGTAAAATCAGCCGGTCAGGTATAATTTCAAATTTTGCTAAATAATTCCCTGCGCAATCATTGCATTTGCAAGTTTGGTAAACGCGGCGATGTTTGCGCCAGCAACATAATTATTTCCGAGATTGTAAGTTTTGCAGGCATCTTCAGCAGATTTAAATATATTAACCATAATTGCATCAAGCATGTTGTCAACCTGCTCAAATGAAAGGTAATAACGCATTGAGTTTTGACTCATTTCAATTGCAGAGGTTGCAACTCCGCCGGCATTTGCAGCTTTTGCCGGCGCAACAAGAACTCCGTTTGCAAGGAAATATTCCGTCGCAGCAAATTCACACGGCATATTTGCGCCTTCTCCTATTGCAATAACACCGTTTTCTACAAGTTTTTTTGCAGAATTCAATGTAACTTCATTTTGCGTTGCGCAAGGAAGTGCAATATCGGTTTTAATCGTCCATATCGGAGAATCTTCATCAGTTCTTTCAATATATTGCGCATTTGGGTGATAATTCAAATATTCTCTTATTCTGCCTCTTTCAACTTCTTTAATCCGTTTTACCACAGCTAAATCAATTCCGTTTTCATCATAAATACATCCGTTGCTGTCGCTCATTGCAACAACATTTGCACCGAGCATCTGTGCTTTTTCGCAAGCATAAATCGCAACATTTCCTGACCCTGATATTGTAACGGTCTTGCCGGATAAAGATTGGCTGCCGTTTGCATTAAGCATTTCACGCATAAAATAAATTAGTCCGTATCCGGTTGCCTCTGTTCTGACAAGAGAACCGCCGTACTCAAGCCCTTTTCCCGTCAAAACACCCCCGTCATATCTGTTTTTAATTCTGCGGTACTGTCCGTATAAATAACCGATTTCACGCGCGCCGACACCGATATCTCCGGCAGGAACATCAACATCAGGACCGATATGTCTTTGAAGTTCCGTCATAAAACTCTGACAAAATCGCATAATTTCCATATCTGATTTATGCTTTGGATCAAAATCACTTCCGCCCTTTGCTCCGCCTATCGGAAGCCCGGTCAAAGCATTTTTAAAAATCTGTTCAAATCCTAAAAACTTCATTATAGATTGATTTACGCTTTTATCGAATCTCAAACCGCCTTTATAAGGCCCTATCAGTCCGCTGTATTGCACACGGAACCCGCGGTTAACCTGAATTTTGCCCTCATCATCAACCCACGGCACCCTGAATGTAATTATTCGTTCCGGCTCTGTCATTCTCTCCAATACAGCCAAATTTCTATACTCCGGATGCTTTTCCAATACAGGCTCAATTGTTCTCAAAACTTCCTCAACAGCTTGAAGATATTCTGATTCGTAAATATTTTTCTCTTTTATCTTTTTCAACACTTCTTCAATATATTCAGACATTTATTTAACTCCTTGTATTTAATTTTATGATTATACACTTATCTCTGATTTTATTCTACAACTTCATAAATCTATATAAACCTGTTGAATATAAAGAAATATATTATAATTTATGTTATTATAATAAATGTCAAACAGGTTATGTGAAAGGGGTACTAAATATGTTTGAAAAACTTGAAAAGCTGCAAATTATTACTCTTGCAGTCATTTTGGCAGTAGGTATTATTGCAGCGGCAAAAATCATTACCGGAACTTTTTCCAAAGACACAATTACCGTAACAGGTTCCGCTTATCAAATTGTTAAATCCGACAGTGCAAGATTAGAATTTAATATAACAACAAGTCAAAAAGACAGAGCATCAGCATACAATCAGGCGCAAAAACAGCTTCCTGTTGTTATTAAATATCTTGAACAAAAAGGAATATCAAAAGATGATATTGAATTAAGTCCCTCTCACGGATATTATACTTACAAAAAAAGCCCGAACGGCAACATAACAAATGAAGTTGAAAATTATAACCATTTTCAGCCTGTAATCATTACATCTAAAGATGTGGATAAAATTAAAGATATATCAATAGATATAGACAAACTTATCGCACAGGGAATTGAAATAAACGTTATACCGCCATTGTATTTTTATTCGCAAATTTCCGATTTAAAGGTTAAACTGTTGGAAGATGCGACGGTAGATGCAAAAGAAAGAGCTGCAGCAATGCTTAAGGCAACAAACAACCGTGTAGGGAAAATCCAATCTGTCAGAATGGGTGTATTCCAAATTACACCGGCAGATTCTACAAATGTTTCTGATTACGGAATTAATGACACAACAACAATTGATAAAAAAGTAACTTCTGTTGCAAACGTCGTATTCCGAGTAAAATAAGAGGATGAGATATGAAAAAGATTAAATTTTTGATACTTTTATCAGCTGTAACAACAGGTTTGTCAGCTTTTGCAAACCCTCAGGCTATGGATGCGGGAAGCATGATGAATCTTATCAATTCACCGATGGGACTTGGAGGAAATCAGATTCATGATATGAAAATGATTGACGATATGAAATTCAGATATCGGGAATACAACGATTATAAAGACGTGCAGGAAAACAAAGACTCCAAAAAGGCTGAAGAGTTTAAATTGACAGAACCTGCAATGCAGAGAATTTACAATAATCAGCCCAAACAAAATGTTCAATTCGTTGAACAGAACGGACAGATCAAAATTCAAAGTCTTGAATAATTGAATAAAATAAAAAAAGATTCTTCGCTTTTACGGCAATTGCCGGAGGCGAAGAATCTTTTTATTTTTTCATTTTTTCCTTAGTTATTTTTACCTGCTCTGTATCCGCACCAGACATAAATCAAAGGCAATATTTTCTCAAGCTGTGAAACAACAGGAATTTTTGCAATTGCAAAGGCGCCGACTGCATCATCAATATTTGCAATTGAATCTAACATTGTTAATTTTCTGTCCGGAACCTTATCATGCGGATCATTTATAAAGTTGGAAAATTCTGCTGCGACTTTCATGCCGGCAAAGAGTACGGCAACAATCGCAGCTACCCGCAGCGGTAAATTTTCTTTATATTTTGAGTTGTCAATCATTTTTGTAACAGGATGAACGCCTAGAAGCGGAACAGTTGCATTCATAAATTGAAACACGCCCTCATCCATCTTTTCTTTCTTCTTGTCGGAACCTATCATGCCTGCAAGCGCCCCGCTGATTATCCCCAAACCGCAAACGGCAATCATTTCTTTTACACCGTATTTTAATTTGAATAAATTCAACGGATTTTTTAATGAAAGTTTCTGCTGCTTTGCCATAACAGCCGTTGACAGCCCGACACCCGCGACAGATCCTAACAGAGCTTTGACTTTTGTATGAGTTTCAACAACATCTCTGTTATGGTTTCTGTAACTTCTTTTTGGAGCGTACGTTAAATTCACCTTTTTGGCATAAACTACACTCTTAAACGAACTGAAAGGTTTTTTGGGGGTATTCGTAGTAACATTAACTTGACTTGACATAATCCCTACCGTTTCCACTACAATTATAATGGAAAAAAATAAAAAAAATTGCCCTTCCATTTATCAACTCTTTACAATTTGCAACGTTAAGCCGATTTTTGTTGTTTGGTTTTGTTTTTCAGGATTAAAACAAACGGAATAACCATAACACACAAAAGCGCAAGCACCAAAAATGCATCATAAAAAGAACAGAGTCTTGCCTGTGCAAGCATTTGATTGTAAAGACTGCCTGCCGCTTTTCTTGCCGCTGTATAATGATTAAACAATGCCGAAAATTTAGCCTGTGCAGCCATCAATTTGTGATAATACAAAGGGTTTTCACCTGAAAGATTGTGCACAAGATAGGTTTGATGCACCTGTGAAACTCTTGCGATAAAAGTTGCTGAAACAGATGTTGCAACGGCCGTAATGACATTTTTAAACATTGCATGAAGCGCTGCTGCATCCGCTGTTCTTTTAGGTTCAAGCGTTTGAAATGCAAGCGCCGTTATCGGTATGAATGCTGTCGGTACACCTATACACAAAAGAATATTCGGCCAAATAACCGTTTCAATAGATGCTGTTGTATTCAGATTTGACAATTGAAATACGGCAAATCCCATTATCAAAAGCCCGATTGTTGCAAGAAGCCTGCTTTCAAAAAATCTTGAAATTTCACCGACAACAAGCAGACCGATAAGACATGTTACGGCGCGCGGAAACATTGCAAAACCTGACATTGACGGGCTGTATCCCAAAAGGCTCTGTACAAACATCGGCACGAGTAAAAGAGTTGAATATAGCATAATATTCAAAAATGAACAGACAAATGTTCCTATTAAAAAATTCTTATCTTTAAACACTCTTATATCAATCAACGGATATTTATATTCAAGTTCCCAGACATAAAAAAGCACGAATGAGAAAATACAAATCCCCGTAAGCCAGCAAATCCACGGAGTATCAAACCAATTGTACTGTTGCCCTTTGTCCAAAACTATCTGCATACAGCCCATTGCGACAACAACTGCCGAAAACCCTACTATATCAAACTTTTTATTATACTTTTGCTTTGGCGGAATATCTTTTTTCACAAAGAGTTTGACAAGAAGGAAAGAAATCATTGACAGGGGAATATTAATAATAAACACCCACTGCCAGCTGTAATAATCGGTTAAATACCCTCCCAAAAACGGGCCTGCAAGCGGTGAAAACATCGCCGCTACCCCGAAAAGTCCCATTGCAACGCCCCGCTGCTCTTCCGGAAAAACTTCAAGAAGAATTGCCTGACAAAGCGGAAGGATACAGCCGCTTCCAACCCCCTGAACAATGCGGGCGAGAATCAGCATTTGAAGATTCGGAGCTAGAATACACAGAACCGCGCCTATGCAAAACAGCCAGATACTATAATAGAGAAGAAGTTTTTTACCGATTGTTCTTACAAGAAAACCTGTAACAGGAAGCATTACGCCGCCTGAAATAATATATGATGTGATTACCGTATTTGCTTCATATTGTGTTGCGCCATAAAAGCCTGCAATATTTGGCTGGCAAACGTTTGTCGCAGAAGATGCCGCCAGCGACATAAAAGACGGCAGCAAAACAGCCAGGGCAACTATATAGGGGTTTACTCGTTTTTCTTCTTCCATATTTCACCATTTCTATATAAAATTTTTAATCTTAAAAGAGGCTTTACATATATGTAAAACCTCTATAAATCATTTATTTAATTTTTACTTTCGGAACAACAGACATTCCCGGAACTATATTATATTCTGATATATCTTCATCAAAGAGGATTTTTACAGGTACTCTTTGTACAATTTTTACATAACTTCCGACAGCATTTTCAGGCGGGAACAGTGATGATTTTGCTCCGGTTGCTCTTTGAATACTGTCAACATGTCCTTTGAATTTTTTATGCGGATATGTATCTACTTTAATCCACACCGGCTGGCCTTTTTTCATATTGGTAAGCTGAATTTCTTTGAAATTTGCAACAACCCAGACTCTTTGCGGAACAATAGATAACATAGGCTGAGCAATTTGTACGTAATTTCCTTTTTCAACCGTTCTTGCTGAAACCATTCCGTCTTCAGGTGCGTAAATTTTCGTGTATGAAAGATTTATTTTTGCCTGTTCAACTTCTGCCTCAAGACGTTTGATTTCTGCTTCCTGTGATTTTACCTGAGCTTTATTTGCCTCAAGAGATGCTTTTACAGCTTTATTATTTTCGTCTGCCGCTTTTTTATTTGCCTGCGCTACAGTCAGCGTGTTTAAACTTTTGTCATATTCCTGTTTTGATACTATTCCTTCCTTATACATCTCTGCGTATCTGATATAATCCTTTTCAGCAAAATCAAGTTTTGATGTTGCTGAATTCAATTCCTGAATCGTAAAATCAACTTTTGATGAATTTTCATCTACGCGTTTTTCAATTACTCCCAGCTTCGCTTTTGCTTCAGCCAATCTTGCCTCTGACTGGTTCAGCTTTACCTGATAATCAGTCGGATCAATTTCAACAAGAATTTGGTTTTGCTTAACCTCCTGATTGTCGTCTACATAAAGGTTAATTACCTGACCTGCAACTTTCGGAGCAATTGAAATTATATGCCCTTCAACAAACGCATCGTCCGTAGACTGGTAAAATGTTGAATTGATTGCCATAAATATTCCGATAAAAATAAGAATAACCGCGCAAATCAAAGGTATAATAACTCTTTTTTTCTTGTATTCGGGGCGTTTCTTTTTTAATTTAGCTTTTGCTTTTTTTTCAAGTTCGTTATTATCAACAGGTTTAATTTCGTTGCCGTCATCTTCTTCAAACGGCCGGTTAGTGTTTTGATCTTCCATAATAAACCTCGCTATAAATTGTTCATAAATTTCTCTTTAATTTTATACTAACACAAAATAAAATTTGACAAATTTTGTAAAATAAATTTTACTTTATGATAATATAATACCATAAAGGAGTGCCGGATATGAAAATTTTCAGATTACTTTTAACCCTAGCTTTGTTATGCAGCATTGGTACTGCTTATGCAAAAACAAAAGATACCCCGCAGCAAGATTACAGACTGGATTACGTCAACATAAACTGGTGGAAACAATACAATGATGACAATCTAGTCAATCTTATGATGAAAACTTATCAGAACAATCAGGATTTAAAAATTGCAACGATTAAATCAAAACAGGCCGATCAGGCTGTTAAAGAAGCATTCGCAAACGAACTTCCCTACATAGGATTTAACGGAAGCATCGGACGTGATATAACAAGTTCAACAACGAGATTTGGCGATCTTGTAATTCCTGATTATTCACAGACGAGATTTTTGCTGCCGTTTATGATGACATATGAGGTTGATATCTGGGGAGAAAACAGATTAAGAACAAAAAGCGTTGAAAAACAAAGAGATATTATCAAACAGAATGAACGCGCCTCATATATCAATTTAACAAGCGAGGTAGCGTCAAATTATTTCAACCTGATTAAACTTGACAAACTTATTGAGAATCAGGAAAAACTCGTTGAAATTCAGAGAAAAATAGCTGAAATGCAGGATATAAAATACAAAAACGGACTTTGCTCCACTGTTGAAGTTTTGATTGAAAAACAGGCATTAACTGTTTTTGAAGAAGAATTAAACGATTATAAAAACAAACAGGATACAATTTATAATCAATTAATTGTACTTCTTGGAGAGCGCGACGCAAACGAGATAATAAGAAACTCATTTGACGCACTCAGTCTCCCTGAAATTCCTGAAAGCATAACAGCGGACGCAATTTCGCAAAGACCTGATTTGATTAAGGCGGAAGATTACATTAAAAAAATCGGTTATGACGTAAAAGTAGCAAGAAGAAACTTCCTTCCGAAATTTACAATATACGGTCAAGCCGGTTTTAATGCTTATAATAATTTTTCACATCTTTTTGATTCTCACACTTTTTTGTCAAATGTTGGAATTATGCCGTCATTTGATTTGTTCACCGGCGGCGCAAAGCTGGCACACTTGAGATATAACAAACTTGAATATGAAAAAGCAGGTCAAATATATGAAAAGGTTCTTTTAACCTCTATACAAGAACTTAATGATTCGCTGACCACTGCCAAAATTTCAAAGAAAAATTATAACAAAAGTCTTGAAAGATTAGACATTGAAAAGGAAAAATTTGACTTAAGCCAGAAGAAAATGGATATCGGCGCAAAATCAAATCTTGATCATTTAAAGGCGGAAGAATCAGTTATTCTGAGTGAAAGAGCAGAGATTTCAAATAAAATAAATTATCTGATTTCAACAATTAACCTTTATAAAGCAGTAGGCGGAGTTGATTATAACAATTTAAAAGCCGAAACAAACGAAGAAAACATCTAAAACAAATTAAATAAACTAAAAAGTCCGGCGTTCAACCGGACTTTTTTAGTTTTAAACATTAGTTGTATTCTTCGATTTTCACATAACACTGGGAAACCATATTGTTAGCATCAGAACAGCCTTCTCCTGTTTCAACCGAATTTGCGGCAGGATAGGCAACTGTAAACGGACTGTTTGATTTAAATTCCCCTGCAAAATCCAACGACATAGGCTCTGCAATTGATTTGCTTTGTCCCCAGGCGTTATTTTTTGCCCAGTAATAAGTATTCGGGGATGACCTTGTACAATCAGGACAATTTTCATCATCCGGCGGGTAAATAACTACTGCCTGCATATATCTTGTATCAATTTCCGGAGGTCCGACAGGTATAACAATAGACGCCTCTGTTACAACAAAAGCTACTATATCAACCATCTTGCTGCTGTAATTCCAGTCGAAATTGCCTGTATCATCCCATTGTGCCAAGTTTGGCCCCTTTGAACCATTGATATCAGCAAATACCACATAATATTTCATTGTTGCAGTATTGCCGTCAATTACCTCACTTAATACATAAGGAGCTCCTGCATTTGAGCCTATCCATAACCTCATCCCGTTGCTTAATATAAGCTGAATCTTATCTTCCGGAAAATCAGCAGCATCACGGGTTAAATCCCTGCCGGCTTCACATTTCGGATTAATCTGATTAACTTCTTCTCCCTCATCCGCTGTATTCATATACTCTTTCAGCATATTACAAAAATCTGTTGATGTAGCAGGGAAACCGTCAACATTACGCAAAGTCATTGAATTATATACCGCATCCTCTAATGAATGATATATACGGACATACAGCCATTTATATGCTTTATCCTGCGGTTTTATGGTAGTAAGTGCAAAGATAGCCAATATACACATTATTAAAAGGGCAATCATCATTTCGGCCATTGTAATTGCATTAAACTTCCTAAACATTCCTCGTGCTCCCAAAATAAATATATCACTCTAATTATAACATATTTAGAAGTAATCGTCAAGATTGCACGATTTTCAAGGCTTAAAAAAAAACAAATCAAACAGATGATTTTTTGTAAACTTAGAACTTTTATAATGATATTTAGGAATAAATTAGTGGTATATTATTATTATATCTGTTGTTCGCTACAAAAATAAAAAGAGGTTATATATGAAAAAGACAAAAAAAGCATTCTCATTAGGCGAAGTTCTTGTAACGATGGGAATTGTCGGTGTTATTGCGGCGTTAATCCTACCGATAATCAAACAAACCCAGCCTGACAGACAAAAAGTTTTATTTAAAAAAGCATATAACAACATAGAAAGAATTGTTACGGAATTAATTAATGATGATAATCTGTATCCGGAGGCCTCAAATGCTGAAGGTGTCGCCTATTTGGGACTTGACAATACCAGTGATGTTACAGTTAACGATATAACATACGGCGGAGCAACTAAATTCTGTAGACTCGCGGCAATGAAATTAAACACAATCTCAACAGAAGATATCAATTGTCCCGGAACTCCGGGAGGAAACGGCACTGTGGGAACGCCGAGCTTTATAACCAATGAAAGTATTGCGTATTATATTCCATCAACTTCATTTGCGGGTGATGCTACAATAACCGTTGATACAAACGGTGAAAAAGCACCTAACTGCAAATATAATGCTAGCTCCTGTACAACTCCTGATATCTTTGAAATTATTGTTTCACCTGACGGCGGTATTCATGTTGACGGAGTTCTGGAAAAATCTTATCTAAAATCAACATCAATTATGAAAGAATAATTAAATGAATTTTAATAATCTTACAAAACGAATCAGTCATTAAACATTGCCTGATTCGTTTTTAGTTTTACCGTAAAGTTTTTTGTATAGTTTTGCATAACTCATTGTTCTGATTTTTCCGTAAATGCTTCGCTCTTGAAACGGTCTGTCATGCAAGCCCGCAATTGACCACAAAATACCTGTATATCCGTTTGAGGAGGGCGAATCAAGCGCGTATTTATCATTTAAATATATTGCAGCATCAATTGCATCCATTGGAGACTCAGTCCACATCAAAAGCATTTTTGCCCAGTACATCCTTAAATACCCGTGAATTTCACCGGTTTTAACAAGTTTTGTCTGTATATCATTCCAGATAATATCTTTTGTTTTAGAATTTTCAAGCTCTTTTAATGAAAACACCTGTGCTCTGAAATCATTTTTGTGCTTCAGCAAACTTCTTGCCGCCCAAACAGGCGCACCCCTCAGGTTCCTAAAATTTTTATTATATAAACAAAAATTATCAGCCAGTTCTTTTCTTACAATCAATTCTTCAAGAAAAGCCTCTTTATTTTTGCTTCCGGCGTTACTCTTGTAAACTTCAAGAGCAACTCTTTGCGACGATATAAAACCAAAATTTAAATAGGGGCTTAAATGAGACAAAAAATCCGTTGAGGGATTATTTTTTTCATCCGCATAACTATCCAATCGATTAATTATAAAATCATTTAAAACCTGATATGCATTTGAGTTTGATTCGTAATCTTCTTTAAACTCGGTGAAAAACCCGTAAATATTATTGTAAACTTTTTTGCGAAATTGAAAGGCGCTGTACTCTTGTTTATCGGAAATATAGCGTGCGGGAATAATATTATGCCCGTCGATTTCCGTAATCTTGTATTTTACACTTTTAAAAACACTTTCATCCCGTATCGGATTGAAATCAATAATTATCTCGGCAGGAGAAATTCCATTGATAAAAGAGACGACTGACTCATAATCTATCACCTGAAAGTCAAAATCATAAGTCTGCATATCATTTTTTAAAATTTCAAGTTCTTTTTCGTAGAAATCTTTTTTTACTTTTGAATCGAATTGATTATATAGATGTACGATTTTAAGATTTTTATTCAATTTTTTCGCGAGATTGTCAGAATAAACCAGAGCGAAATTATCTTTAACCCTGAGTTCGCGTTCAATGAAATAAATAACAGAACCTTCACCGCTGAGTCCGGTCTTGAAAGCATGCAGCCTGGCCGGATTTATGGTGCTTTCGACTGAAAACAACAGAGGCAGATTATTAATAATATTTCCTTTTTTATCTGTATTCATTCTTACAGCATAGCACTAATTCATAATGAAATCAATAGCGTTATGTTTATTTTTTATGCATTAAAAAAGCTCCCTTTCGGGAGCTTTTTAGGTTTTGTTACCATCTGATAAGAACAAGTCCGTCGGTTCCTGCTGTTGCTACCGGTGTTGATGACCAGTATTCACCTTGACGACAGGCAACATCTTCTGCATGTATTGATTGAGGATCATCTTGTCCTTCGAAGTTACGTACCCATTCGCTTGCCCAGCATCTGTTTTCAGATCCGCCGCCGTTACCGCCGTGGCCGGAAGCTGTTATCCATTGACCTAATATTGAGTTGTCTATCGGCAATACCAGATTCATTATGTTTGCTTTAATTGTTGTGACAGTTCTTGATTTACCATCGGTTCCGGGCTGACCTTTCAGGAAGTCACCGCCTTCGTGCCAGTACGGAAGCTGTTCGGTATTTGTTACTTGACCGCCAAGACCGCCTTTGCCGCCTTCAACCGTCAAAATATCTCCGACTATTGTATCACCGCCGTCATCTCCGTTATTTCCGGTTCCTTCGGCTCCGCCAGCTCCACCTCGGCCCAGAGTTATTTTGATTTCTTTACCCTTTGCAGGACGTACTATCATTGCGCGGTATTCGCCGGCTTCGCCGCCTTCTCCGTACTGCATGTAGTTGGTATCCCAGGTGTACCAGTATTTATATTTGTAGTTTTCTTTGTCGTCTACCATGTAACCGACTTGGTTGTCACCGAGTGTCAAACCGCCATCGGTACCATCTTTTGAGCCATTTTGGCTTGAACTTACGCCGGCTTCAGGTTTTGTTCCGCCGGTGCCCAATTTTCTGGCGCCTGTACCCTTTGTCGGAATTTGGGATTCATGAATACTACATTCTCCGCCTCCGCTCAAGGTTACTTTTGCATATCCTACGGAATCTGTTCCGTTTTGCGCATAGCCGGATGATTGGCTTTTCCATTCCGCTTCCGTATAGAGCGCTTTTACCTCTTCATTTGGCTGGATTGCTATATAGTTACTTCCGCGGATACCGGGGAGAATACCGCCGTACCCTTCATACGTTAGGCCTATTCCGCCCACTACCGAGCCGGTTGTACAGGAGACGCCTTTGCCGCCTTCGCCGCCTTCAACTATGCGCGGTACATAGGAACATTTATCTTTTGTATATGTTCCGTTGTTTTTATCTGTCAATGTACTGTCCGTTTCATTTTTAGGATTGTCGTAATCGTCAAAATTCAACATACAGATTGAATTGTCATGACCTGACTTAATGTTTCCTTCGTTGTCAAATTCTGTAGATTTAGAGCTTGGATTATATGTCTGCCAGGTTGATTTTACATCCATACATTTTGAGTAGTAGGTTACTTTTTTGTCCTTATATTTTCTGGAGTCTTTATCCCAGTCTCTCCAAATCGTCTTCCAACCGCTTACGTTTCCATAGCCTTTATACGTTTTGAAAGTTGAACAGTCAGATATATCCTGTGTCTTAATGTGATTTTCCCAGCTGTCTTCTGTCAAGTTACAGGTTGAAGGCAAAGACTTTTCAGGTTTATACTGTTTACCGGTGAATGGATTTTTATAGGTTACATCATCATCACTTACCCAAGTGCCTGCGGTTGAACTTTCAGCAACTTCGCCATATGGTTTGTTATCTTCATAATCCTCAGATACATCATATTCAATTTTTGGATCATAATGCTTTGAGGATGGAATTTCTGTATTAAATGTGGATACTTTACCGGTCTTACCGTCACTTATTTTTATAATTCCTTCGCCGAACGCTTCGGTTAGCGCTTCTGAATTACAATCCACCGGAACGTCATCTAAACCGATAAAGAATGAACCGAAAATACCGTCACCGGAATTGAACAATGTCGGGTTTCCGTAGTTGCAGACTGCATATTCTTCACCTTCTGTACGTGCGATTTTCCGCTCTATAAGAGGTTGGGTACCTCTTGCTGAAATATAGCCCGCATTAGGTGAGGTTGTTACATACATATAACTCGGATATTTATCGTTGTCATTATCTACGTTTGTATCTTTTTGATAGGTATCTTCCACATCCAGCTGGAATTTTTTATAACCGCCTACTGTACAGGTCGTTGCATCCTGCGGGATATTATACTCCATTAAACAGTATTTTTTTGAACCTGTCTTGGCTGATGTTGGTGGGGAGCCACCTGTATTTTTCGCTGTAGGAGTAGTTGTTCTGCTGTTGCAGACTGCCCAATAGGTACTGTCATCCCCGCATCGGTCATAATCTGTCATATTAGCCTGCGAGTCACAAACTCTTTCCCCTCGATCACGCCAATTTCCATATCTGTCGCTGTAATAAGAACCGGAACTACCATTACAATATCCATTGTATTTTTGATATGTTCCGCTAAAGCAATAACTTGAAGTTCCGGAGGCACAGGTACTTGTGGGGTTACCTTCGGCATCTGTTTGACGGCGACATCCTGAACACCCCAAAGCTGTATAGCTGCGTCCTGCACAGCTTCTATTACAAGACCGGCATGATGTTTTACTAGATGTAGTGTAGTACTTACCTACACAACTCACAGTATCGTAATCTTCTGTACAACTTGAATAATTACATTTACTTGTTCTAAAATACGACGGACAAGGACGTCTTGTTATCCAGTCGCTATATGGACAAGAAACAAAATCCTCATCATCTTCTGAAGCATATCGCTCTTTGTAATTGTATGGATTACATTGAGCATTACAGTTTGTCTTAGATTTTGGGGTTCCATTGTCTCTGGCATAACAGTCTTTTTGACAGTTATAAGCATAGTAGTTTGCTTCTGTTTGGTACTTACTTTCCGGATAACTAACTGTTTTTGTTTTGTTCCAGCAGCCTTTTTCGCCGTTTTGCTTGTTTTCCCATTTTCTCTTTGCAAGACAGTAGCTGCCGGCACATTCCTGATTAATGTACCATACATCTCCGCCGCCGCCTGCATCTCCTTTTATACCGGTACCGTCAGCGTATGCGTGGATATTTCCCCACAAGTCAGCTTGTCCTGCGGTTGAAAGACCTTTAACATCCTTGACATATTCCTCTGTCAACCCAAATGGAGAAATAACTTCCGTTGCGGATTTGTGGTTTACAATTGTTCCGCCGGTATAGCCTGCGTCACCACCGCCGCCTCCGCCGGCTGTCGCCTGTATGTGCAAATAAGATACCCTGTCAGGCGGCGTAAAACTGCATTCCGTTACGTCACGGTCAAGTATCTTTTTAGTCAGATTTGCGCCAACATACCGCTCTTCATGCAAATTCCCGTTCTTGTAGTAGCACATATATGCCCCGTGCATCGCGATTCGCGGCACTTTTACGTGTCGCTTTGATATTACTGCCACGCTTGATGCTATCATTAATGACACTATCAAAAGCAATAACATCATCTCTACAAGCGAAAATCCGCCAATTATCCTCGTTTCTTTCATACGCTATTCACCTTTATTAATGATAAACTGATAAACTGATTATTTTGATTTTTCGGATTCTCCGGATTCAAATCGAGCTTTACTCCGAAAACCCGCTCTATTATATGATTTTAGGGAATAACTCCCTTATATTTAATTATAACATTTTGAATGTCAAAAATCAACCTCCGGCACTACCAGAGTATTACGACACCGCCGGAACTTCCGGGAGCCCCGGGAGATGTCGTAGCAATACCGTCCTCAACACCGAGAACGTCAAGATATTGTTCCATTAGAGATACATTGGAACCTGCTGATGTGTCCATTGTAACTTTAACTATGTAATTGACTGAATATGCTCTGTTACCGTCTCTTATCATACTCAACGCATCTTCTGCCGTCATATGTCCAACATTTTGATAATTTGACAGGTCATAATATGTAATCGTATTTCCGGATGCTGTATATCTGTCTGCTTTTATCGTCGAAAGCGGAATTGTAACCGTTTTAAAGTCGTCTTCCGACATGCAATAAGTAATCTTTAAATCCGAACCTGACTGGCCGCAGGTTTGATCAGTTCCGCAGCTGTACGAAAGCGCAGAACCGTCAACTTTGAATCCGGGTTCAACCGTACAGCTTGCAACTTTGTTTGCGGATGAACTTGTGGCAACCATATCGCCGCCGCCTGCGGCAACTGAAAGTATTGTTTGATTGTCCATACTGACAGTTGTTTGCTGCCCTGAAGCACCGGGCTCAATTGTAAGTGGTTTGTCTATAGAACTGTAGAATGAACTGCTGAAGGTTCCTGCTGCTGAGCCGGAACCGCCGCCTATTGCGTTTATAAGAATATATTTTGCATATCGCGGAGGTCTGAATACGCAGGTTGTACCTGCTACAGGCCGTGCACTATTGTTTTCGACATATCTTTGAGCAATTGCTCCGCCGTCACGATAACACTCATAACGCCCGTGACCGTCTGATTCCTGATAGGTTACGTGCCGTCTTGTAAATGCGTTTGCGCACATTGCAATGAATATACCGACTATAAGCATTGTTACACAGGCTTCAAACAGTGAAAACCCTGATTTATATGAACTTTTGTTATTCGTATTTACCATAGTATTACCACCGCTCCATCTTTACCTGTTTGTGCAGGACAGTTGTTGCCGCCATCCGCTACTACGCCTTCCTCACATTCCAAAGGTTCATCACAGGTCGGCTTTTTGACCACATTTGACGGGATGTTCGTACCGTTTATAGAGTATGATACTGTGCCTGCGCTTGCTTTTGTATATGCTCCTGCGCCGCCGCTGCCTGCAAGTCTCAATTCTGCACTGAATGATGATTCCATATTGGTATCGGTATCAAGTTCAATATTTTCACCGAAATCCGCCTGGTTAAATTGTCTGTCCTCTTTTTCTTTGATTTCGCATAAAGGACCATCGCCATCCATCCAGAGGGTCATTTGACCTGAACCGCTGCCACCTTCACCACCTGCTGCCGTGATTGTTGTTATCAAATTTGCTCCTGCATCCGGATTGTTGGGATCAGTTCTATAGAACTCGACTTCTGTTTCTGTTCCAGAGCCTTCAAGAGCACCGCCTTTGCCCGGACGCATTACAATTTGAATATTACTAAGGTTCGGGAAAAACATAGACATTGTTTCTCCGGCAGTTCCGGACTTACCATAAATAAACGTATATTGAGATCCTGTACGGGATAATGTATATGGAGCGTCCATTTCTTTTAAATATCCAGCAGCCTGAGCGTCTTTTGCCCACTGAGGGAAGGTGTTAACCTGACTTGCCAGATATTCTCCCCCATCATTATTGTTACCTCCTGTGGTACTGCTTGTCGCCGAAGAGGCACCTCCGCCACCGCCAACAGCATGAACCATAAAGAATATTGCACTTTTAGGCGGGGCAAAACGGCATTCCGTAACGGCATCAGGCCCTTGCTCCACTCCATCTTCATTAACCGAATACTGCGTGAGGGCACCGCCGTTGTAATAACACTCATATCGTCCGTGAATACTGCGTTTGGTCTTTAATTCGGCCTTCTTAAAATGGATTAAGGGTACACCAATTGCGATAAAAGACATTATCAACAGAACGACAAGCATTTCAGCCATTGAAAATCCGTGAAACTTACATCTCTTATCTTTTTCAGCAGAATTCCCGACTCGCAGGGGCTTCTCTAAAACCATATGCTGCATTACATTAATTCCTCATCAAGATTAGTTTATTCTCTATTATAACATTTTATATTAAGAAATTCAACCCTGCATATTAGGTCAATTATGACTTGACGCAAAGGCGTTCCAGTTTACGGACAAATCTTACGATTTTCTTCTCAGTTTTTGCCGTAATTGAATCGACAAGAATTGTTTTGCATCCGAGGCGCTTGCCAAACCAAACATCTGTAAGCGGTCTGTCTCCCACCATAACAGCCTCTTCCGGTTTTATATTATGCTGCTTTAAAAATTCCAACCCTATTTTTGCACGCGGTTTTTTGGCGTCAAAAAGTGTCGGAAAATCTGATATTGCCTGAACTTTTTTAATATATTCAACATTATTGTTATTTGAAATCACCGCAACAAAAAAATCTTTTTTTACATTGGCAAGCCACGCAAGGGTTTCATCTGTATATTTTGCTGATTTTGAGGCCATAATTGTACTGTCAAGGTCAAAAAGAAATGCTTTTATTCCCTGTCTTTTCAAGTCAGCAAGGTCTATTGAATAAATATTTTCCAAATTATAATCAGGTTTAAGAAACATAAGATTTCACTCCTATTGTACGTGCAAGCGCATATTTGTAATCTTTCGGGGCTCTGCCAAAGAGAACATAAACATCATCATTGGTATTGCCAAGAGGCATATCCACCCCGTTTTCGTCTTTTACTGCAAGAAGTTTTGTTGTAAACTGTTCATCCGGGGTTATAATTTCAACATCATCACCTACAAGCATTTTATTTTTAATTTTTACGGGGAAATAAACACCTTCATCAGAATTTAACGTTGCAACGGCGCCCTTAAATTCGCACAGGAAATCGGCGCCTGCAAGACCTTTGGAAATATCATAACTGTAGCTTTCAGAATTGTTGTTTCCGAGTGCAAAACCTGTAGTATAGCCGCGGTTACCGACCTTCTGCAGTTCTATGAAATACTTATGTAAATCTGCTGACGGATTTTTTAAGACTTCATCAATTGCCTGACGATAAGCCTTTGCGACGGCTGAAACATAATAAAGACTTTTTGTTCTGCCTTCGACTTTAAACGAATCAACTCCGGCGTCTATCATTTGTGAAAGATATTCCACAAGACACAAATCTTTCGGACTCAAAATATGTGAACCCCGTTCATCCTGATTTATTTCATAATACTGATCGGGCCGTGTACTTTCGACAAGTTTGTAACTCCACCTGCAGGGCTGAGAACAGTTGCCGTGATTGGCTTTTCGCTCGCCGTTCGTAAAATAGTCGCTCAAAAGACATCTTCCTGAAAACGAAACGCATTGAGAACCGTGGACAAAGCATTCCAACTCAATATCCGGAACTTTTTTTCTGATTTCGGCAACGTCTTTTATGGGAAGTTCACGGGCAAGAATAACACGGGTTGCGCCCAAATCCTGCCAGAATTTTACGCTCTCATAATTCAAAGTATTTGTTTGTGTGCTGACATGAATCGGAACTTTCGGAGCATTTTTTCTCAAAAGGTTAAAGATTCCGAAATCACTCACAATAAACGAATCCGGATTGGCGTCTTTAAATTTGTCAATACATTCTTTCAGCAATTTTATGTCGTTGTTGAACGCAAAAATATTAAGTGTAACATAGGCTTTTGCTCCGAGTTTGTGTGCAAGGTCTACCGCATCCTTTAGATTTTCGAGCGTTATCAAATTTCCTTTTCTCATTGCGCGGAGACTGAAATCCACGACACCCAGATAAACGGCGTCAGCCCCGTAACGAACGGCATATTCAAGTTTTTCCAGATTACCCGCAGGCATCAAAAGTTCAACTTTTCCCATAACCGGATAATACCCTAAAGGTCGAAAATAATCAACCGATTAGGTGATGTCAATTTTCGCTAAATATAGAAAATAAAATATGTAAAGAGAGTTTTTGGAGAAATAAATTATGCAGACAATTGAAAATGCAGCATCCACAATTAAGGAAATTTGGGAATATCAGCATCCTGTAATGCATGCATGGTTTTTGCTGAGTTCCGTGTCTCTTTGTTTTATGTTTGCATTCCTGTTTTTTGCGATATAGTTTAGTTTCAGTGAAAAAATTTCAGGTATTGCAGAGTTTTATAACAAATTTTTCATGATATAATTTCATTTTATTGCATTTTTGATTGATGATATAATTTATATTAACACTAATTAAAATTGAACTAAATCTGATTGATTTTTATTAGAACTCTATATTACTTCCGTTTAATGAAATCTCATTTATCGACTTGATTTCTTCAGTTAT
>CALVAS010000023.1 GCA_944325585.1 Candidatus Gastranaerophilales bacterium
CGCCTAATCAATTTCGTTGTAAACCATTTTTTTGCTTTTTCTTTTTTGAATTAATGTTAAAACAAGAATAATCAAGAATAACACATATGCAATTGCGCTTGCTTTACCAACATTAAAGTATTCAAACGCGTTTTTGTAAATCGCGTAAACAAGCACATTAGTGCTGTCAAGCGGCCCGCCCTGCGTCATAAGATAAATCAAATCAAAAACTTGAAAAGAACTGATTGCGGTAATTATTACAACGAAAAAAATCGCAGGCGAAAGAAGCGGAACAGTTACATTTTTGAATGTCTGATAAGCATTTGCTCCGTCGATTTTAGCAGCTTCAAACATGCTGTTTGAAATTCCGCTTAGAGATGCAAGAAAAATAATCATATTATACCCGATAAGTTTCCAGACAGATACGATAATCAGCGCAGGCATTGCAAAGTTCGTGTCATAAAGCCAATTGATGTGCAGATTAAAAACATTTGCCAGAAACCCGATATTCGGATCAAAAATCCATTCCCAGATAATTCCGATAACAATCATAGGTGTAATAAACGGCAAAAAATAGGCCGTTTTAAAGAATTCAGAACCTCTGATTTTGGAATTTAATATACACGCAAGAATCAAAGGTATAATAACGCCGAAAACAGAGGTAGAAACAGCAAAAACAATCGTGTTTAAAAGAATTTTGAAAAACAATGGTTCTGAAAAAATTTCTTTATAATTGTCAAGTCCTGCAAACTGAACAGGATTAATCAAATCCCATTTACAAAAACTTAAACCGAAGGAACAAATTACGGGAATAACGATAAATATCAGAGTACCAATAAGTGCAGGCAAAATAAATATCCATCCCGCAAATTTTTGATTATTTGAAATTTCATTAAGTATGTTTTTCATATCCATGCTATATTAATTATAGTTTAAATATCAGGGGAGATAATTATTATGAAAAAATATGAACACGCCTTCGGCAAAAATGACATAAGAGGAATTTACGGAGATGATATTACTGAAGAACTTTTTTACTATACCGGACGCGGGTTTGTAGAGTATTTAAAGGGTAATACAAATAAAAAAGAAGAAGATATATGGGTAACGGTAACAAGAGACGCAAGAACACATTCTCCCTCTCTTGCCAAATCTCTTATTGAGGGTGTCCTGTCAACAGGTGCAAATGTTATTGACATAGGACTTGCTCCGACACCTATAGGTTACTACAGTGAAACCGTCGGCGTGCCGCAAGAGCTAACAAACGGACAAAAAATTTCAGGTGCTCTTATTATAACAGCAAGCCACAATCCTAAAGAATATAACGGGATGAAAATGACTTTTGCCGGAAGAACGCTCAATGAAAGGCAAATTAAAGAAGTTAAAGAGTTAACTTTTAAAGAGTTTGAAAAACAAAATAAATCCACAGGAAACGGAATTTTAAAACAATACAACATTATACCTGACTATATAAACGAGATGAAAAAACGTTTCGGCAACATCGGCAAAGGTGTAAAAGTTGTTGTTGACAGCGCAAATGCAACAGGCGGAGTTGTAGGCCCGCAGTTATATAAAGAACTGGGATGCGATGTCATTGAACTTTTTTCTACGCCTGACGGAAACTTCCCGAACCATCACCCGAATCCTAGCGATTTGAAAACACTAAAAAACATTCAGGAAACGGTTGTTGAAAACAAAGCCGATGTTGGAATCGCTTATGACGGAGACAGTGACAGAATAGGAGTTATTACACCAGACGGAAAGCCCCTGACCGGCGACAAACTTCTTTTGATATATGCGGAAGATGTGCTTGAAAATATTGATGATAAAAGCAAACTGACAGTCGTAAGCGAGGTAAAATGCTCACAGGTGCTTTTCGACAGCATTAACAACGCCGGCGGACATGCAGTTATGTGTAAAACAGGACACGGATACATTAAAGACAAAATGAAAGAAACAAATGCTCTTCTCGCGGGTGAAATGAGCGGGCATACATTCTTTAAAGACAGATATTACGGATTTGATGACGCAATATACGCAGGATGCAGAATTATTGAAATTATTGCAAAACACAAAAAATCAAATCCGGATTTCAAACTTCAGGATATGCTGAAACCTTTTGACGCTGTGTGTTCCTCTGATGAAGTAAGATTTCCATGTCCCAACGAAAAGAAAAAAGAAACGCTTGAAAAAGTTAAAAGCTGTATTGAAGCGGACAAAAATCTTTTCGGCAGCGAAATCAAAGAAATTATTACGCTTGACGGAATGCGAATCGTATTTGACGGCGGCTTTGCTCTAATCAGACAAAGTAATACCGAACCAGTTTTTACATTGAGATTTGAAGGTAAAACAAAGGAAGATTGCGAAAGATACAAAAATTGTATGATTGCAACTCTGGAAAGTGTACTAAAATAAAATTATGACTGAAAATAACAAAAATGTTTTGATAATAGCGCTTTTAAGTTTCGCGTTAGTTCTTTTGATATTGTTTCACACCGGAGAAATGGATGAATTTCAAAAACTTTATCCCCCGATTGAATCTGGCGGTGCAATAACTTTGACAGGAACTAATCTGACAGTCGATAACGTAAACGCAGGGCCTATGGATTTTGAATCTGCCGAAAGCTATTGCCGCTTAAAAGGGATGGAATTACCGACAAGAGAGCAGGCATGGGAACTCTGGCGAGCTTCAGCAAGCTGTAAAATATCAATGGTTACAAACAGAGAAATTATAAAAGATAGAGAAACATTTTTGAAATCATGTCATAAAGAAAATTCTCAATGTACAGTTGCGGCCAATAAAGTTAATTACTTCTGCAATCCGAATGATGATTTGCTTTTCTGGGATGAAAAATCATTCAGATACGGCAACTACTGGCTTAAAGACCGCTATGACAGAAACGGACATTATACGGCAAACTTTATAACAGGCGTTACAAATGCTTATGCAGACAATATAAAACTTCTCGGTGTCAGATGCGTTTCCTCTCTTAAGCATTAAAAAACACGCTTGATTTTATATTTTTTTATGATATTATAAGTTTGTCAGAAAAGTTACTCACGAATATGAATTCCAAACGCTTTAATCAGCTTTAGTTTGGCATGTTCGAAAAAATAGAAGAATTTATTTAAGTTAAAACGAAAGGTAAAATCAATGGATTTAGAAAACAAAGACGAAATTTCTTCAGAAGTAACTGAAACTGTAGCAGAAACAGTTGAAGAAGTTGCTGAAGCTGTAGAAAACACAGAAGAAGAAAAACCCGCAAGAGGCAGAAAAGGCCGCGGCAGAAAACAAAAAATCGAAACAGTTGAAGAAAAACCGCAAAGCGAATGGACTGAAAGAGTTGTTCAAATCAGCCGTGTAACAAAGGTTGTTAAAGGCGGTAAAAAATTGAGCTTCCGTGCAATCGTTATTGTAGGGAACCAAAAAGGTCAGGTAGGCGTTGGATGTGCAAAAGCATCTGAAGTTATTATTGCTATTCAAAAAGCAATTGCAGACGGACGCAAAAATCTTATTACAGTACCTATTTTCAAAACAACAATACCGCACCCGATTACAGGACGTTCAGGTGCAGGTGCCGTAATGCTCAGACCGGCTTCTCAAGGTACAGGTATTATCGCCGGCGGCGCTGTTCGTTCAGTTCTTGAGCTTGCAGGTGTTGAAAACATTCTTTCAAAATCTTTAGGTTCAAAATCTCCGCTTAACGCTGCTAATGCAACAATTGCCGCATTAAAGGCTTTAACACCTTTCCAAGATGTAGCTAAAAAACGCGGTCTCACAATGGCTGAATTGTTAAACTAGTCTACAGGACTATTGTTTAAACAAAATTAAAAGAGATTATGAAATAAACGGGATTCTTCGAAATTAGTCATTCTGAGCCTGTACAGGCGAAGATTCCCGCAAAAAGCCTCAGAATGACGCTTATATAAGGATATAATAAAATGGCAGATACTAAAAAAATAAAAATTAAATTGGTCAGAAGCCTTATCGGAGCATCTGAATCTCAACGTAAAGTTGTTAATGCTCTCGGCTTAACCAAAAAAGACCAGACTGTAGAACATTTAAACAGTGCAACAATTATGGGTATGGTAAACAAAGTTCCGCACCTTCTTGAAGTTGCAGAATAACAAAATACTGCGTAAGTTAACGCGAGCGGTACACATTTAAGATAAAAGGAAAAAGAAAATGACAGATACAATTACATTAGAAAATTTAAGACCTGCAGAAGGTTCAACTCACAAAATTAAAAGAGTAGGCAGAGGCCGTTCATCAGGCCGCGGTAAAACATCCTGCCGCGGACACAACGGTGAAGGACAACGTTCAGGAAGCTCTTCAAAAAGAGGTTTTGAAGGCGGACAAATGCCTGCATACAGAAGATTACCGAAATTAAAAGGATTTCAGGTTTACAAAAAGCCTGTTTCCGCTGAAATCAATGTCGGCAGACTTGCTCAATTAGGTTTGAAAGAAGTAACTCTTGCAGCTTTGAAAGAAGCAGGCAAAGTTCATCCTTCATCTGATTTATTAAGAATCCTCGGTAACGGCGAAATCAGCGAAGCTGTTACGGTTAAAGCTAATTACTTTACACCGTCAGCAAAAGAAAAAATTGAAAAAGCAGGCGGAAAGGTTGAGTTAGTATAATGGCACAAGGAATTAAAATGCCTACAACCGAAGATTTGATGTCAATGTGGCATGCATCAGGATTGAAACAGAAAATTATTTTCACATTCATCATGATTGCCGCATTCCGCTTTGGTGTTCAAATGCCTCTTTATGGTATTAACAACCAGGTTTTCGCAAACATTGCGCAAGGTAACAATATCATAGGATTTTTGGACTTATTTTCAGGCGGTGCATTAGGTAAGGTTTCAATCTTTGCATTAGGTATCGGCCCATACATTACGGCATCAATCATCATGCAGCTTGTTTCTGTTGTAATTCCGTCTCTGGAAAAACTTCAGAAAGAAGACGGTGAAGCAGGCAGAAGAAAATTATCACAGTACACACGTATATTTACGGTTGTGCTTGCAGCATTTCAATCATTGATATTTATGCTCTTTATGAGACATTTGCCGGGCGCAATATCTCCGGATGTAAACCATTTAATGTTTTACATAAGCTCAATGGCTGTATTGACTGCCGGTTCAGTACTTGTGATGTGGATTTCGGAACTTATAACCGAAAAAGGAATAGGCAACGGCGGTTCTTTAATAATCTTTGTCGGTATTATTTCGGGAATTCCGGTTTATGCATCCAGAACTTTTGAAATGGTATCAAAAAGCACCGCAATGCAATTAGGATTACTTGCTCTTCTTGCAATATTCTTTGCAACAATGGTTTTCATTGTAATTATGCAGGAAGCTGTAAGAAAAGTAATTATTGTTAATCCGAAACGTCAGGTAGGGAACAAAGTTTACGGCGGAATGAACTCTTTTATTCCTTTTAAACTCAATCCCGGCGGCGTTATGCCTATCATCTTTGCAATTGCAATATTACTTTTCCCGTCAACGGTTTTAAGCATAGTAAGCCAGGCAGATTTCAATTCTGTTGCGGTTAAAAACTTTGTTGTAAAACTTACGACAATTATGAGCCCTGACGGACTTGTATATTACGGTCTGTATTTTGCATTAATCGTTGCATTGACATTTTTCTATGCATCAATTATGCCGAATATGCAGCCGAAGGATATTGCAAATAACTTAAAAAAATACGGTTCATCAATTCCCGGTATCAAACCCGGAAAACCGACAGCAGAGGCTCTTGATAAAATTTTATCAAAAACCACATTTATCGGAGCTATCGGACTCGGTATAATTGCACTTGTTCCGTCTTTTGCAAGTTATATTACCAATATCAAAACTCTGCAAGGTATCGGAGCAACTTCTCTGATAATCATGGTCGGTGTTGCGCTTGACTTGATTAATCAGGTTAGAACTCACCTTCTTGCAAGAAATTACGAAACATTCTTAAAAGAATAAGTATTCCGAATTATAAAATAAAAAATAGTCTCATATACATTGAGACTATTTTTTTGTGCAAAATTTAGCGATTTTCGACAATGAATCAGGTGAAAAAATTTTGTACCATAAATATGTAAATCCTCAACTCTTCTGATTGCTCAGTTTATGCCCCTTAAATAAGGGGCTTTTCTTTTACAAAATGTTAATATTTTTGCATTTTCGGCGCATATAATGTATTATAAAAGCAAATATGCGTATGAAAGGATTTTAAATGAGAGAATTAGTAGAGAAAAATCAAAAAATAACAATGGTTCCGTTCGACTTTAAAAATGCTAACAAAGGTATTATTACAGAGGTTAATCCTGACAGCTTTATGATTGAACTTGATTATGATCCGGTCGGCGTTTTAAAAAGCAACTATTGTGAATTTTATACGGCAACATCAAACGGATTGTTATATTTTGATTCATACGCTAAGGAAATAAACGGTAAATCTTTAAAAATCGCATCACCGGCCAAACACAAATTTCTCCAGAGACGTCGTTTTACGCGTGTCAAATATATACATGAACTCACAATGACATCAGGGGATATTTCCCATAAAATCCAAACTCTTGATGTTTCAGCCGGCGGTCTAAAGTTTAAAACAAAAGAAAATTTTGATATTGAACTTGAATACAATGTTACATTGCCGCTTTCAGATGAAATCAGCGTTGATTGTATTTTTCTTCCGATAAGAATTGAAAAGAATAAAGACGGTTATACGCTTTCAGGAGAGTTTAAATACACTGACAACATGAAAAAGATGACATTGATTCAATATTGTTCAAAACGCAGTCTTGAAATTGCAAACAAATAGGGGCGTAAATTGAGTCTGATAAAACTTCTGCGTAAAAAAACAACAAATGCCCTTTTTACAACACCTTCTCATGGCGGGAAATTTTTTATTTATCACAAATTCAGACAATTTTACAAATCAGATATTTCAGAAACTGATACGCATAACCCGACAGAAGCTCTTTTTAAAGCCGAAGAAGCTGCGTCAAAAATTTACGGGACAAATTATACATATTTTCTTACAAACGGCTCATCCAGCGGCATTATTGCCTCTGTGCTTGCCTGTGTAAAGTCTGGTGACAAAGTTCTTCTTCATGAAGACGCGCACCCGTCGCATCTTAATGCGGTAAAACTTGCAGGTGCCGTACCTGTTTTTTATAAACTTCCGCTAAACTCAGACTGGGGCGTTTATGATAAAAATTCCGTCGAAAATCTTGAGCCGTATTTAAAAAATAATGAAATTAAAGCAGTAATTATCACATCCCCGACATATGAAGGTTTTGTATCTGATATAAAATCCATAAAAGAGCTTTGCGAAAAATACGGGGCCTACCTAATAACGGATGAGGCGCACGGGGCTTTATATCCGTTTTCAGAGCGGCTTCCGCAAAGTGCCGTGAAAATTTCGGATTTTACAATCCAATCACTTCATAAAACAGCCGGAGGACTTAATCCGACAGCACTTTTGCATTCAAATTGCAATATTAATCCTTCCGAAGCCTTAAAAATGATAAACACAACTTCGCCTTCATACCCCTTGTTAGCAACAATTGAAGCGAACATTAATTTTTTAAATTCTCAAAAAGGCAAAAGAAAAATAGAAGAACTTATTGACAATATCCTTGCATTACGTAAGTCATGCTCTAATATCGTTTTCGGCGGTGATGATTTAACAAAAATTCTTATCAAATCCGGCAGTTTAGACGGTAACGAATTGTCTGAAAGACTTTTTGAGTTCGGCATTGAAGACGAACGCAGCAATGAATCATCTGTTTTGCTTCTGACAGGGATTGGAACGGATTTAAAAAAAATAGAGAGATTAAAAAAAGTTTTAAAAAAATGTAACAAATTGTAATAATTGGTTATTATTTATTAAAGAAACAGGCACATAAAGCCGTAACCATAGATAAGATATGTACTAACGAAAGGAAAAAGAGTCAACTATGGGAATGGCAGCATCACAAGCCAGATTATTATCAATAACTTCTCGTATGTCTGATAACGAGCTTCGTGCTCAGCTTATCAACAATGCGAAGATGCGCCTTACCGATGATACTTCTAAAGCCAGTGAAAAATACGTCAATGCTCTTAATCAGGTTCAGTTGATGATGTCAAATAAAGACACACTCGGTAATGAAATGTATCAACAATTGACTTACAACAATTTGACCGCATACAGCTCATACAACAATCAGTACGGATTGATTAATAAATCAGGCGAACTTGTTGTAAGTGAACTTGATGCGGCAAAATATGAACAGGCATTGAGAGAAGCTGAAAAGAATCCGGAAACAGATGCCTTAACAGAATTTTTAAAACAATACGGACTAGAAAAAGACACAACTTCATACTGGGAAAGCAACAATTTGAGTGATGATCTCAAAACACGCTATGAAGGCGATGTTGAATATGACGACAACGGAAACAGAATCTCAGGCCTGCATTACGGGTATGAATTGTCTAAAGATTCAACAGAGGTAATGGTTTATGAAACCTTATTGAATGATTATTTGGAAGCTGACAGTGCTTACACAAGCGCTGTAATCAAACAGATGAAGGAATATCTCCTCGGCTATGTACCAAGCGGAGAATCAATGAATTATGAGGATAAATACGCAGAAGTATTACAATATAATACAGAAAGCGGTAAAAATCCTCCTTCCAAAAGCGACATAAGCGGATCCTTGGATTATCTTAAAAAATTATACAATGAACTTCTTAATAGCGGCATAATTAAAGAAACAACAACAAATGCTGAAGGTGAAGATGAAGCAACTGTTTTCACCGAAGCAATGGATTATTTCCTTAATGAATATATTGAGTTTGACGCTAACGGAAATATTGTAACAAATACAGAAACTGATATATCCGCAACCGAAGACGGTTACAGCATTAACGGCGGTAATTTTATAATTACTGATGATGGAGCAGGCAATTTATCTGTTGCAGGTCAAAACGGTTATAGCGTTTCCGGATTAACAAACAATAACGGTGAATGGACATTTAATTATTCATCAAGTGAAGACAGCGGTACAGTTACATTCAGCACAAGTCCTCTTTCAGCTGTTATAAGCAGCGTAATGGATGAAGCCGGTGGTGCCGAAGCCTTAAAGACAGTTTATAAATATTTCCAATCAAGTATTTTTTCACAAATGGATCGTGATAAATTCGCAGACGAAGCGCCTGACGAGAAAAAAGCATATGAAGATGCTGCAAAACAATTATCCATATTTATTTTCGGAGTTGATGTCGGACGTGGTGAATACGATAATCTTGACGATATGGAATGGGTTTTGAACTGCGGCAGAGAGACTACTAACCTTGACGGCGACACTACAATAACATTGACACAAATGGTTAATGGCGAAGAAGTTCCGACCGAATACAAGGCAAACTTTGAAGCAATCAAAGATATTTACCTAATAGAAGAAATGATTGCTCAATACGGTGCACCGAACTATACCTGGATTGACAAAAATAACCCTAATGAAAATGCTGATGCAAAAGCAGAATGGTATACAAATATATTCAATAAAATGAACGAAGATGGTTACCAAAAAATTTCTAAAGCATTAACCTCTGACACAGAATGGATTCAATATGCTCTTGAGAGCGGCTTATTAACAATGGTTCAGGTTGATGATGAAAATCAATGGATTTCAACAATGTATTCAAATTGCAGCGATATTACAGAAGATACAATTGATCTGGCAATAACCCAGGCTGAAGCAGAATACACAAGAGAAACAAATAAAATTCAGGCAAAAGACCAAAGATATGATCTTGAGCTTAAAAATATTGATACAGAGCATGAATCATTACAAACAGAATACGATTCAATAAAATCTGTAATAGACAAAAACGTAGAAAGAAACTTCAAAATCTTCGGATAAAAGTCTTTAAAATATGATTTGCGGGATTTCTTTACATAAATTTAACAGATATAAAGATTATGTAAGGAAATCCTGTTTGTCTCAATTTTCAATTATAATAATAATATAAGTTGAGAAAAGAAATTGGAGATTGACATGAAATCAGTAAAAGACATTCTTACAAAATTGGAAAATGCAGACAATTCAGTTAAAAACGAAGTTGAAAATATGTTGGTTGAATGCGGAACTTCAGCATTGCCGCAGCTGGTTGACCAGCTTCAAGTTGTAAGAGGTATTAAAAGAGGCGTTGTTGCAATGACTCTTATCAGACTTGGCGATGCTTCAATCAAATACCTTGAAAAAGCTGCAAAAGAAAATAAAGATTTTGAATGGGTGGCTGAATATCTGATTCGTGAAATCAAAGGCGAAATTGCCGCATAAATTATAAACTTTAAATTAAAAAACATAAAAAAGAGCGGAAATAATTCCGCTCTTTTTTATTAAGCTAAAGAAAATATTCTTTTTGCTACAGACATAAACAATAAATAATGATATAATTATTTTATGAAAAATAATAGTTCTTTAAAATACACATGCCTTTTCGGCGGCGGCGCAATACGCGGGGCGGCATACGTGGGCACAATGAGAGCAATGGAGGAGTTGGGAATTTCTCCGCATACTCTTGCGGGTTCGTCCGTAGGTTCAGTTATTGCAGGTCTTATTGCTGTCGGATACACAGCCGATGAATTAGATGAAGTATTTATAAAGTTCAATTTTGAAATGTTTAGAGACGTCCAGCTTACACTCGGACCGAAATTTGCTCTTAGCAAAGGCGAACTGTTTTTGGAATGGATTCGTGATCTTATAGAACAAAAATTTTACGGTGAGAATTTCAAAAAAGGTTCTCACAAAGCCGTAACCTTCAAAGATATTGAAAAAGATTTGATAATTATTACAACAGATTTGTCCAGTTTTGAAACGAAAGAGTTTTCACGCTTTGAAACTCCGGATTTTGAAATAGCATCTGCAATAAGAATTTCTTGCGGAATGCCGGGACTTATGCGCCCGATTGAATATAACAACCGCATTCTTGTCGACGGCGATTTACAAAAAAGCTGGCCTATGTGGAAACTTTCGAAACATCTTATGCCTTCAAACGAAAGAATACTTGAATTCAGGCTTGAAGGTGACTTTGAAGGCAATGACATGAATACAATTGAATTTGTTAATTCACTGTATGCATTTACAACTTCAATGGCCACAGCTTTTATTATAGATATCTACGGCAAAAAAGACATGTTTGATTACATAGTAATTAACACAGGTGATATAAATATAGTTGACTTTAATATGCCTGAGGATAAACGCAGAAGTCTTATGCAGCTGGGATATTCACAAACAATGGATTATTTTAACGAGATTCTGCCCCAGAAAAAACAAAATCTTCTTGGTATGTACACAACACTCCATGATAAACTGGTTAAAATTCAAAAATATCTAAAAAAACAAAATATTATTAAAGCAAAGGCATTGACTTCTGAAATATTTATTGACCTTTGCGAATTTAAAGAGGTTATTGAAGCCAAATTCTATGAATATATTATTGAATTCAAAAATAAACTTTTTGAAAACATTCAATATCCTGCCCTTTTTGGCAAAACTACTCTCAATAATTCTGCTGCAGTAAGTGACTATCTTAACAATATAATAGAACACTTAAATGAAAAAATTGCCGAAATAAATGCGTTTCTGGAACCTGAAAATACATAAAGTTTATATTGACTTTCGATTTTGTTTAAAATAAAATCAAAAAGTGACAAATCCATATAATATGCCCTGGTGGCGGAATCGGTAGACGCGTTGGACTTAAAATCCAATTGGGTGAATAACTCAGTGCCAGTTCAAGTCTGGCCCAGGGCAATCTTTACAGGAAGTCTTTATGACTTCCTTTTTTAATTGCTGAGTGCAGCCTGCGGGTAATCTGCATACAATTTTCTATTTGAATAATAATACGATCTTCAAGATTGACAGAAATTAAAGCTGCATGTTCTAATAATAAAAAGGGTTATTAAGGCTCAAGCCCGCGTGAATCGTATTTGACGGCAAAGTTGTTTGTAACCGGCACACTGAACAGGTGTGCCTTTTTTGTACACCCCGAAACCTCAGAAAGGAGAACACATGCTTTATCTAAACAAATTACTCTACTGTATTAAAAAACATCCGAATCTTTTTACACTCTCAAATGTCTGCTTTGTCACCGGCCTGATTAAAAATCAATTAACTGTTCTGAGACAATTTGCGACTTCAAACGGTTTGATTTGCGCGGCTGACAAGCGCAAGCATTATATATTGACAGAACTCGGCGAAAAATATCTCGCATGCAATCCGCTAATTAAAAACAATTCACTGCCCGACACTAACCTTGAATACCTTAAAGTCGAAAAAACTCCGGCAATTGTTATTCGTGCTATCAGACAGCTTGCAAAACATATGATTGATAATGAGGAAATAAAGCAGGATAGTGTTGAAAATTATATAAAATGCGAAATTCTGGCAGAAGACAGTAAATTTGCAAAAGCCACGGCAGAAATAGAAGACTTTATTTTATCCTCCGACAATATAATCAAATCAGTTAAAATTGATGATATTTACCAAAAATTCACATCTTCAAAACTTACGCGTTCGATTATTTCAGTAATACTTCTTTATATACTTACAAAACACAAGCAATTTCTAGCAATCTATGAACTCGGGGAATATCAGCTGAAATTAACGCCTCTTATTTTTGACAGAATGATTCATGTTGCAAAGAATTTTGAAATAAAGTTAAAGAATTTTTAAACTCAGAAGAACTGAAAATCTTATACAAATCCATTAAACAAAAGGAACGGACGACCTGAAAATTAGCAGCGAATAAATTCACCAATTTTTGGGCATAAAATATTTATCATGTATTACAATTTCTTAACAAATTGAAAAAATTAAGCAATTTTGCATGATATATAAACTTTATATATATAATATAGAACTATGAGAGTATAAAATGACAATCAGCTTTAATCTTGGAAAATTTGCACAAAACCTTCAAAGAGTCGGTGCCGGCATGCTTGGCAACGGCTTGTTTCTAGCAGCAAGCAGAGAAATTCAACACGGCGGATTCTGGGGACCCGGCATGGGCGGATTTTACGGCGGAAGCATCTGGGGATGCGGTGGTGGTATGATGGGTTGTACACCGCCAATGAATATTTTTCATCCGATGTATTCATCAATGAATTATAATCCATACATGGCACAGGCAGGTATAGATCAGGCCGCAGCATACGGACATGCTCTGGCTGAACAGGCTCTTGCTCAATCTAACCAGCTTGTAAGCGGCTCACAACAGACTACAGAAGCTGATAATGCTGACGGAGCCGGAGGAACGGAAGAAACATCAGCAGAGGTTGAAGCCAGCAACGAGTTTACAACCAAGATGCAAAATGGTGAAGATTTCCAATTTGTAAGTAATGGTTGGAAAAATCTTTTGAATAAACCAAATCGCTCGGAAGAAGAATCCAAACAACTTAAAGAAGCCTACAATGAGTCAGTTGCATATGCTGGCGAAGCTCATATTAAGAGTATTGATAAAGAACATGGAAACGGTGACGGCAATGTAACCGTCGAAGAATTTATCGAGTCTCTGGCAAAGGAAAATCAAGGAGTAGACAAAGCTCAGCTTGAACAGGCTGCAAAAATTCTGGATCTTGATGGTGACAAAAAGATATCCGGAGAAGAAATGAGTGCTCTTATGGCATATATGGATGAAATCGGCGAACAGGGGCGCCGCGACGGTGTAATTGCAGCCGAGGATTACGGTTTTGTAATGAATACCCTGACAAGCCCTGAGTTTGGCGAAAGTTATAAAGAAGATTTAAATACAATAAAAGACGGCCTATTCGGTAAAGAATAATTCAATTCCGTTCCAGTCAAAAGGTTTGGAATTGGAAAAATCGCTTAGCTTGGCAGAGTTGAGCGATTTTTGGTGTGTAAATATTTTCAAATAGTCATTTTTGTCAGGTTTTAATGAAATAATAGGAATAGAAGCCTCTTGAGCGAGTTTTTCTACTTTTATGTCATAATTTATCGCAGACGTCTTTACACCCGCCTTAATAGCGGCTATAACCGCATGAAAACGCATTGCAATCATATATTCCAACTGTGCGATTCTTTTAAAAATTTCTTCTCTTGATTTGTAATAAATTATTTTTGTTTCAACATCCGATTTTTTAGATTTTAAAATTGAAACAAATTTTTGGCTTATTTCTTCATCCAAAGACTTTTGAAATACAAAAAGCTCAATTTTTCTGTTCGGGAAATATTTCAAAACATTTTCAGCCAGAGAATTTAAAAATTCATCACTCATCGTTATAAAATCTCTCAACTGAATACCGACCGCAAAGTTTTTGGGTACATCAGGAATGTGCACTGAAAAAACAGGGTCGTAAACTAATTGAGCATCAATTTTCCAATCTTTCAGAAGCTCTAAACTTCTTTCATCTCTTACTGAAACAAATGAGGCACGTCTTAAAAGAGATTTTACGATATTGGCAGATATTTTTTTATTTAGAGGCCCGATTCCCTGTGCGAAAATTACAACTTTTTTGTTAAAAAACAAAGCCGCCGCAATAATAAAAGCGTAATACAAAAGACTTTTCAGGCTTGTAACATCCTGCAAAAGGCTCCCGCCTCCGGATACCAGAATATCGGATTCTGAAATTGCTTTAATCACACTTTTTATATTGAAATTCTTAACGGCATTAACACCGTATTCACCTGTAGTTTTATCAGGATTTTGAGAAAAAACAGTTATTTGTGCATTCAAGGATTTTAACTTTTCGCAAAGCACATAAAGAATAGCATCGTCACCGAAGTTGTCAAATCCATAATATCCGGAAATAACAACTTTTTTAGGCATTTGAAGCACCTCTTTCGAATATATTATAAACTTCATCGCGGTATGGAATCGACTTTATTGCGCCTATTTTTTCCGCTTGAAGCCCTGCAACGATTGATGCGAATTTTGCCGCCTCAAATGCAGTAAGCCCGTGTGTCGTTGCATGCAAAAAGCCGCCGTTAAAAACATCCCCCGAACAAGTTGTATCAACTACATTATTGGTATAAAATTCCGTAAAAATTATATTTCCGTTGTAGCCGATAAAATAACCGCGTTTTTCAGATGATTTTATGACAATAGTACTGACCCCCATATCCCAGAGCCGTTTCATGATATTTTCCATAGAGTCAATTTCCAGAATATTAATCGTGTCATATTCCGCGTTCATAAACAAAATATCGACATCAGAAATCACATTATGAAAATCGTCTCTTGCTGTTTCAGGCCCTGTAATAAGAGAGGAATAATTCGGATCATACGCGGTTATTACATCATTTTTTTTAGCGAGTTTAAACGCTTCTTGCACTGCTTCTTTTGCAGAAAGCGACAGGGATTGAGTGACACCTGATGCGTAAATAACCTTGGAATTTGATATATAATCTTCCGAAATATCATCAAGAGAAAGTTTTGATGGAGCAGTCCGCTTTCTGTAATAGGCATACTCTTTACAAGAGCCTTGCGGGCGTGCAATAAAATAAACTCCGTTTTGCTCCTGCGAAATTTTGACTTGAGAAATATCCAGTCCTTCATGATTCCAGCTGTTTAGCAGGTAATCTTTAAATACATCATCGCCTACTCGTGTTATAAATCCGACCTCGGAACCCATGCGCGCTGCCGCAATTGCTGTTGCCAGAGCATCACCGCCGTAATATTTTTTTAATGAATCGGCATCATTAAGATGTTCGTTCGTGGATAATTCAATAAGACTTTCGCCAATTGTAACAATATCTAAACTTTTATCCATATTAATCCTTTAATTCGTCAAGAACAGACTTGATGCGTTTTGTAATTTCAGAGTAAGAATAGCCTTCAAGCAAATCACGGCCAACACCGACCGCAACGGCACCTGCTTTTATGTAGTCTTTAACTTCGGACAATTTGGCGGCACCCGTCGGAACAATGTTTAAAAACGGCATTGGTCTTAAAAGGTTTTCAAGATAAGACACACCGCCCATCGCCGTAATCGGGAATATCTTTATAAGCTGGATTCTGGCTTTCCATGCCGAATAAGCCTCATTAGCAGTTGAAGCTCCCGCAAGAAATGGGATTCTTTTATCCTTTGAAAATTTTACAAGGTGCATCTGGTTTATCGGGGATGAAAACACTTTTGCTCCGGCATCTACAGCAGTTTGAGCCTGCAATTCAGTAATAATTCCTCCTGCACAAACAGTTGCATGTTTGGAAATTTCTTCAATCACGTAATAAATTCCGGGGTTTACAACATTTATTTCAAGAAACTTTACCCCGCCGTCCAATAAAGCATTTGCCGTATCCCGCACTACATTGACATCATCGCTTCTGAGTATCGGAAACACCTTTTCTTTTGATAACAAATCTACTAAATTTTCGTTCATAATCTATCCTTTTTTCAAAATTTATTATATCATAAAATAAGGAGGGGCATGAAAAAGTTAAAAAATAAAGCATTTTTCATTTATTCGGTTATTTTTCATATAATTTTGTCATGTGTTCTGGTTCTTGTGTCATGGCAGTTTATTGAACCTTATGCATACAACTTTATGGTCCGAACTTTTTCGGCGGTAGATTCGGCGTCTGATAATACAGTGCTTGTTGTTATTGATGACAATTCGGTTGCAAAATACAGATGGCCATGGAAACGTGAACTCTACGGAAAAGTCTTCGAATTTCTAAATACATACGGAAAACCGAAAATTATCGGATATGATGCTATTTTTACGACTCCTGATGCAGAAAACCCCGATTCTGATAAAAAATTCTTTGACGCTATAAAACCGATAGATAACCTTGTTGTAGGATTTACTCTTCTTGACGCCGAATATTCGGACAAAACTAAAGGAGACGAATATTCCCAAAAATTTTACAATAAATTTAAAATCAATATTAAAGACAACAGAAAAAATATTTATCCATCAAAATACAGAAGTTTTTCTATGTATCCCGATGACTACTTTGATTCAGTCAAATTCGCAGGTTCGGTAAACGCTTCTCCGTTTGCCTCCACCGGGTATTTGATACTTTCGGATACAATAATTTCTCTTGACGGAAAATATTACCCTTCACTTGCACTAAGAATGTATCTCCTGCTTAATCAAACAGAAGACATTACTCTTTATGACGACTACATTTATGTTGACAAAACAGGATTAAAAATCCCGACAGTTACAACCCTGCACGGGCTTCATAACTACATAAAATTCTACAAAATCAGAAAGCAGACAGCTTTTTCTCACAAAAAATATTCTGCAATTGATTTAATTACCTCTCTTGAAAATATCAAAAAAGGTCTTCCGCCGGTTATTAATCCTGACGAATTTAAAGACAAAATAGTTTTTGTCGGCGCAAATGCAAAAGCCGCTGCGATTACTGTTGTTGACGAAAGCCAGACGCCTATGCTTCAGGGGCATCCGGGAGTTGATATTCAGGCCACAAACCTCGACAACTTTATTAACAATCAGATTATGCATTTGACTAATTTCTGGCAGGATTTGCTGATTATTGTTCTGTTAAGCATCTGGACATTCTTTGTAATAAGCAGGTTTAACGTTTTCAAATCAATATTAATCCTTGTTTTAACGGCATTTGCGTATTTTGTATTTGCAGCACTCTGTTACAGATTCAATTTTGCCGTAAACATTATCACACCGCTCGGAATCCAGTTAGTCACAATGATTTTTGCCTATTCTTACAGATTTATCGTCGAAGGCAAAAATAAAGAAAAAATAAAACAGGCAATGGGAAAATATCTTTCTCAGGATATTATGAAAAGCGTTGTGAAAAACATTGACGACATCAAACTCGGCGGCAAACGTGCAAATGTAACCGTTCTGTTTGCTGATATCCGCGGATTTACGAGTATGAGTGAAAAGATGACTGCGGAAGAAGTTTCCATGATTTTGAACGAATATTTTACTGAAATTGAGCCGATAATTACAAAATACAACGGAGTTATCAACAAATTTATCGGAGATGCGGTAATGGCAATATTCGGCGAGCCGATTCAGGACTTAAACCATCCGGTAAATGCTGTTAAATGCGCATATGAGATGCTTAAAAAGGTTGAAGAACTTCAAGACAAATGGCTTTTTGAAGGCAAACCCAAAATTGAAATCGGAATCGGAATAAACACAGGCGACGCCTTTGTCGGAAATATCGGCTCTGAAAAGCGGCTTGAATATACTGTAATCGGTGACACCGTCAACCTTGCAAGCCGTATTGAAAGCTATAACAAAGTCTATAGAACAAACTTTTTGATAAGCAGTTCAACTTACTCCTTCGTAAGCAACATTGCAGATGTAATCAAAATAAGCGAAGTAACCATACGCGGAAAAGCAAAGAAAATGGATATTTACGAAGTGCTTCGGCTAAGCTAGATTTCCAGATTTGTCTGCCCAAATAAGAAATTTCATGGCACTTTTATGATATACTTTGAATATGATTGAGGATGCGGAAAAACTTAAACGTGCGATTGATGTTGAAGTAAAACACAGATATATTGATATTCACGGCAAAACGCAGTGTTTTTCAAGATTTATAATTTCCGAGGCAAAAAAATACTATAAACTTTCAAAGAAAAATCCAAAGTGGGCAGTTATTGCAGAAACTTTTGAACATTATCCGTATGCCTCTGTTCCAGAGAGACGACGTTCTATCGAGCATCTTGTAAAAGTAATTAAATCAGAAATTAATAAGGACAAACAGCAAACAAACGACTCAAACGGTTTAAAAGATTCGCAAATTACCTTAAAAAGCCCCTCTCAAACTGATGTAACCTATGTAAAAGGAGTTGGCCCAAAAGTCGCATATCATCTCAATAAACTTGGCATTTACACAGCGCAGGATTTAATTTTTTATCTTCCCCGAAAACATATAGATTATTCAAGCAGAACTTTGATAAAAGATTTGCAGGAAGGCCAGTCAACAACAGTTTTCGGATACATCAAATCAGTTTCGGCGTTCAATTCCAAAAACAACCTTTCCGTTGTGAAAGTAAAAATTGCTGACGAAAGCGGGTTTATTGAACTTGGATTTTTTCAGGCAAAAGGCAACCGATTCACTCTGGAACGTACAAAAGCACAGTTTCCGGTTAATGCAGGGATTATGGTGTCAGGAACAGTCAAAATGAACAATTACGACCGCAGATTGACCTTTGATAAGCCTTCATACTCAATCATGACCGGCGAATTTCTTGAAAACAGCTCCTCAAACCTTAATCTTGCAAGAATTGTGCCGATTTATACGGTTTGTGAAAATTTGAACGTAAAAACGCTCAGAAAAGCTATTTTCAATGCAATCCAGCTTTATAAAGATTCTATAAAAGATATTCTTCCGCCGTATATAAAAGAAAAATATAATCTTCTTGATAAAAAGACCGCAATTGAACAAATTCATTTTCCAGAAAGTCAGGAACAATTGGAACAGGCGCGCTTTAGTCTTATATTTGAGGAACTCTTCATAATCCAATTAAAAATGGTCCGCTTAAGAAACGAAAATAACAAACATTCCGCTCTTGCACTTACCATCAAACGCGACGGACTGGTTCAAAAGTTTATTGACAGCCTTCCGTTTGAACTTACTGGCGGACAAAAACGCGCAGTAAACGAAATTTTAAATGATCTTAATTCGGAAAAACCGATGGCAAGACTTCTTCAAGGTGATGTTGGCAGCGGAAAAACAGTTGTTGCCTGTATTATGCTTTTAGCAGGAGTCGAAAACGGTTATCAAGGCGCAATGATGGCTCCGACAGAAATTCTTGCACAGCAGCATTATAACAATCTCGTAAACTGGCTTACCCCTCTGGGTTTGAGTGTCGGATTGTTTTTGGGAAGCCAGAGCAAAAAGGTACGCGAAAAGTTCCAGACGGATTTGCGCAACGGACAGACAAATATTGCCGTCGGCACCCATGCTTTGATTCAGGATACAACTGATTTTAACAATCTCGGCGCAATCGTAGTCGACGAACAGCACAGATTCGGCGTTAAACAAAGAAATGTTCTGAAAAAGAAATCGCAAAATCCGCAAATGCTTACAATGACGGCAACACCGATTCCAAGAACCCTTGCTCTTACTGTTCACGGGGATTTGGATTTGACGATAATAGATGAAATGCCCAAAGGCAGACTTCCGATAAAAACTTCTCTCACTTCCTCTCACAAAAGCGTGTATGACTTGATTAAACGCGAAGTTGAAGCAGGCCGTCAGGCATACGTTGTATATCCGCTTATTGACGAAAGCGAAAGTTTGTCAGCAAAGGCCGCGACTATAGAAGCTGAAAGATTGCAAAACGAAGTGTTCCCGCAGTTTAAAATCGGACTTCTGCACGGAAAACTTAAAAACGATGAAAAAGAACAGGTAATGGCGGACTTTAAAAACAAAAAATACGATATTCTTGTTGCAACAACAGTTGTTGAAGTCGGGGTTGATGTTCCAAACGCAACGGTTATGGTAATTGAAAATGCAGAACGCTTCGGACTGAGCCAGCTTCATCAGCTGAGAGGACGCGTCGGCAGAAACAGCCTTCAATCATACTGTGTTCTTGTAAGCTCCTCCCGCTCACAGGAAACCCGCGAACGCCTCGGAATTATGACACAAACAAACGACGGATTTGTTATTGCGGAAAAGGATTTGCAGCTACGCGGCCCCGGAGAATTTCTCGGAACACGTCAGAGCGGTTTGCCGGATTTAATTATTTCGGATATTGTCCGCGACGCGGAAATCCTTGAAAAAGCACGCTATGAAGCTATAAATTTTGTGAACAATTATAATATTGAAGACTATCCGGCTCTTAACAACGCCTCAAGTTTACAATTATTTTCGGGGTTAGACATATAATAAAGCCGGAATGACAAAATATACAACTTTTTGGGCATATATATTTTATATAGCTTCTTTAAATATTAAGTATTGTAAATATTATTTCAACATCAAGCAATATATAATATTTTATATACTTTATATATATAAGAAGTTAGATAAAGGAGAGTACCATGGGTGGACATCCGATAGGAAGACAACCATTCAGACCGGGGCAATGGTCAAGATACCAGGGCGGCGGTTCAATCAATATCTACCATAAAGAAGTTCATAACAATTATGGCGGAGCAATGTTTCCTATGATGAACTACGGAATGTACGGAAACTATGGGTACTACAATCCTGGTTTAACTAGCGGTGAAAAATGGATGCTTGCGTTAGGCGGCATCGGTGCAATCGGCGGAGCAATTCTTAGCGGATTGACAGGCGGAACACAAGAGGTCGAAGCTCAACCCGAACAAAGAACACAGCAGGAGCAGCCGCAAAATTTAACAAAAGAAGATATTGCAGAAATTGTACAGCAAGAAGTTCAAAAACAGCTTGCTTCAAGACAAAAAGCGCATCAGGCTGAAGTAGATGCCGTAGCGGCAGCAAAAGAACAGGCAAAACAATACGATCCTAGTGCGAGAAAGGTTGATACACAACAAACAACAACTTATACAGTCAAAGCAACCAAAAACGCAGACGGAACCGTAACAGGTGACACAGGGTATAACATTATAGCAGGAAAATACAAGTCAGCAGACGGTACGCCTTTAACAAATTCCGAAATCAAAGCAATAGCTGACAAAATATTCGGCGGAAAAGCACTAAAAGTCGGTGATATTGAACTTCCGAATGAGATTGAAGTTAATGGAAAAACTTATGAAATTAATCCGGAAGGCGAAGTTAAACCAACAACTTACGGGCTTGCAAAACACGAAATTTATCAAAGCGGAGCCAAGCAGGTAGGTTCCTACTGGATAGGTACACTAAACGGCGAAGATATATCAGATACACAATATGCTACCGAAGCTGAAGCTAAAGCTGCAGCAGAAGAAGCAGCCAAACAACAAACTCAAGAATAGACAAACTAAACACAGGAGAACACAAAAATGTCATGGATGGTTGGCAGAAACCATTATACAGTCCCGGCAGGGAGATTAGATTTAGGCAGAAAGCCTAACATCAATATCCATACCGAAAAAATATACAACAATTACGGTACGGGATTTGCCGGCATGCCATACGGAAGTATTTACGGCGGAATGTATGGCGGTTTTGACTACGGCTATGGCTATGGCAACTATGACACAGGGTTGACAAAAGGTGAAAAATGGATGCTTGCACTGGGCGGTATTGCATCACTCGGCGGTGCCGTATTAAGTGCATTTACAGGCGGCTCGCAAAAAGTTGAAAGTGCTGGTACTGATACAGCTCAGGCAGAGTCACAATCAAAACCGCTTACAGCCGAGGATGTCGCACAAATTACAAGAGAAACCATAGAATCAACAATGTCTGAATTACAAAAAAAAGAAAATGCAGAAATAGCAGAAAGAAAAGAAGCTGCTAAACTTCAGCAGGAAGGCATTACTAAAAATGACGACGGAACATACACTGCAACAGTAAAAGATATATTCGGACAAACTCAAACAATTACGGCAAGCACACTTGATGAAGTCCGTTCAAATAAAGAAAAACAAGAAAATGAAATAAAAGAACAAAAGGAATTCTGTCAGGCAAATAACATCGAAATCAAACAGGATGGAACATTTGCAACAACTATCAAGGGTCCCGACGGTAAAGAAGAAATTATAACAGGCACAACACCTGAAGGTGTCAAACAGGAAGCTGATGACAAATCCCAAATATTAAACAGCGGAAATGAAGATTTATTAGCTTAGAAAAGCCCTTAATCCGAAAGGGCTTTTTTAATGCGTAAATGATTTGTAACATAAAAACTCATATGTTTGCAAGATATTCAAAAAAACATTATAATAATAATAGAGATTGTATTAAGGGCTTGTGCTCTTATTTTATGGAAATGAGGTGTTTATATGGAAGATTTAAAAGTTGCAATTGGTTCTGATCACGGTGGTTTCTTGTATAAAGAAAAAATTATTGAATATTTAAAAGCAAGAAATATACCATACGTTGATTTGGGCACACACACGCGCGAAGCCTGCGATTATCCGGATATTGCCCGCGCTGTTTGTGAACGGGTTATTTCAGGAAAATCAAACCGCGGAATTCTTGTTTGCGGAACAGGTATCGGAATGTCAATTGCAGCAAATAAAGTCCGTGGAATAAGAGCTGCTCTTTGCGGAGATACATATTCCGCACGCGTATCACGTGCGCATAACAACGCCAATATTCTCTGCCTCGGCGAACGAGTTATCGGAGAACATCTTGCGCTTGATATCGTAGATATATGGCTTAAAACTGGTTTTGAAGGCGGAAGACACAAACGTCGTGTAGATTTGATAGAATAAGAAAGGATTACTTTGGAACAGATAAATTCACATAAACTCGCCTGTGTAATTGCAGGAATGCTTGACGATAAACTGGGCAAAAACATTTCAATTCTAAATATTAGTCATGTTTCATCACTGGCAGACTATTTTGTAATTGTAACTGGCGATTCCACCCCGCATGTCAAAGCGCTGATGGAAACAGTAAAAGAGCGCACAAAAAAAGAATTGAACAGACCGCCTCTGCGGATAGAAAATGATATTAAAAACAGATGGAATCTGCTGGATTACGGAGACGTAGTTGTTCATATTCTTCACAAAGACGAGCGCGAAACTTATGCTATCGAAAAATTCTGGAACAACGCATTCAGCATTCCGGAAGAAGAATGGCGGGAAAACTCCAAAGAATTTTCAAAATATAAAGACAATATGTAACGGGTTTGTTCTCATGCCCGTTACATTTCTAAATATTTTTACAAAATATCAGATATAGGTTAGAATGTAGACATGGAAAATACAGATATTAAAAAATTAGATTTAAACAGACAAATTGAAGATGCGATTCTTGCTATGGCAAAAGAACCGCAAAATATAGAGTTGTATCACAGACTTTCAAAGTTATATCTTGAACTTCAGGATTATGACAAAGTTATGTCAGTTCTGGAAAGTCTTTTGACAATAGCACCGAACGATGTGGAAGCTCTCATCGGCATGGGAACAATGTGGTTTTATGAAAGAGACTTTAGAAAATCCCTTTCTTATTACAACAAGGCGCTTGAAATCAATCCGAAAAACTTTATTATTTACTATAATATAGGAAACGTTTTTGCCGAATGGAAAAACTTTTCAAAGGCCCTGTTCTATTACAACAGAGCAATCGACCTTTGCTCTTCAAACCCTGAAATCTACAATGCAATTGCCCTGCTTTATCAGGATTTTGAAGAATACGTTGAGGCAAGAGCATATTATGAAAAAGCTCTTTCACTTGATCCGGAAAATATTACGGCTCTTGTCGATATGGGAAATGTTTGTTTCAAACTTTTTGATTACGAAACAGCTCTGGAACTTTACAAAAAGGTTTTTGCACTTAATCCGGACAACAAAATCGTTGCTATATGTATAGGAAACACTCTTACTCTTATGAAAGAGCGTCAAAAAGCCTACAATTATTTTGAAAAAGCTCTTAAGATGGAAGGGGACAACTATAAAGCATACATTTGCTACTCAATAGCACTGTCCGAATTTAAAGAAAACGAGATGGCAATTGAGATGTACAAAAGAGCAATTAAAACAAATCCGAAAGAAATCAATGCCTATCTTCTTCTTGCAAACCTTTATACCAACCTTAACAGACTTGATGAAGCAATGGAATTGTACAAAGAAGCTCTTAAAATTTCTCCGAATGATGCTCAAACTTACATGCTTTTAGGAAATGCGCACTATCTGAGAAATGAAATAGAAAAATCAATTGCTTCATACCGTGCTGCAATCAAAATTGAACCTGATAACGACGAACATAAACTTGTTTATATTCAGGTGTTGGATGAATACATTGATAAAAAGCGTCATGGTGAATTAGAAAGCGCATAAATATGTATTACGAACACAGAAAACCTTTTATGATTGAACGCATTGTTGCGGGATTGAGTTATTTAACAATGGGTTTTGTCGGATTTATCTGGCTGATAATCGGTTTAATACGAAGGGCCCCGCTTACTAAATTTTTGCAGTACCATATTTTTCAATCAATTTTCATTTCAATAGGATATGTTCTTTTATCACTTTTGCTGGGATTTATTCTGAATTTGCTGAGCGTAATACCCTTAATTAATGTTTTAGCAGCGCAGATTGCATTATTTTTTAATGCACCGGTATTTTTTGGATATTCAATAATTCAAACAGCAATTTACGCTCTGTTACTCTACCTTGCAATCACTTCTTTTTTAGGAATATACAGCAGAATTCCATGGGTATCTGATATAATTGATCAGAATGTAAGATAAGAGCAAAAGAAAACCCTGCGAGGTGATGCGCAGGGACTGTGCTAGTTGAGTAAGAATGTAACTTATATGAGCATAGGTATGAAAGATTAAGAATTATTTTTGATAAAACGCCCTATTCTGGGTTTGCGGGCTTGAGAATTGTCGCCTGAGGCTGGTGTAACAGGAGAAGAATTATCTTCTTCAATGTTTGCAAGTCCTTCCTGTTTTTCAGTAATTATAAGAGCATTTGAAAGCGGGATTCCGCCTATTGCCTGCGGTTTATTTACGACTTTACCGTTAACATACATAACAGTAGAGCCGCCGCCGTCAAGATTGATTGCACCTATACAGCCAAGAGACTTCATAAAATTTGCGGTTTCCATTAATGTCAGACCGATAGAACTTCCTTCGCGTCCGTCGGCAGTCAGTAAAATCAAATTATTGTCAGAAGTGTATCCGACAGCGGTTCTGGGGTTACGCCCGCCGATTGAAGCCAGCTTTTGCGCTGTCATATCAACAAAGACTTCACCGTCTTTAACCAGATAAGGGCCGCCGCTTATAATATGTTTAACATTTTTCCACTCGGGAATTGTTTTCATGTCAAGTTTCACGTCTTTATCTTTTAAAAGAGGATTAAGAAGTTTTTTGGGGCCTGAAATCACATAGCCGTTTTCAGGAATATCGAGCGGGTTAGCGGAGGCTTTTGTAATTTTGCCGTCCGCAACCCTCAAACCCATACCGTACTTCGGAGCATAAGGAGAAGTTTTGCCCCACTCCGGAGTATATATAATGACGTGTGTTGAAAGCATTCTAGGCTGGTTGATATTATCAACCTTAACTTTTTGCCCGCTACCTTCGAGCGTTGCATTAAGCTGAACACGCGCGACATCAAATCCGTCTTCAAAAATTCCGAGTGCCACCCTGTCATACACAGGGCCTGTATAAATTTTGCCGTCTATCATTAAAGTTCCGAGAGGAACACCGTTTTGGAATTTAAAATAAGTTCCGTTGATTGCAGCGATTGCGTTTTTGGATTTCGCAATAGTTGTAATTGTACGCCTGCTTTGGAGTTTGTCTGATGAAGACAGCGCCGGAACAACTTCAAGATTATTTGCGATTTTCAAATCGGTTTCAATAATATTAATTCTGACAGGACGTCCGCTGTAATATTTGGTAAGTTTTATATGCTTAACTCCATCTTGAACATCAGTAATCACAGCTTTAGGATATTTTTCTTTAATATATTCATCAAATTTTTTCTTTCTTACTTCAGGAGAAATTTCAACAAGAATCTTATCTTTGAGTGATTTAATATCAACAGAAGAAGCCGGATTATGAGCGAGCCTGTTATCGTCAGCCATAATCGGATTTGTCCAGATAATCCCTTGAAGACAAACCACACCAAGGATAACCGAAAAGTAAAGCGCCTTTTCGACAACTCCCGAAATAACCGTATTTGAACGCGACAAAATAGTATCCATAGGTCGACCTCACAGGTTGAAGTAACGGATACCTTTTTTATTAAAGAGTGGTGTGGGGAATAACACTCGTCAAGGGGTGTACAAAAAACCACTTTGAGGGCTTTTAACGCCCCTCTACTACTATTGTAACATATTTTTACATAAATCTCAATTGACTTTGTTGCAAAAACAACAAAGTTTTTACAAAACTAAATAGAGGCAATTTTACACTTATTTATACCTGCTGAAATTCTGATAATTACAGGAATCCGGCATTGTTACAAATGCGAAATTTCTGATATTTTAGAGTACAGAGAAAACTAATTAATCCAGATCAACAGGCTCTCTTTGAATTTTATCAATAGCCTCGCGCGCTGTAAAAACAAGAGCTTCCGGAACATTTTCAATTGTCGTAAACTGTCTTAAAACATCTACAACACGCTTAAATGCTCTTACAATGTCGCCTTCACCGATATCTATCTGCCCGCAGATTGACTCCCACTCTGCACCTTCAACCCAGAGTTCTATAAGAGACGAAAAATACGGATTGATATACAAAGGCGCTTCAACATCGTAATTATTCTGAACTTTTTCGATTTTTCTGCGAATGTTGCGGATAAGGTTTAAAGTTTTTCTGACAGGTTCTGAAAACGGAATGTACGGAATTTCAATACGCAAATCTTCCGTCACAACAGCACAAATTACAGCTGAAAGCTGTGAAGGCGTCAGGTTTTCCAAAACACCCGAAAAGATAATTTCCGCTATATAAAGTTCGTTTTCTGAGCGTATTTGGGAAGTTGTGATGCCTTTTGCTGTCGGATAATCGTTTTCCAAATACCCGAAGTCCGTCAAAACACTTCTGTGCGCCAGAAATTTATTCCAGAATATATCACGCTGTCTTTCGACTTCTTTTTCCAGTTTTTTCTGTCTTATATTCAAACGCCCGATAACTTCAATATTTTTGGAATGTTTTTTATAAAGTTTGCAGGTATCGCAGCGAAATTCATGCATTTTTGCAAGCATAGCTTTTGTTTCGCGTCCAAATTGGACTGCCTCAGGCGGAAGCGGTCTGTTTTTAGATTTTTCCTGCTTGCAGATTTTTTTATAAGTCTGGCGGTTTTGAACATAAATATGTCTTAATTTGTCATATTCAAACAGTTCACCGTCAGAATATTTATAAGGACAAACAAAAGTTCTTTCCTCAATTTCTCTGTTATTCGCCTCAATTTGTTTTAAAATCGGATGCAAACGAGAGCCCGTTGAAAAATATCCGAAACTTTTCAAAATG
>CALVAS010000024.1 GCA_944325585.1 Candidatus Gastranaerophilales bacterium
ACCTTCCGCTCATCCTTACGCTATTTATGTTTATTTTGACAGCCAACCTTGTGGGACAACTTCCGTGGCACTTAATTCACCTGAAAACAGGGGAGCTTGCATCTCCTAACAATGATATTAATATGACAGCAGCCATGGCGATTGTTGTTTCACTTTATTATATTTATTACGGAGTAAAGAAAAAAGGATTTCACTTCTTTTTCCATGGATTCAGTATCGACGGCATTATTATCACACTTGTCGATACCCTTGAACTTTTTGTAAGACCTTTTTCACTTGCTCTGCGGCTTTTTGCAAACATTTTTGCGGGAGAAGTTCTTGTATTTACAATTGTCGGAATCGCAGCTTACTTTATGCCGCTTCCGTTCATGCTTTTTGAACTTTTTGTGGCATTGATTCAAGCGCTTGTATTTACATTGCTTTCCACAACTTACATATCAATGGCAGTTAACGAAGAGTAATTTATAAAGGAGAAAAATTATGGCAGTTGAACAATTAGCAAATTTAGATTTGGCAAAATTAGGAGCAGGTATTGCAATCGGATTTGGTGCAATCGGCGGAGGTTTAGGCCTTGGTATCGCAACTAAAGGTGTTCTTGAATCAATCGCAAGACAACCTGAAATGAAAGACGAAGCCTTCAAAAACTTCATTATCGGTGCAGGTCTTGCTGAAGCAACAGCTATTTATGCACTTCTTGTTGCTTTGCTTTTAATCTTTGCATAAGAATTATCAATAAAGGAAAAATATTATGTTTGAATTTAATGCAACATTTTTAGTCGCAATGATTAGTTTTGTAGTGTTCATAATAATTATGAATGCAATACTCTACAAACCGATTTTGTCCATCATTAGTGAAAGACAATCTTATATTGACGGAAATCTCAATGCTGCACAAAATTCAAAAGCTAAAGCTAAAAACATTCTGGATGAAAAGGAACAACGACTGAATGAAGCATCTGTACAGTCCAAAGACATTATTACCTCAAGAGTTCAAAAAGAGAATGATAATTCCAAAAATCTTACGGACAAAGCAAAAGCAGATTCTCAACTCAGTATAAATTCTGCCAAAGAATCTCTTCATAACGAAGAAATAGAGACAACAAACGCTCTTAAAGATAATGTAAAATCTCTGGCAGAAAGTATTTCATCCAAAATTTTAGGCGAAAATATCGCAATAGACAATGTTGACTATGAATTAATAAGTAAGGTGCTCAAATGAATACAGTAGGTCAAATTTGGAATTTTATAGTTACAAGCAACTTTTTCAATTTTGTTGTAATGGTGCTGATTTTGGCCTGGATTGTTAAAAAGGTAAATCTGGGCACCGTATTGGAAAACGCAGTTAACAACATCAAAAATATCATTTCTAAAGCAGAAGAAGAAAAAACTTCAGCGGAAAAAGAGCTTTTGAACGCTCAAAAATCAGTTGAAAATCTTGATGTCGAGATAAAAGAGAAAATTGACACCGCTGAAAAACAGGCGGAAAAAATTGCGAAAAATATTATTCTTGACACAGAAAAGAAAGTTCAAAACATCAAAAGCAACATTGATCGGGTGTTGGAAGCTGAAGAAAAAACTATTTCAGCAAGGCTTTCCAAGAAGACTGCGACTGCATCTTCCGAACTGGCAAAACAGCACATAAAATCAGTTCTGGCACTTCATCCGGAACTTCACGAAAAATATATCAATCAAAGCATAGAAGAATTAGGATAAATTATGAAATCAATTCAAATATCTTTAACAGCAAAAAATTATGCAGATGCACTTGTCAAAATCGGGCAAGATAATGTACTTTCTTACAGTGATATCCTTTACAATCTGGAATCCGTAAAAGAGATTTGCGAAAGTTCAAATGAATTGGACAATGTGCTTAAAAATCCTGCTGTTTCTGATGACGTTAAATATTCAATAGTTGATGAAGTTTTCAAAAAGGATATTAACGAAAAAATAATAGATTTTATAAAAGTTTTAATCGAAAAGAAACGTTTTAACGAGTTTAACGGAATTGTTGAGGCATACAGAGACGAACTTGACATAATTAACAATATTCAAAGAGTTTCGGTAACATCGGCAGTACCGCTGAATGATGATATGAAACAAAGAATTACCGATAAACTCCAAAAACGGCTTCAAAAAAACATTCTTGCTGACTGGCAGATTGACAATGAAATTATCGGAGGGCTTGTTATTAAAATTAATGATGATGTCATTGATTCAAGCCTGAAAAATAAGTTAGAGAATTTAAGTAAAAATTTAATATAAAGGGGAAATTATGGCTCTAATAAAACCTGATGAGATTAGTTCCATCATCAAAAGCAAAATTGAAAATTACGATTTACAGACAGAAGTTTCAAATACCGGAACGGTTATTGAAATCGGTGACGGTATTGCGCGGGTTTACGGCTTGAGAAACGTTATGTCAAACGAACTTGTAATGTTTGACGACGGCAGAGACACTCTCGGTATCACGCTTAACCTTGAAGAAGACAATGTCGGTATTGTAATTTTAGGAGAATATACCCAAATTAAAGAAGGTATGACCGTTAAAACAACCGGAAGAATTGCATCAGTTCCTGTAGGAGAAGGGTTAATCGGCAGAATAATTGACCCGACAGGCAAACCGATTGACGGCAAAGGAGAAATTTCTTACTCAAAAACCCGTCCGATTGAAAGGGTTGCACCGGGTATTGTTGCAAGAAAATCAGTTCACCAGCCTCTTCAAACAGGTTTGACAGCGATTGACGCTCTTACTCCTATCGGCAGAGGCCAAAGAGAATTGATTATTGGCGACAGACAAACAGGTAAAACAGCTATTGCAATTGATACTATTTTGAACCAGAAAGGTCAAAATGTTATTTGTATTTATGTTGCAATCGGTCAAAAAGCATCAACTGTAGCACAGCTTGCAAAAGTTCTGGAAGAACACGGCGCAATGGAATATTCAATCATTGTTTCAGCTACAGCAAATGAAAGTGCACCTCTTCAATATATCGCACCGTTTGCAGGCGTTGCAATAGGTGAAGAGTTTATGGAGCAGGGCAAAGACGTTCTGATTGTATATGATGACTTAAGCAAACACGCTCAAGCCTACCGTGCAATGAGTTTGCTTCTGAAAAGACCGCCGGGACGTGAAGCATACCCCGGAGATGTTTTCTATCTCCACTCAAGACTTCTTGAACGTGCGGTTAAATTGAATGATGCGCTCGGCGGCGGAAGTATTACAGCTCTTCCGATTATCGAAACTCAAGCAGGCGACGTTTCAGCGTACATCCCGACCAACGTAATCTCAATTACGGACGGTCAGATATTCCTTGAATCAAATCTGTTTAACTCAGGTGTTCGTCCTGCAATTAACGCAGGGATTTCAGTATCCCGTGTAGGCGGTGCAGCGCAAACGAAAGCCATTAAACAGGTCGCAGGTAAACTTCGTCTGGATTTGGCTCAATTTAGAGAATTGGAAGCATTTGCACAGTTTGCATCAGACCTTGATCAGGCTACAAAAAATCAGCTTCTGAGAGGCCAAAAACTTACAGAAGTTCTTAAACAACCTCAATATGCGCCGCTCAGCGTTGCAGAACAGGTTTCAATCCTGTTTGCGGCAAACGAAGGGCTTTTAGATGATGTTCCGAACAATCAGATTGCAAAATTCAAAAAGGACTGGTTTATTCATTTAAAATCAAACTTGAAAGAACTTTCAGACAATCTGAATGACGGCAGTGCTCTATCTGATGAAGACAAAGCTCAATTAAGAGCAAGTCTTGAGGAATTCAAGAAAACATTCTAACCCGCAAAGCAGATAACGGAAAGGCGGCTTTTGCGGATAAATTCCGCGGGCTGTATAAAAAAAAATGACAAACTTAAAAGATATAAAAAACAGAATACAGAGTGTTGAAAGTACAAAAAAAATTACACGTGCCATGAAAATGGTTGCGGCTGCAAAAGTTAAAAAAGCAGAATCAACCGTTAAAATGTCACGGCCGTTTACTTTTGAATTAAACAATATGTTCAGAAAACTGCTTAATTCAGTCGGCACGTATTCTGCAACAACATTAAAAATCAAATCGGCAATTGATAATTATCCGGCACTTCTTCAGGTAAGACCGGTTAAAGCCTCAGGTCTGCTTGTTATTACATCAAACAAAGGGCTTGCCGGAGCATATAACGCAAATATTATTAAACAGACAATAAATACAGTTAAGCAATACAATGAAAAAGGCATCAAAACAGTTCTTTTTGTTGTCGGACAAAAAGGAATAAGTTCTTTGAAGAAAAAATGCAAAAATTTTGACTGCGAAATTGCAAAAACATATAATGCCGTTGCAAATAACCCGACGGGCGAAGGTGCGCATGCAATCGTTTCTGATATTGCAGAGTATTTTGTAAACGAAAGAATTGATAAAATCGAAATCATAACAACAAGATTCAAAAACATGATGAGTTATTTCATTGAGAATTGGGAAGTGCTTCCTCTGAAATCTCTTAATGATGATCACGAACGAATTCATGATAATATAATTGAGCCGCTTATGGAATTTACGCCTGACATGCATAATATTTTGCAAAAAGTGGTGCCTATGTACATTGCAAATATAATTTATCAAGCGCTTCTGGAAGCTCAAGCAAGCGAACTTGCAAGCAGAATGACCGCAATGTCTGCAGCAACAAACAACGCAGAAAAAATGCTTAAAGAGCTTTCAACCGAATACAATAAAACACGTCAATTTGCAATTACTCAGGAAATTATCGAAGTTGTTTCAGGTGCAAATGCTCAGATAGGCTAGTGATTTATTAATTAACTAAGAGGTACCAAAAACACAACTATTTATTCAAATATGTCTGCATATTTATTTGCTGATATTGCCCGACAGTATTTGATGCCTGTACTGACTCGTTATTAAGAGCTTTAGCCTCTGCTAATCTGGCCTTTCGTTTTGCTTCTGATTTATTAGTCATATAAATATTCAGCTTTGGAATACCCACACCGAGAACGAGTCCTGAATATAAATATCCGGCAATTTGAGCAACGTTTAAAATTCTGAGTTGTTTTCTTATTGCTTTACCGACTTCGCCTGCAGGAATTTTCTTGGACATTTGTGCAAAAGTAAGAGCTTTTCCGTCATTTGAAACAGCATCAATATTTAAGCGTTTCAATCCTTCTATCATAACTTCGTCGCGTGTTTTAAGTTTTGATTTAAAGAATGATTTTTCTTCCGGATTTTTAATAAGCGATTTATTTTTATCCATTCCCATTGCAACGGCTTTAGCAACAAAGTTGCCAAGAACAAGCCAGTTAAAGAACCCTAAAACATCCTTAACAACAGATTCACGAAGTTCATCCTTATCACGGGCAACTATAAAACGTGACATAATAGTCAGACCGTAAATAAGTTTAAATTGATTTAAAGTCGGAACCATTCCTTTATATTGAATATTTTTAAGCAATCCGCCTTCTTTTCTTGCAAGATCGGCTACTATTCCGCCTCCGAAAACAAGAGCGGCCGCAGCTTTCCATAGTTTAAAGTTGAAACTTTTATCCTTTTCTCTGCCTTCAACTCCGACAAACCCGTCGCTTCCGGTTTTCTTTTTAGTCAAATAAATGTTTAACGGCTGAATTGACATACCGATTCCGGACGCAATTGCCATACCTGCAATAGTTCTGCCGGTGTTGATATGTTTTAGACTGTTTATAAATTTATTTTTTGCAAAATCCGGTTCTTTGAAAGCATCTATAACTTTATCTTTTGTAAGAGTTTTGGCAACGTTATAAATATTTTCAACAAAACCTGCAAGAGAATTTGTTGTTTCTTTATCAGCGGCTTTCAGCTTGTAATCCGTTTCAAACCCTGTTGCCTGAGTAATATAATTGACAAGATATTGTTTTGTATTTTTCGGAATTGTATCTCCTGCAACATCAGGATTATAGAGCACAGACATGTATCTTGAAACGATATTGTCAACATCAAATTTATCTAAACTTTTCTCACTTCCGGATGCATTTGTTGTCAAGTTGCTGAACACTTCAGACAAAGTCATTTGCAAATGCTCTTTAGAGAGTTTACTTTTATTATTTTGCACATTATAATGGTAAAGTTTACCTATAATATCATAAGTTTCATTATCTGCAAAAATTTTGTCAGCTCTTATTCCAAAAGATTTATTCGCAGCCATAGAAAAAGCAAGTGCTGCTAAAGAGCCGTAAACCCCGATTAATGAATGGTTGATTGTACCTGAGGCTTCACGACGTCCTGTTTCCATACCTGCCGCAGGTCCGCGGTTTACAAAATCAACAGTTGTTCTCGGTATAACCATTGAACCAAGATCAACAGCATTTGCACCCCAGGCCTGATTAGTATCCAAAAAACGCAAGCCTAAACTCAGGGCGTCTGTTGCACCAGTGAATTTTATATTTTGTTTTTCCTTTTTGTTTTCAGCTAATCTTTGTTGGGGTATATTTTGAATTTTCATGATTTTCTCCTTACGAATTTAAAAACGCCTGAAAAGAAGTTTTTGCGGCTGCCGGATTTGTTGTTGCCGATGAGGGCGAAACAGACGCGGCAGCCGATGTACCGGCGCCGGTGGCAGTGGTCGTTTTTTGTTCATTCAAATTCGCAAGATCTTGTTTTGCTTTATTTTTGTTCGTTTGTGTTCTTGTGTAGAGAGGTATAAATATACCGAGAGAAATAAGAGAGAATGCAAGGTTTCCAATTTGGCAAATTGTTCTTAATCGTTTATCATGAGCCGTTGCAAGCTCATCTGTTGATTTGAGAGTTGTATGTTTTGCCCAATTCCAGAATTTTTGCAGAACATTTGCATTCGGCTCTGCTTTTTTAAGTCTGTTAATTAATTTGACTTTACCCTTATTTGCATGTTCGATATAAGTTGCAATACCTTTTGCAGCATAATCACCGAGGAAATAAAAACTTGCAAACGTTGCAATGTCACGAATTGTAGATTCGCGAAGTTCGTTTTTATCTTCGGATGCAGCCATTCTGCTTGCAAAAGTTGCTGTTGAAATTATTCTTGCCTGATCCATAGTCGGGAAGAGCCCCTTAAATTGATATAATGAACTCAAACTCGGCTTGTCCATTACCATTGAAAGTGCACAAACTCCGAGCATAGAACCGACTGAAATGAATTTTTGCTTCAATAATTGCATTTTTTCTTTTGCAGAAAGTTCTTTGTACTCTTTTTTATCATTATAATCATTGTAAATAGGGGCACCTTTGCGGCCTGAAAGTTTGTGCGTAATCCATCTGTTAATCGGCTGCGCTGAAATCGCAAGAGGAATTATTACAGCCAATCCGCCTAAACTTTTCAGATTTACAAGTTTTTTTGCTTTAGAAAAATAGTTTGCAAGCTCTTTCGCGGTAGTAATACCGTTTTCTTTTGCTCCGTGGAGCACTTTAGGCGTATCTTTGCAGAAAGAAGCAAGATTGTTGCCTAAATATTTTTCTTCGCCTGCAAATCTAATATTTTCAGAAATATGTGTTAAATTTACGAGCTTTTGATATGCGTGCTTTGTATTTTTGTAATCTCCGTCATGAGCAGCTTTTGCAAGAATATCAATCGCTTCTTCCGCATCAGGTTTCAGATGGATTTTGTTCAGCACTTCATCAAAAGAGGTTGTATTTTTAAGTTCATCAGGATTGTCCGCAAGCAGCTCGAAAAATTTCTTTCTTCCGCTTTCTTTATATGCTTCACCGTCAACACCTTCAAGTGAAAGTATTGAACGTTTAAAGAAATCTTTGTATGACTCCACTGTATTTTCGCCGGAAGTATAAAACTTTGCAATTTTGTCGTAGGCTTCGTTATTTGCCCAGTTATTGATTAAATTTTTATCAAATTTACCCATTACAGGTTTGTTAAAGAGAGCACCAGCACCCATTACAACAAAGCTCGGCAACAAGCAATTGATTATTAAACCTGAACTTTCGCGTCTGAAAGCCTCAAATCCTCCGAAGAAATTCAGCTGACGTTTTTGTTCGCCGTTTTCATCTTTCTTTTTAGAACCGGCATAAGTTTCTACAATTGTACGCGGGATAATTGCAGTGGATAAATCGAGCACTGAAACATTAAGCATCGGGTGTTCTTCACACTTTTGAACGCCTTTTACCAGTAAATCAGTTAAACCGCCTTTAAAAGCCGGATTTTTTGCTGCACTATTAATACTCGTTTTGGGGGTATTTTTTTTATCTACACTACCTGAATTAATTTTTTGAATCATATTAAATGTCTGGTTTTTATTTCACACACATATTATAACAACAGCACAAATTTATTAAAAGCGGTGAATTAAAAAAATTGCGCCTTTATGTGCTTATGTTAAGGAGATATTAAGAAGGATTTTTGAATGATTTTTTAATTTTAAGACATTTTAAAGCATTTTTTTTGATTTTTTAGAAGAAAAAAGGCTTTTTTTGACAAAAATTAACACAAAACTTGCAATAAAGAGAAGAAAAATTTTGTAAATAATTGTAACAATTACGCTTAATATTTTGATTTATATATATATTGTATATATTATTTTAGGTTTTTTATAAAATCTACAGCATGCTCACGAGTTAAAACATCTCCGTTAATTTGAGCTTCATGAAGAACGTCCATTATGTCGCCGAGCTCAGGTGACGGTTTTATATTCAAAATTTTCATGACATCGTTCCCGTCAAGAAGTTTTGGGAGGGGTTCCAGAGTATCTTTTACTTTTAGATAAAAGTTCAATAATCTGTTAAGAGAACTTATATTGTTATTTACCATTTCTTCTGTAACAGCGGGCCCTCTTGCCGATAACCGGTCTGCCTGTGCAAGAATAATTTCATCAATAGAATTGTCCTCCATTTTTCTTACATAACGCATCATAATTTTGTCGTTAACATCCGGAAGACACATCAACGAAGACGGATAAATATGATTTTTAATCATTGTTGAAATATAATCAATCTGCTTGTTTGAAAAAGCGAGTTTTTTTAGAATTTGAACCACCATTTTTGAGCCGACATCATCATGTTTAAGAAATCTGTGGCGGCCTGTATCTTGTTCAATTGTCCAGGTTGAAAATTTGCCTATATCATGGAGAAATCCGGCAAGTTTTAAGTGTGCAAAACGTGAATAGCCGCCGAAATCAACTTGCTCCATATGCTGTTTAACTTCTAAAGAAGAGTTTTTGTAAATTTCTCCGATACGTCTTGAGGTTTCCAGAGAGTGTTCAAAAAGTCTCAAATGATGATGAGTATTTGGCGGAACTTTTTTTAATTCGTTCACTATCGGAAATATCTTTTCCAAAAGCCCGATTTCATCCATATTTTTCAACGCAACATCAGAATATTCGCCGCTGAAAAGATGCATAATCTCATAATTTATTCTTTCTACCGCAGGTTTAGATATTAACTCAAGGTATTTTTTAACTGTGTTAAGTGTGTTATCGTCAATTCTAAAGCCAGTTTGCGCCTGAAAACGAAAAACTCTTAAAATTCTCAACGGATCATCTTCAAAATTTTTTTCATCTATTGCGCGGATAATTTTATTTTCCAAATCAGAAATTCCGCCCGTAACATCAAGGATTTCAAGTGACTTTAGATTTACTGCCAGTGCGTTTATTGTCAAATCACGCCGCAGCAGATCTTTTTCAACACTTTCACCTACAGGCTCAGTAATATCAAGATAATTTATTTTATCTTTCAAAACCACACGGTAAATTTTATTAATTTCATCAAGCGGAATAAACGTCGCGTCGAAAAACTGTGCTATTTTTTGAGAAAAATCACGTGCACTGCTGTTTACAACAATCAAATCTCTGTCGTGCGTCGATTTACCGCACAAAAAATCACGAACTGCGCCGCCGACCAAATAAATTTCGTCATCAAAATTTTTAATAATTTCCGCTAAAACAACATCCGAACTAATCTTTTCTCTGATTTTCAAATTCATAAATTATATTTCCTAACGCTACCGTAACCGCAGTTTCTGCCTTCAAAATCAAATTTCCGAGCGTCAGCATCGGTATTTTATTATTTTCAAAAAATTCAAATTCCCTGTTTGAAAATCCGCCTTCCGGTCCAATAATTACGAGTAAATTGTCACCTTCTTTAACAGGATTGTCTTTAAAAAAATCTTTAAAAGATTTTTCTGCTCTGCGCTCGCAAAAAGCAATTACTTTATCAAACCTTCTAGAATTAAAAAGAGCATCAATTGTTGAAACGGGTTCACAAAGCGGAATTACAGCACGTTCGCACTGTTTTGACGCTTCATACATAATTTTATTCCAGCGGGCATTTTTTTTATCAATAACATCTTTATTTAAGGCGCAATTGTCTGTTAATACCGGAATCAAAGCGCGCACGCCAAGTTCGGTAGCCTTTTCGACAACAAAACTCTGAGCATCGCTTCTCAAAGGACTTGATGCCAGATATAAATTAAACTTCAAATCCCTTTGTGATTTGTATGATTTTTCAACCAAAAATTCAATTGATTTTGATGTAATATTTTTCACAACAGTTTCATATTGAATGCGGTTTTCATCAATCAATAGAATTTTTTCTCCTGCTTTTGCCCGAAGAGATTTTGCTATATGATTGTAATTTTCACTGTCATCAACCGTTATTATTTTATCGTTTAAATTTTTCGAATTTATAAAAAAATGCGGCACAAAACGTTCCTTTCAAGATACATCTTACAATAAAAAGCAACTATTTGAAAACATTTATTAAAATTTTATTATTTTTGTAGCTTTTTATTTCTTTTTGAAGTATTATTACGGTAGTAGAACTTTTAAATTACAACAAATTGGGAGAATATCGTGGAAAACACTAAACAAAATGAAAAAGTTATCGGCATACCTCGTGCCATGTCATTTTACAACAATTACCCTTTTTATTACGGATTCTTTACCGATTTGGGTATAAAAATTGTTTTATCTGATGTGACAACAAAACAGACAATGTCTCGCGGTTCGGCGCTTGTCGTAACGGAAACATGTCTTCCGATTAAAGTTTACATCGGACACATTCTGAATCTTCTGGATAAAGGTGTTGACAAAATCTTTGTTCCGTCACTTCAGTCAATTGCAAATAAAATTTACAACTGCTCCAAAATCCGCGGACTTCCGGATCTTGTGAGAAACGTTGTTAAAAAAGATTTCACTATGGTTGAAGCAACTCTTGATAAATCAGAAAAAAAACAGGGATTATATGAGTTTTTAAAAGAAATTGCTGCATACTTTGACATAACTGATGAAAACATCATTAAAAAAGCCTCAAAAGCAGGTTGGAGATGTTACAATAACTTTTTTGTCATGACAAAATCCGGTATGAGTTATAAAAAAGCAATGAATTATGCACTTCAGGGAAAAATCTTTATTGAGAATCAAAATAAAGAATATCCGATTTCAGTTGCTCTTGTATCTCACGGCTACAACATCTATGACGAAAGAACTTCTATGAAAATCATTGAAAAACTTGAAAAAATGGATGTTAAAGTCGTTACCTCCTTACAGCTTTCAAACGAGCAGATGGATGAAGGTATCAGCACACTCGGAGAAGAAAGATACTGGGCTAACGAATACGAAATGACAGGAACTGCCGGACATTATCTGAAGGATAACAGAATTGACGGAATTATAACATTAACGGCATTTGGCTGCGGACCGGATTCTTTGATGGTTGAAAGGATTCAAAGACGCGCAAAACATTTCGGCAAACCTCTGCTTCATTTGACAATTGACGAACAGACCGGAGAAGCAGGATTTATCACAAGATTGGAAGCGTTCGTTGATATGTTATTCCGCAAAAAACGCGCTAACATAATTAACAAAATCGAAATTGATGATACGAAAAGCAATTATATTCCAAACACAAACTTTATTGAAACAAAATAATAAAATACCAATAGTTTAAAGGCCTCTTATAAAAGAGGCTTTTTTATAAGCTAAAACACTAAAAAGGACGAAAGATAAACTTTCGTCCTTTTAATAAATTATTAATCCTTATTTACACTTTACGTTTACGTGCAGCTTCGGATTTACGTTTTCTTTTTACACTGGGCTTTTCATATCTTTCGCGTTTTTTAACTTCTGAAAGGATTCCAGCTTTTTGTATTTTTTTCTTGAAACGTCTTAATGCGCTTTCAATACTTTCGTTTTCGCCGACTTTAACTTCTGCCATTTATATTTTCACCACCTTTATGGTCATTTTGTACGATATATTCAGATTATAAACCGAAACAAAAAAAATTTCAAGTTATATATGATTTTCGGTTAAACCTTAAGCAGACAATGTAAATATTTCGTAAATTTCTTCGTCCGTAAGTTCCGTAATAATTTTTTCGCCTTCGTAAACCGCAAGATCGGCAAGTTCTTTTTTGGATTTTAACATCTCATCAATTTTTTCTTCAAAAGTGCCGAGTGTAATCATTCTGTGAACCATTACGTTTTTATCCTGACCGATACGATATGTTCTGTCTGTTGCCTGATCTTCAACTGCAGGGTTCCACCACAGATCGTAATGAATTACATTCGTTGCACTTGTTAAGTTCAAACCTGTTCCGCCCGCCTTCAATGACAGAATCATAACTTTTGAATCATCCTCATTCTGGAATTTTTCAATCAATTCTTCACGCTGCGGGACAGTCAGTGAACCGTGGAAGAACAAAGGTTCAGTATTACACTCATCACTGATAACTTTGCACAATATGTCGCCCATTTCTTTATATTGAGTGAAAATCAAAGTTTTTTCATTGTTATCAAGAATGCTTTGAACTGTTGAAATACATTTGTCCATTTTTCCGGAAAGCTCTTTGCTGATTTCACCGCCTTTAAGGAATTGATACGGGTGGTTGCAGATTTGTTTTAACGCCGTAATAAGTTTAAATATATTGCCGCGGCGGTTGATTCCGGTAAATCCGCTTATCTTTTCCATCATTTCATTAAGAGTTTTTTCATAAAGCACAGCCTGAGATTTAGAAAGATAACAGTAATCGTTGATAACCATTTTTTCAGGCAGGTCTGTAATGACATTTTTGTCGGTCTTAAGACGCCTTAGAACAAACGGTGAAATTGACATTTTCAACTTTGCAGCGCGCGAATTTTCCTTGAATCTTTCTATCGGAATTGCATAACTTTTCTGAAAGTCTCGCAGATTTCCCAGATATCCGTGGTTTATAAAATCAAAAATACTCCATAACTCTGTTAATCTGTTTTCAACTGGTGTACCTGTCATTGCGACTTTTACTCCTGCTTTTAACATTTTGATAGCAAGAGTTTGAGCGGTGTCAGGATTTTTGATATTCTGAGCCTCATCAACAATTACCATACCCCAGTCCTGTTTTTTCAACTCTTCAACATCAATCCGCATTATGGCGTATGTTGTTAATATCACATCATGTTTTACATCCAGCTGACGTTCTGCCCCGTGGTAAACAACGGCATCAAGCGACGGCGCAAACATTTGGAGTTCCTTCATCCAATTACCCATCAAAGTAGTCGGACAGATGACAAGAACCGGTTTGGTAAGAGTACCTTCCTCTTTCATTTTCAAAATAAGACTGATTACCTGAATTGTTTTACCAAGCCCCATATCGTCTGCCATACAAACGCCGAAACCTTTTGAAACGTTTGTCCATAACCATTTTAAACCTGTCATTTGATAAGGACGAAGCTCACCTTTAAGTTCTGCAGGCGGAGTTACATCAACAGGTTTTGTAAAATCCTGAATAACTTTGGCAAACGCATTATCATAGTCAAAATCATATTGATCAAGCTGGCCTGACATTGAGGCATGAATCAATTCCATTCTTGACATTGATTTAAGATTTGCTTTTGCAATCTGTTCAAATATTTTTTTACTTTCTTCTTTATCAATCAAAACATATTTGTTTTTATATTTGATAAGCCCGTTACTGCCCTCAACAAGTTTATTAAACTCTTCCAACGATATCTTTTCATTTCCGATTGCAATTTCGTAAGAGAAATCAAGAATATCATCAAGTGCAATTTTTGAAGATGAAGTGTTGTTGAAGATATCTGCCAGATCTTTTGAGCGAGCGGCTTTGACCTTTGCATTAATTGAAGCTCTCGGAACAACAATATTTACTAGCTCTTTCGGCAGAATAACTTCAATCTGCGCTTTTTGCAGATAATAAGCCGTTTGAGTAATTATCTTATAAACTTCATTCAAATTTAAATCAAGAGCGAGTTTTGATTCATCTTCAAACAGCTCTTCAAGTTCAGGCATATAACGAATTGCATAATTCAGCTGTTTTTCAACAATTCTTGAAATATCAGATGAATTTGCGCCAAAAATTTCGTCTTTTGTGTACAAATCATCAACAAGAACACTCTCTCCTGTTTTGCGATTTTTTATATGAACTTTAAGTCTAAAGAGTTCATCTTCAACTCTGTCGATTTTAAAGAAAGGAATAACATCATATTTGCCGAGATAAAGTTCATCAAACCACTGTGAAAAATTCTCCGCTATATCCATTCCCTTCATCTGAGAACGTTGTTCAAGATCTTTTATCATATAAGTTCCGGATTTTACATCTTTAAACTTATACGCTTTTATGCCTAAAAACTTGTAAAGAACATAATTAAGATAATTGTATATAAAATCTTTCACAAAATTTTTGGGCTTTTCGCCTTTTATGAAAAGATTATCCGGAATATTTTCTTCAAAAGTATTGATAATTCTTGCAAGCTGCTGATTTGAAATTATCGGTTCATAAACTATTCTGAACATTTGTCCGCGGGTTTTGACTGTCGGAATGAAGTATAATTTTTCAATCATTTTCATTACGAAATGCGTCAAATTATTCATATAGATAAAAGTCGGTGTTACGGCTTCCAAATCAACAACATCACCGAATCCGCCAAAGTAATCCATGACAAGATCAAGACTCATAGGATATCCTACAGAGTCACCCATAACCTGCGAACGGAATTTGAATAATGAACCCTTTGATTTCAAATAGTATTCAAAATTATTAGTCGGCGTAACAAAAAATGATAACTTATCATTTTCATTTACAAGAAAGAAATGAGTGTTTCTTGCAGGAGTATAAGGACTTAAAAAAACATCCTTAAACTCGTCTTCCACCGTCTGATAAATAAGACTCAAAGTATAACGGAAATCCTTGTTCTTAAACCCTTCCGGATTTTCGGAAAGATTAAAGAACAATTCATCCACGTTATTCTTTTTAAATGAAAAATCTATATCAAAAGTCTTATTTTCAGTCATAATATATCCAATTTTTCAAGTTTATGAAAAGCAGTCAGACTTGATGTCTCACTCTTATTTCTTAATTAATGAATCACAATCCATTTCAGCAGGCTTTTCAATGCCCATTAAATCAAGAATTGTCGGCGCAATATTGCATAATGCTCCGGTTTCTTTAAGCTGAATTTCTTTCGGCGCATTAATCAGTACAAACGGAACCTCGTTCGTTGTGTGAGCTGTCATAGGCTTGCCTGTTTCGTAATTCACCATAACTTCCGAATTACCGTGATCCGCAGTCAAAAGCATAATTATATCATGTTTTTTGCAGGCATCGGCAATTTTTCCGACACATTCATCAACAACACTGTCAGCTTTTACTGCAGCCTCTAAAACTCCGGTATGTCCTACCATATCAGGGTTTGCAAAGTTGACAAGGATAAATCCGTATTCAGGATTGTCGATTGCTTTCAAAACATTATCACAAACTTCATATGCACTCATTTCCGGCTGCAAATCATATGTTGCAACTTTTGGAGATGCAACAAGCACACGGGTTTCATGGGCTTGAGGCTCCTCAACTCCGCCGTTAAAGAAGAATGTAACGTGAGCGTATTTTTCGGTTTCTGCAGTTCTGAATTGCTTAATTCCGTTAGCTTCAAGCACATCACCGAGAATATTTTTCATATGTTCTTTTCCGAATGCAACAGGGAATTTGAAAGTTTCATCATACTCTGTCATACATACATAGCAGAGATTCTTTCTGACTTCTTTTCTGTTAAATCCGTCAAAGTTTTCAAAATTAATCGCTTTTGTAATTTCCCGTGCTCTGTCCGGTCTGAAGTTCCAGAAAATTACTGCGTCATTATCTTTTATACGGCTTTCAGAGCCGCCGATAACTGTCGGAAGCACAAATTCATCATTGTCGCCTTTTTCGTAAGATTGTTTTACTCCGGCTTCTGCTGAAGCAGCCTTTTCACCTTCGCCTAACAGCAAAGCGTTGTATGCTTTTTCAATTCTGTCCCATCTGTTGTCACGATCCATTGCGTAATATCTTCCGGAAATCGTTGCAATAGGCGGAAGTCCGTACTTTTTAAGTTCATCTTCAATCGGCTGCAAGAAGGTCATAGCACTTTGCGGAGGTGTATCACGTCCGTCAAGAAAGGCATGTACATACACTTTTTTAAGTCCGTTATCTGCCGCGAGTTTTATTAAAGCAAGAATATGTCCAAGAGCTGAGTGAACTCCGCCGTCTGATGCAAGTCCGTATAAATGAAGAGCACTGTCACATGATTTTACATGTTCAACAGCTTCAAGAAAGGCTTTTCTCTTAAAGAAATCCCCGCTCTTTATTGCGTTATTGATTTTGGAAAGTTCCTGATAAACAATTCTTCCTGCACCGAGGTTCAGGTGTCCGACTTCGCTGTTTCCCATCTGACCTGCCGGAAGTCCAACATATTCACCATCTGCATGGATTTTAATAAATTTTTCTTCTTTTTCCAATCTGTCAACATGAACAGGATTTGCAAGTTTGGTTGCATCATATTCCGGGTGAGATTTGCTGATTCCCCAGCCGTCCATAATACATAATAAAACTCTTTTTGTCATAAGTATCCCTTCTTTATATTTCGTACTATGGTTAAATTTTAGCAAGAAGATATTTGAATTACAAGAGTGTTTTAAAATTGTTGCAGAGAAAAAAATGCGGGTATAATATATATAAGGAAAAGGGTATTGAACAATTCAATACCCACAGTTTATCATATAATAAAGTCCGTTGTCGAATTACCATCTGATAAGAACAAGTCCGTCGGTTCCGTTTGTTGCCAGAGGTTCTGAAGTATAGTAATCTCCGGTACGGCATGCAACATCCTCAGGATATATAGATGCATCATCAGGATGATCTTCAAAATATCGTACCCATTGGCTTGCCCAGCATTTATTTTCGGATCCGCCGCCGTTACCGCCGCGACCTGATGCTGTTAACCATTGACCTAAAATTGAGTTGTCAATCGGCAATACCAGATTCATAATATTTGCTTTTATACCTTTAATTTCTCTGGTTTCGCCATCAGTACCAGGTTCAGCTTTGTAGAAGTCTCCGCCTTCGTGCCAGTATGGAAGCTGTTCGGTATTTGTTACCTGTCCGCCTAAACCGCCTTTACCGCCTTCTACAGTCAAAATATCCCCGACTATAGTATCACCGCCGTCAAGACCTGAACTTCCGCTTCCTGCAGTGTTGCCTTCAACACAAGAAACCCCGTCCGCTGAAATATTACTTCCGCCGCAACCGCCGCGTCCAAGTGTTATTTTTATTTCTTTACCTTTTGCGGGACGTACAATCATTGCACGGTATTCGCCGGCCTTTCCGCCTTCTCCGTACTGCATGTAGTTAGTATCCCACGTATAATAATATCTGTATTTATAATTTTCTTTAGCCGGTAAACCAGGGAATTTTACAAGATAACCGATTTGGTTGACTCCTTTATCTACATTGGCCTCAGAGGCACCGATATATTCCAGCGAGCCATCTGTTCCGTTTTCACCTTCTTCAACACTATCATCAGCATTTCCCGGTGTTTTTTTAACGGCACCGGTTCCTTTTGTTGGTACTTGAGTTTTATGCACAGCGCATGAAGGCATACTTTCAACATCACCTTCGCCCTGACCAAGCCATATTTGTGCGTAACCTATTGAATCAGTACCGTTTTGCGCAAATGCTGAGGACTGATTTTTCCACTCTGCTTCAGTGAAAAGCGTTTTTACAAGTTCATTTGGCTGGATAGCAATGGCATTACTTCCTCGAATACCCGGCATTATACCGCCTTGACCTTTATATAAGACATTAAGTCCGCCAACAACACCGCCAATAGTACACGATTGTCCTTTGCCGCCGGTACCGCCATTTGCCATAGTAGCAAGATAAGCACATTTGTCTTTTGTAAAGGTTCCGCCGTTTTCGTCTGTTAAAGTGCTGTCTGTTTCATTTTTAGGATCATCATAATCATCAAAATTAAGCATACATATCTTGTTTTGGGCACCATAACCGCTTTTGGGATTACCATCCTCATCAAGCTCGGTTGCACCTGTACTAGGATTGAATGTTTCCCAGGTTGATAGAACATCCATGCACTCTGATTCAACCCTGATTGATATCGGATCGTGAGTATATTTACGAAAACTATTCCATTCTTTGAATAACTTCATATTATTTACATTACCTTTCCCAATGTAATCATCAATCTTGTCACATTCAGAGGTATCCATTTCTTTGACATAGTTTTCCCAATTTTTGTAATCGCCAATATTACAGGAGGTATAAAATTGCTTTTTCGGTTTGTAGGTAACATCAGTAAAAGGATTTTTATACGAGATGTATCCGGAATCAGTGTGCTGGGTAGCAGTATCACTTAAAGCAGGAGTCTGCTTTGCTGTACCGTATGGTTCAGCACTGTAGGTATCAGTCTTTTCGGAAATATCATATTCAATTATAGGATTATATTGTTCTGAAGAATTTACTTTCTTTAAAGTTGGCACTGTTGTAGTTTGACCGTCTTTGACCTTTATAATACCTTCGCCGAACGCTTCCGTCAGTGCTTCGGAATTACAATCAACCTTGTCACTAACTATAGTATCCAGGCCGATTACAAAAGACCCAAAGATTCCTTCATTTGTTACTGTTTCAAATAAGGTAGGGTTACCGTAGTTGCATATTTGGTAATTCTGACTGTCATCTACAACTATTATTTCTCGTTCAACTAACGGCTTAGTTCCTCTATCCGTTTTATATTGATTGTTAAAAGCCGTAACGACCTCCATATAACTCGGATAATCATTCGTATCCGGATCTACATCCCTTTGATACACATCGTCTACCCATATATCAAATTCTTTTTTATTTTCCAACTCACATTCTGTTACACTTTGCGGAATATTATAATAATTTGTACAAGTTGCAGGCGGATTATTCGTAAGTCCTGTAAGTTCAGAAGTAGGTGGCTCATCAGAACTATCACACTCATCCCAGAATGTGCTGCCTGTGCCGCAGTTGTCAGAATCTATCATGTCCGCATAACCATCACAAACTCTGTTTGAATAGGTAACCCAATTTCCATATTCGTCGGCATAATAATAGCCTGAATTTCCATCACAATATCCATTGTATTTTTCATATGTTCCGCTAAAGCAATAAGTTGATTTTCCGCCGGAACACTCACTTGTGGGGTTACCCTCAGCATCCGGGACCCGCGGACAACCGGAGCAGCCCCTAGCTGTATAGCTGCGGCCGGTACAGTCTCTATCACAATATCGACAGGCATAAGTATTAACAGCATCATCAGGTCGGTAAGTCATATAGTATAGCCCTGAACAATCCCCATCATAGTCTGAATCTTCATCACAATCTTCCGCATTACAACTATCCGTTTCCATTGTTGATGGACAACGTTTTTCTATCCAATCGTTATCTGGACATTTATCAAAATCTTCGTCACTAGCTGAAGCATATTGCTCTGTGTATTCGTACGCAACACAGTCTGCATTACAATCATATTTATCTTTTCTTTTGCTTGAGTTGTTGTGCTCCGCACCACAATCCTTTTTACAATAATATTTATAAGTTCTGGGTTCATATTGGTACACACGACCATCTGATGTTTCGTTTACAGACAATGTTTTATTTCTGCAACCTTTTTCTTTGTATGCAGTCGTTTTACCCTTATTTTCCCATGTGCGCTCAGCCAAACACGCGGTACCGCTGCATTCACGCTTTATAGACCAAACATCACCGCCGTTTCCTGCATCGCCTTTTTCTCCTGTTGCATCTATGTAGGCATAAATGCGTCCCCAAATATCTTCATTACCTGCAGACGTAATCCCCTTTACATCCACAACATATTCCTCCGTCAAGCCAAATGGAGAAATAACTTCCGTTTCGGATTCGTGCTCAACATATGTTCCGCCGGTATAACCCGCATCACCGCCGCCGCCTCCGCCGGCTGTCGCCTGTATGTGCAAATAAGATACCCTGTCAGGCGGCGTAAAACTACATTCCGTTACGTCACGGTCAAGTATCTTTTTAGTCAGATTTGCGCCCACATACCGCTCTTCATGCAAATTCCCGTTCTTGTAATAGCACATATATGCCCCGTGCATCGCGATTCGCGGCACTTTTACGTGTCGCTTTGATATTACCGCCACGCTTGATGCTATCATTAATGACACTATCAAAAGCAATAACATCATCTCTACAAGCGAAAATCCGCCAATTATCCTCGTTTCTTTCATACGCTATTCACCTTTATATACTAGACCGATTACGGTTTTTTATATTCTGAAATCCGGTTTACATATTATTAAAGAATGTATTAACTATATATTATAACATATATTTATATACATTATAACTTACTATTAGTCATAAGTCAATATTTGTATAATTATAAATAATGGATAAAACTTCTTTGTTAAAAAGATTCGGGAAAAACGTTAAAATAGAAAGAATAAAAAAGGAGCTGACACAAGAAAAATTTGCTGAAATACTCGATGTAAACCCTAATTACATCGCATGTATCGAATGCGGCAGGCAAAATATGTCACTCGGTAAAATTTTAGAGCTTGCCAACGCGTTGGAAGTTGATATCGAAAAACTCTTAAAGTTTAGTGATTAATTTAACAGACTTAATAGACTATTTGCACATAAACGGTTCTTGTACGGGCTTTGTTATCAAAATCTATCAAAACAATCTGCTGCCACTGACCAAGTTGAAGCGCACCGTCAATCAGAGGAATTGTTGTACTGTTTCCGATAATAGAAGCTCTTATATGCGCGTATCCGTTGCCGTCATGCCAGGTTTCGTCGTGGTGATACTCGGAATTTACCGATGCTATTCTGTCGAGAGCTTCCGGCAAATCCTTTAACAGTCCTGGTTCGTATTCAATATTGGTAATTGAGACCGTACTTCCAGCAACATACACATGAACAACGGCATTCTGAAGATTGTGAAGATACACGGAATTCTGGACATTCTGTGTGATATCCACGATTTGAGTATTGCCTTTGGTGTGAACAGTAAACTTTTCATTTATTATTGTCATAGTGAAAACCTTATATTTCCCGCCTTTACGAGTTTTCTGCCTTTTGAGTAAGTCGCGTAAGGCATTGAATGATTTTTCAATGCATTAAAATCTTCCCCATCTTCAAGTTTAAATACATTGAAGTCAGCATCTTTTCCGATTTTGATTGAGCCTGTAGTGTTTTCAAGACGCAAAATTTTTGCGGGATAAATCGTCAAGTATTTCAGCAGTTCATCAATCGGAAGGTTCGTCTCTTTGTTAACTTCATTTGCCAGCGAGAGAAGGCTGAAGTTTTTATCTTTTGCAAAACTTTGAGTCGAGAATCCGCAATTTTCGTCGAAATACTTAAGCACTGTTGAAAAATCAAGTTTTTTATTACAGATTTCGTCCGAATAACACGGCTGGTAAACGTATTTAACACCGGTATTAGAAAGCTGTTCCAACTCTTTTTCGTCAGCATAATTTGCGTTTGCCACGATTATCTTTTTAGTGAGGACTTTCAGATTGTCGAGATACGCGACCGGATTAAGACCTTTTGTATAAGGCGTAATCTTACGGAATCCCATAAACTTGTGCAGAAGATCAATGTCTGAAAAGCCGAATTTCAACCATTCTATTTCATCCTGAGACTCGGCAAATCTCGTCATTAAAAGCATATTATGTTTTCGGCAGTATTTTGAAAACAGTTCCCAGAGCTTTTTGTGCACGCCGGAAATTGAATTTAACATAATACCGATATGAGTATTTTCGCCTTTGTGGTAAATTAAGTCTTCAACTTTATCACGCAAGTCTTTAAACTTCTTTTTACTCTTTTCTGAACTGTCTGCGTAAACTTCAAAAAACAGATAATTCTTTATCGGAACCTTATTTATTATATCAAAATACTTAAATTCACGGGAGACCTGCGCAATACATGTTGTCCCTGCTTTAATAGACATTTCGATACCTGTTTTAAAGGATTCAATTTTTTCGGTTCTGTCCATTGAAAAATAATCGCTCAGAATGTTTGCCCATTTGAGCGAATAATTGTCGCTTGAGACGCCTGCAAAGGTATATTTTTTTGCAATATTCTGAAAAAACTTTTTCAATTTATTTTTTAAATGCACAGGCTTTACAGAGCCTGCATTCGTATATTGATACTGGGTAAATAAATCAATAAATCCCGGAGTTATTACGGAATTTCCTAATTCTTTTACATTTTTTTCTTCAAAATTAACTTGAGAATTAGGAATAATGTCAATTATTTTTCCTTCATCAACCACAATTGCATAATCTTTCAGAATTTCGCCTTCTGATGTCAAAATCCATTTTGATTTATAACACTTCATAATGTCCCCTTTGAGTCTGATTTTAGCGGAATCGGCAGGAAAAAGCAAGTTTTAAAAATAAATTTAACCGAAAAACTCATCAGCGTAATAAGCGAATTCCAAATGACCGACAATTATTGTATCTCCGTCTTTTACGCCCATCGACTTGAGTTTATCAAAGACCCCCATGCCGGTTAATATATTCTGGAATCTTATCACCTGCTCGGTATTTCTTGCGTCAGTAACCTTTGCTAAACGTCCGATTTTACCGCCTACTATTATATACGTATCTTTTGAAGCCTTTGTGATTTCATATTCGCTGTCATCATTGTTATAAGCCCCGTCATCATCTTCTACAACAATCTCGGAAACAGGCTTTTCTATTTTTTCAACCATTTCTGACATTTTGGCAACCAGATTTTGAACACCGTCACCTGTTACGGCAGAAATCAGGAATACATCATCCGATACTTTTTTAAACTGCTCTAAAAGACTTTGTTTCTTTTCATCGTCAATAGCATCAATTTTATTAAGCGCAATTATTTGATAAAGCGAAGCAAGTCTGTGAGAATGTTTTTCAAGTTCGTTATTTATTATTTTATAATTTGCAAACGGACCATTTTCCGTAGTATCGACAAGATGAACAAGGAATCTGCATCTTTCTACATGTCTTAAGAAATCATGCCCTAAACCGACACCTTCTGAGGCTCCTTCAATTAGCCCGGGAATATCAGCAACAACAAAACCGTCTCCGTTAAGACCGCGTACTACACCTAGATTAGGCACGAGCGTTGTGAAAGGATAATCCGCTATTTTGGGTTTAGCTGAACTTATCCGGCTGATAAGAGTGGATTTGCCGGCATTGGGCATACCTAAAAGCCCGACATCCGCAATAAGTTTCAACTCAAGAATCAATTCTCTTTCAATTCCGGGTTCCCCGGGTTCGCAGAATTGAGGCGCACGTTTTTGAGCGGTTGCAAATCTTGCATTGCCTCTGCCGCCGCGGCCGCCTTGTGCCGCAAGAACCTGCTGGCCGTGAGTTGTTAAGTCTGCAATTACGTTACCTGTTTTAACATCAAGAACAACTGTACCGACAGGAACTTTTATAAATAAATCTTTGGCCCATTTTCCGTGGCAATTTTTTATTCCGCCGTTTTCTCCGCTTTCCGCTTTAAAAACAGATTTATACTTGAAATCCATCAATGTTGACATGTTTTCGTCAGCAACAAGATATACATCTCCGCCTTTGCCTCCGTCGCCTCCTGCAGGGCCGCCTTTGTCAACATATTTTTCGCGGCGCCACGCAACCATTCCGTTGCCGCCGCGGCCTGATACTATTCTGATTTTTGTTTTATCTAAAAATAACATTTTATCCTTTTAGTTTATATTTGTATTACAATATTACTATGAAAAATATAAAAAATACACTTTTTTCCCACAAACAGATTGAAATAGGTCCGGAAAGCGGATATGACAACTATATGATGGCAATAGAATCAAGCTGTGATGAAACAGCCTGCGCTATTGTTAAAAACGGTCGTGAAGTTATAGCGAACGTAGTTGCTTCTCAAATCAAAACACATGAACAATTCGGCGGGGTTATACCTGAAATTGCGGCAAGAGAACATCTGGAGAGTATAAATGTCGTAATAGATGAAACTTTTCGTCAGGCAAAAGAGAATTATGGCATTACCCCCAATGATATCAGTGCATTTGCAGGAACTGTCGGCCCCGGATTAGTCGGATGCCTTCTGGTCGGGCTTAATGCAGCCAAGACGCTTGCGCTTGTTTATGACAAACCGTTTATCGGCGTTAATCACCTGAATGCGCATCTTTGCGGAAATTATCTTGATACGGATTTAAAACCGCCTTTTATGGCTCTTCTTGTAAGCGGCGGCCACACCCAGATTATTGATGTAAAATCCTATTCAGAGCAGACTATTCTGGGAGAAACAATTGATGATGCCGTGGGCGAGGCTTATGATAAAGTTGCAAGACTTATCGGACTTCCATATCCGGGAGGCCCGCGCCTTGATAAACTTGCGCAGGAAGGCAACCCGAAATCATATAAACTTCCGGAAGGAAAAGTTGACGGATACAATTTCAGCTTCAGCGGACTTAAAACCGCAGTTTTAAGACTCGTTAAGCAATTAAAATCAGAATTACCTGATGGACAAACAGAACTTCCTGACAATATTGTTAAAGATATCTGTGCAAGTTTTCAGGAAACTGTTTCCAAAACGCTTGCAAAAAAATTAAAAGCAGCTCTTACGGAAAAAGGTTACAAACAGGTTGTTATCGCTGGTGGAGTTGCCGCTAACTCTGAAATAAGAAAAAAAATATTTAATTTTGCAGATGAAGGTTACAAAGTTTTTGCACCGCCGATGAAGTATTGTACGGATAACGCCGCTATGGTCGCATCATGTGCTTACTTTAATACAAATACCTTTGACGATGCGGATGTTGAAGTTTTTTCAAGAGTAAAGTAATTAATTATTAAAAATTGTAAAAAATACACTATTTACCGGCAAAAATATTTTTGCTATGGTATTAGTATGAATGTGATTAATCTTGGGACTACTCTTAATAAAACAATGAAACAACCTTTAGGAACAGATAAAAAATCTGTTCCTTGTTTTGTCAATCAGACATCCTTCTGCGGCGCGACAGACATATTTACGAAAAATTTTATCAACACGCAAAAGGAAATTGCGGAAATCTTTTTAAACGACAGAGCATCAGACGGCATTGCGGGAACTCTGCCCAAAAACTGGCAGAAAAAATTAAGCACGCTCTGCAAAAAAGAGCGGGAAGAGGTTTCTCAAAAGATTTTTCTTGCATTTAGAGCTGCTATAAAACATTTAAAACCTTATGATGTAACAGAAGTAAATAAATCTTATTCCAGACAAAAGGCGGATTTGGAAAACAAAAGAATAAAAGAAGCCTCCACTTATCTAACAAATACACTCAGACATTTCGGAATACTTGATGAGTCAAACAGTGTATATTTGAAACGCCGCAACGTTCGCGGGAAATATATTAAAAGAGGCTATGTTCTGGTTGAAAAAGGTAAAAATCCGACTCTTGAAAAACTTTTTATCAAAACTTTCAAAAAAATAAATCCTGATATGTATGAAGCAAATACAAACGGAGTCTATGCGGAACTTGCTCACGGGCTCAACTTAAACAGCCTGAACTGCAAATACATTTCTAAAATTTACTGGGGTGATATAAAAGCCGGATACATGGCAACAGAATATGAAACTCCGCCCAAAAAGATTAGTCCGATAGTTCATTTCAAAAAGGAATACCCGAGTTTAACGGATTTCTCAATTGATTTTTTAAAACAAACAGGTATAGAACTAATTGAACTTGCCAAAAAAGGAATAAACCCCGGTAAAATAAACAGACGCAACAAATTTGAGCCTAAAAGCAAAGAGGACTTAATAACCGGTTATTTGCAGCTGATACTGGACAAAGTCGGTCTGGTGCACTGTGATTTGCACAAAGACAATGCCATAATCGGTACGGACAAGTCAGGAAATGCAATAGTCAAAATCGTTGATATAGGCGGAGTTACCAAAAGATATTCTTAGCATATCAAAGATTTGGTTTTAACATGAGAGAGAATAAAATCCGTTATTTTCTTTTCAAGTTCAACGCCAAAGTGATTATTGATTTCTTTAATAAAATAACACGGACTTGTCACATTGATTTCTATAATTTTCCCGTCAATTACGTCAAGACCAACCATAGGAAGCCCCATTGCATTGAGTTTTTTGGCAACCGGAATGAATTTTTTCTTTTCCTCATCAGTCAAAACAGCTTTAACTATATTTGCATCACAGTGTTCGTTAAATTTAAAATCATCATTTGACGGAAGTTTTTGGACACAATAATCAAGGACTTCATCACCCAGAAACAACACTCTTTTATCGCCGAAACGGGCTTTTTCAAGATATTTTTGAACCATAACAAGCGTTGTTCCGTTGTTTGTCATGGAATTTATGATAACAGAAGTGTTTTTGTCGCCTTTTTTGAGCGTCATAACTCCGGCTCCGAAGCATCTGTTTAATGGCTTCAAAACAATTTCTTCATGTTCTGACAAAAAGTCAAGAATATCGCTTTTGGAAGAAGTAACAATATGTTCTGGCATTAAATCAGGAAAAAGCATTGCATGCAATTTTTCACTGAACCCGCGGATTGCCTTCGGCTCATTCAGAACAACGGTTTTAGCCCGATTAACAAAGTCGAAGATGTAAGTTGCATTTATATAATCCAAATCAACCGGCGGATCGTTTCGAAACATAACAAGTCCGAAATCCTCAATATTGCGTTTAAAAGGCTTATGTTCATATAAAATGTTACCGTGCTTTTCAAACACCGAATAACAATGAGCATAAGCCTTTTCATCACAAATTCCCAATTTGTCAATTGTTGTTATATAAACGCAATTGTTTTTTCTTATTAGTTCCCTGATAATCCAAAAATTTGTCACCAGATTATTAAATTCAAAATATTTTAACTCAATTCTGTCAATTAAAAATAAAATGTCCATATAGCCTCTTTTAAATCTAAAATAACATGAGCATTAAATTACATCAATTAATCATCTGAAAAATTTTCGGATTATAAAATGTTATTTTGAAATTTCGTCAGGATTTAAAATCATGCAGTTTATATTATTCATATTTATAAACTTCAAGAACATTTCCAGATCCGTTTTGATTTCC
>CALVAS010000025.1 GCA_944325585.1 Candidatus Gastranaerophilales bacterium
GCTACCACGAAGTCGACTCTTCAGAAATGGCATTCAAAATCGCAGGTTCTATGGCAATCAAAGAAGGCTGCCGCAAAGCTCAGCCTTGCATACTTGAGCCGATGATGAAAGTTGAAATCGAAATTCCTGAAGAATTTACAGGTACAATTATCGGTGATATTTCAAGAAGAAGAGGCCGTGTTGAAGGTCAAGAACCTCAAGGCAATACAGGAAACGTAATCGTAAGATCAATCGTTCCTCTTGCAAACATGTTCGGTTATGCAACTGACTTGAGAAGTAACACTCAAGGCCGCGGAACTTTCTCAATGGAATTTGACCACTATGAACAAGTTCCTGCAAATATCGAAAAAGAAATTATTGAAAAATCAGGTGCTGCAAAAGCATAGTTTCAATAAAAGAATTAAAAAGACCGCTTATATAATAAGCGGTCTTTTTAATTGAAAAAAAGTTTACTTTTTCTCATTCAGCGAAAAAATCTTTATTCCTAATTCCTTTAAAGAATTAAAAAGATTTTTTTCCTGTGTTTTGTCAGTTGTCAAAACAATTTTATCATTGTGAAAGTCGCCTGAAATATTGTTGTCTTTTACAATTTTGGATACTTTGTTGTACAAATAATTAACTTTTTTATTGTCCCCGCTATTTGGTATGACAAATTTTCCGGAGAATGACGGGGTAATATTTTGCGTTCTCATATTCATATTTCCTTTCTATTCTTAACACATTTTGATTTTACCATGAATACGCAATAAGAAATACGAAAATAATTATTTTTTATGTCCGGATTTCTTAAAATTTTTCATTAAAAAAATAAAAAATATTTTAAAAATTTCAAGAAAAATTATTCAAAAAAATATGAGATTTAACTTACCTGAAAACGTGTCAAATCAACACTTTTGACTATAACGAACAAGTAAATTTTTGTAAAAATTGCTACAAATGTAATACTAAAGATTGAAGAAAATTTTGAAAAAAGTGGTATAATAAAATTAGAAGAGATGATAATTCAAAAAAAATAAAAAAGCCAATAAAGTAAATTTTGTATATCAGCAAAATTGAGAGGCATATAAGCGATGAGCAACCTACAATTTCACAACGATTTAGACAGATTGTTAGAAATTTTACCGGACAGGGTAAGAAGACTGGTGACCTATGAACAGATGGAGGATGTAATCGAAATCGTTCTTGATATAGGCCGAACTCCGGAAATCAGGCATGCGAACGGTAAAATTGAGTATATCGGAAACGATTTTGTGACGGAAGACGATATCAATTATATCACCTCTCATATTCAAGAATTTACCTCGGACAACAGATCCGGAATTCCCGGAACCCTACACAGAATCAGTGCAATCAGGAACCGGCAGGGAAAAGTTATAGGACTTACATGCAGAATAGGAAGGGTTGTAACAGGAACAATTGCCTGTATAAAAGACATCTGTATGATGAACAAAAGTATTTTATTTCTCGGTCGTCCGGGGGTTGGTAAAACTACAAAGTTACGTGAAATTTCAAGGTTGGTTGCTGATGAATTGGGAAAACGTGTTGTAGTTGTCGATACGTCAAATGAAATTGCAGGTGATGGTGACACTCCGCATCCGGCAATCGGTCATGCAAGACGTATGCAGGTAAGACAACCGGAATTCCAAAAGGATATAATGATTGAGGCGGTTGAAAATCACACACCGGAGGTAATCGTTGTCGATGAAATCGGGACAGAAGCAGAAGCACAGGCTGCCCGAACAATTGCAGAGCGCGGTGTTATGTTGATTGCAACCGCTCACGGTAATTCACTTGAAAGTTTGATTAAGAACCCGACTTTATCGGATTTGGTCGGCGGAATCCAATCCGTTACACTGGGTGATGATGAAGCAAGAAGAAGAGCGTCGCAAAAAACTGTTCTTGAACGCGAAAAACAGCCGACATTTGATATTGTTATTGAAATTCTGGATCGTAACACTCTTGCGGTTTACAAGGATACGGCAGAAGCTGTCGATTACATTTTACGCGGCTGGCCGATTCGTCCGGAAATACGTAAGGTTGACAAGGTTTACGAGACGGAGCCGAAAGCGGAAGCCGAAACTGTTATTCCTCATCATGAGCACAATTCTCTGAGTGAATTAAAAGAAAATATCGACAAACTTGAGCATAAAACTTTAAAAGATCCGACGGACAGTTTAAAATTCAGTTTTTCACGTCAGAAGTATGTTGATGAAGTGAAAAAGTTTAAAAAGATTTATCTTTACGCAGTTTCGCGGAGTGTTGTTGAAAAAGTAATCGAGCGTCTGGATTTGAATGCGGAAATTACGCGGAATTTGGATGATGCGGATATAGTGATCGCTCACAAAAATTTTGCCAAAGGCGGGGCAAGAATTTTAAGCACGGCAAACGATTACAGATTGCAGATTTTTTATGTAAAGACCAATTCAATGGCTCAGATTCAAAAAGTTTTAAAAGAAGCGCTGGATATAACCGAAACTTCGCAGACATTACTTGGATATTACGACGATGCCGAACGTGCTCTGGATGAAGCAAAAGCCGCAATTAATAAAGTTCTGGCAGGTGCCGGACATGTTGAATTAACTCCGCAAAACCAGCATATAAGAAAATTGCAGCATGAACTTGTTGAACAGCACAATCTTGAAAGCAAATCAGTCGGCGAAGGTGCTGAAAGACATTTGAAAATAATCGGCGGAACTGATTATGATGCGAAAATCGGCTAAAATTTTATTTTAAATTTGCAAAAAAAATAAAAAACCTCTATAATATAGAAAAAATTATGGAGGTTTATATGAATAAAATTGATGTTTACACATCTTCAACTTGTCCTTACTGCATCAAGGCAAAAAAACTTTTGGGCTCTTTAAAACTTGAATTTACGGAACATAATGTTGATGATGATTTTGACGGCATGTGCGAGGAGCTTTCTACAACATTCGGCAAACAAATTCAGACAGTGCCGCAGATAATAATTAACGGTCATTATGTTGGCGGATACACTGATTTGGAAGCAACGTACAAAAGCGGAAAATTAAAAGAGATTTTGAACTGATTATTCGTCGAAAATAAGTTTTATATTAAAACAACAGACTGGCGGCTGATTTCAGCCGCCAGTCTGTTGTTTAATTTTTTCGCTTATTTGTTTTCAACAACAGCTTGCGCTGCAGCGAGTTTTGCCTGCGGGATTCTGAACGGTGAACAAGAAACATAATCAAGTCCGATTTTGTGAGAGAACTTGACTGAATCCGGATCTCCGCCGTGTTCTCCGCAAACACCGCCCAAAAGATGCGGGTTAACAGGTTTTCCTTTAGCCATTGCCATTGAAATAAGCTGTCCGACACCTTTTTTATCAAGAGTTTCAAACGGGTTAGCGGGCAGAATTTTTTGTTCAACGTAACGTTTAAGGAATTTACCTTCTGCGTCGTCGCGGGAATATCCGAATGTCATCTGTGTCAGGTCATTTGTACCGAATGAGAAGAATTCCGCATAATCTGCGATTTCGTCAGCCGTCAAAGCCGCACGCGGAATTTCAATCATAGTACCGAATTTGTAATCAAGTTTGATACCTTTTTCTTTCATTACATCATCAGCAACTCTTGTCAAAATTTCTTTTGCAACTTTAAGTTCGTTGACATGTCCGATTAACGGAACCATAACCCACGGTTTTACGTCAATTCCTTCTTTTTTAACGTCGCATGCTGCTTCAAAAATTGCGCGAACCTGCATTTCGTTGATTTCAGGGTAAGTTAAGCCCAAACGGCATCCTCTTAATCCCATCATCGGGTTAGATTCGGACAAACCTTCAACAACATGAAGAAGTTCTTCTTTTGCTTTGTAATCTTTGCCGAGAGCCTTTAATGTTGCAACTTCTGCAATCAAGTCTTCTTTGTTCGGCAAAAATTCATGAAGCGGCGGGTCTAACAATCTGATTGTCATCGGTTTTGCACCGAGTGCCTTGAACATTGCATAAAAATCTGAATATTGCATAGGAAGAAGTTTGTCCAATGCTTCTTTTCTTGCTTCCGGAGTACCTGCAATAATCATTTTTTGAACCCACGGGAGTCTTTCCGGATCCATAAACATGTGTTCCGTACGGCATAAGCCGACACCTTCTGCACCGAATTTCAATGCGTTTTCAATGTCTTTTGGAGTATCAGCGTTAGCTTCAACTTTCATTTCTCTTATTTCATCGACCCATGAGAAGAATGTATTCCAGTTGTCGTCGATTTTTGCTTCAACAAGTTTAACGGCTCCTGCCATTACAAGACCTTTTCCGCCGTCAAGAGAAATAACATCGTCTTTTTTGTAAACGGTTCCGTCGCTGCCGGTTAAAGTTCCGTTAGCAAGATCTATTTTCAAATCTTCGCATCCTGAAACGCATGGTTTTCCCATACCTTTTGCAACAACCGCTGCGTGAGATGTTGCACCGCCGCGGAGAGTCAAAACTCCTTGAGCAACTGCCATGCCGTGAATATCATCAGGACATGTTTCAACACGGACAAGAATAACTTTTTCGCCGGCAGCGCCTCTTTCAGCTGCTTCTTCCGTATCAAATACGATTTTACCGACAGCAGCACCCGGAGATGCGTTTACACCGTGGGCAATTTTATGAGCTTCTTTGATTGCAGCATCATCAAAACAAGGAAGAAGAATTTGATTAACAGTATAAGGATCAACAAGCTGAATTGCTCTTTCCTTTGTGATAATTCCTTCTTTTTCCATTTCAACGGCAATTCTGACAGCAGCGGCTGCTGTTCTTTTTCCGTTACGGGTTTGCAGAATCCACAATTTGCCTTTTTCAATTGTGAATTCCATATCTTGAACGTCTTTGTAGCCGTTTTCAAGTTTTTTGGCGATGTCAACATATTGTTTATACAAATCAGGCATTTCGTTTGCAAGTTCTGAGATGTCTTTCGGAGTTCTGATACCTGCAACAACGTCTTCGCCCTGAGCGTTTGTAAGATATTCGCCGTAGAATTTGTTTTCGCCGGTTGCCGGGTTACGGGTGAATGAAACACCTGTAGCACAATCGTCACCCATGTTTCCGAATACCATTGTTTGAACGTTTACGGCTGTACCGTAGTTGTGGTCGATTTTGTTCATGTTTCTGTAAGCAACCGCACGCGGAATATTCCAAGAGCGGAATACCGCTTCAATTGCTTCTTCAAGCTGAACGTAAGGATCTTGCGGAAATTCTTTTCCTGTTACTTCTTTGATAACGTTTTTGTAAATAGGAATTAAAGATTTCCATCCGTCTGCAGAAACTTGAGTGTCTTCTTTTACGCCTTCTCTTTCTTTAACTTTTTCAACTTCGGATTCGAAGTATTTTTGTCTGTCCATGTCCCAGGCTACTGAACCGAACATTGTTAAAAATCTGCGGTAACTGTCATAGCAGAATCTCGGATTGTTGGTCAATTTAATCATTGCCTCAACAGTTTCATCATTCATACCGAGGTTGAGGATGGTTTCCATCATACCCGGCATTGAGAGTCTTGCACCTGAACGTACAGAAACAAGAAGCGGATTTGTTGTGTCTCCGAATTTCTTTCCTGCCTGCTGTTCAACTTCTTTCAATGCAGCTCTTACTTCGTCCATAAGTCCTTCCGGCATTTTGTTTCCGTGATTGATGTAATCCATACATGTTTCAGTTGTGATTGTCAATCCGGGAGGCACCGGTAACCCCAAATTGGTCATTTCAGCAAGGTTTGCGCCCTTTCCGCCAAGCAGATTGCGCATGTTTGCGTTGCCCTCTCTGAAAAGCCATACGCGTTTTTCACCCATAATTTTTCTCCTTCATGTTAAAAATTGGTATAAACACTTTTTCTAAATAATATCATGAACATGCTATTTACAATACTTTATATTCAGTAAAAAAGTTATATATTTGTCGCCGTATTTTTTCTGTTTCAGAATTTCAAACTCTTTAAAATCAACTTCATTAACATGTTCTAAAATAATGATATTTTGTGCAATATTTTTTATTGCATCAAGGCTCGCTTCATAAATCCCTGCAAAATACGGCGGGTCTATATAAATTACATCAAAAGGTTTTTCAATTTTTTGTGCAAGTTTTATGGCGTCTCCGATTTGTAATTTGGGATGCGGAGTAAATTTTTGAAAATTATTTTTTATAATTTGCGCGGCTTTCGGGTGTTTTTCAAACGCAAGAGCATAACCGAAACCGCGTGATAAGGCTTCCAATCCCATAATTCCGGAGCCGGCGTACATATCAAGGAAAGTTTTCCCTTCAAAATCCATCATAGCCTGCAAAGTGTTGAAAACACTCATTCTTACTTTAGAAAGTGTCGGTCTGGTAATTTTTTCATCCGGCGCGATGATTTTTCTGCCTTTAAAAATTCCTGCGGTTATGTTCATACGGGTATTTTACAACGAACAGATTTTGATGTATAATATTCTCTATAAAAGGGAGTTTTATGACTGATACTGGCAAGAATAAAACAGAAGTGATAGTTGTCGGGGGCGGGCCTGCCGGAATAGCCTGTGCGGTAACAATTGCGCGGGCAGGACATGAAGTTATTTTGATTGAGCGGGGAAATTTTGCCGGAAGCAAGAATGTTTTTGGCGGTGCCATTTACGCTCAACCTACCCGCGAAGTTTTTCCTGACTTTGAAAAAGAAGCGCCTGTTGAAAGGTTAAATGTAGAGCACAAATATGCGATTCTCGGCGAGGACGATTCGACTGTAATTTCTTACCGTCATAAGGATGCTGAAAATCCCAGTTATTCTGTTATCCGCGGTAAATTCGACCGTTGGATGGCAGAACAGGCTAAAAAAGAAGGCGTAATTGTTGTTGAGGAAACTGTAGTTCGTGAGCTTTTGATAGAAAATGAAAAGGTTGTCGGCGTTAAAACAGAGCTGGAAGATTATTTTGCTGACATTGTTGTTCTTGCAGACGGAGTGAATTCTCTTCTTGCCAAGCAAATCGGCTTCAGAAAAACTATTGAGCCGAAAGACGTTGCCTTAAGTGTAAAAGAAGTTATTAAACTCGATAAAGAAAAAATTAATGAAAGATTTAATCTTTCAGATGATGAAGGTTGTATTTATGAAATTTTCGGCGGGCCTATGCTTGGCATGCTCGGACTGGGGTTTATTTATACAAACAAAGAATCGGTGTCCATAGGTTTGGGTATCGGGCTTGATGAATTGTGCGAACACAATCTTAAACCTTATGAAGTGTTGGATGCGTTAAAATCTCATCCTTCAATTGCGCCTTTGATTAAGGACGGTGAACTTCTTGAATATTCCGCTCACCTTATTCCGGAAGGCGGTTATAAAAAACTTCCGACACTTTTCGGCGCGGGAGTTATGATAGCAGGTGACGCAGCAATGCTTGTAAACAATCTTCACTGGGAAGGAACAAATCTCGCGATGATAAGCGGTAAACTTGCTGGAGAAACAGCCGTTCGTGCGCTTGTGCGCGGGGATTTCAGCGAAAATATGCTTTCCCGCTATCAAAAAGAGCTTGAAAATTCGTTTGTTATGAAAGATTTAAAAACTTATCGCAATTTGATGGATGAGGCTCATAACAGAAACGAATCGTTTATGGGATATTATTTAAAGGAAGTTAACGGCTTTTTCAATATGTTTACAACCGTAGACAGCATTCCAAAACGCGAAAAGTACAGAAAATTTATTTTTGACTTTATCAAAAAAAGAAATATAATAGAATTATTTAAAGATGCTATAAGTGCGTTTAAATTGTTATGGAGTATCCTTATAAAATGACGTTGGATGACAAACTTTTTACAGTTAAATACCGACCTGATGAAACATCACATTTGAAACCGGATTTTGAACAGTGCAAAAGTTGTGTTTCAAGAGTTTGTACGGTTATTTGTCCGGCAAAAGTTTACGAGTGGGAAGAAAGCGGGCAGAAATTGACGGTTAATTTTGAAAACTGTCTTGAATGCGGTGCTTGCAGAATCGCTTGTGAAAAGAAATGTCTGGAATGGGAATATCCGGCCGGCAATAAAGGCGTAACTTTCAAAAACGGATAATAGAATTAAAAAGACTTGAATATTAAAATACGTATTAAAAACAAATACTGTTAGAATTATTATAAAAAAGGAGACATGGATTATGAAAGAAGAATACAGCAATCAGCACCGACGTTGGTATGACAAAGACCCTGTGCTTTCTCAGGCTGTTGAAACTCTTGAACACAGTGATGATGAAACTCAGATTAAGATTGCACTGAATTTAATCAAGATTATTATTGAACACAATATTGAAGATGAAAAGTTTGAAGCTGTTGAAGACATCATTAATGCGGTTGGTTCAGGGCTTGATGACAACAGAAAAGGCCGCTGGTACGATATTGATTCAACCCTCAGAACAGCAATGAACATGCTCCAAAACTGTCCGCCGGCAACCCAGCATGTGATTGCAAAAGAAATGGCTAAAATGGTTGTTGATAAAATTAAAACTGACGAAGATGATTCGGACGAAAATGAAGAATAACAAAAAAGCGGGTTTTAAAACCCGCTTTTTTGTTATCTCTGTTCAATTAATTTCTAAAATAGTCGCATATAAGAGTTTTTTTTCTGGGAATCATTGCCCTTATTCTGTTTACGAAACTGTTTTTGTCTAAATCTTCCAGTTCTTTTTTAAGGATGGCTTTTTCTAAAACGACTTTGTTATAAAGATCCGAACATACGGAACTTTTATCTACATGCGCTTTTAATTTCGACAATTGAACTTCTTTTTCTCTAATGGATTTAATTAGTTCTCTTTTCACTTTTTAAAGACCTCTTGAACTTTACCATATAAGAATAATATCAATTTTGATTTTTTAAATCGACTTTTTAGTTGATTTAAAGATTAAACAGGCAATAAATCATACTCATAGCCTATTTTTAATGCTTTGATATTTAAAGGCAGAAGATTTTTTCTGTGCGGCGGCAGAACTCTGTCCAACGCATCAATAAGATGTTCCAGAGAAATCATTTTGCTTGCTTTTGCAACAATCCCGAGCGCTAAAATGTTTGCCATTTTTATGTTGCCTAATTCCTCTGCAAGTTTTGTAATTGGTGCAAAGATATAGTTCATATCAGTACGTGTTTTTAACTCTTTTACAAGGCTTGAATTTGCTATCATTATTCCGCCCTTTTTAATCTTTTTCATAAATTTGTCAAATGATGCCTGATTCAGGGCAACAATAAAATCAGTATCAAGTTTATTAACAGCACTTACTTCTTCATCACCGGCTACAACTTCACAGTTAACGGTTCCACCGCGCATTTCAGCTCCATAACTCGGATACCAGGTTACATGCTTTCCGGCAAGCATAAATGCCGTTGCAAGCACTTCTCCCGCTAAAAGTACGCCCTGTCCGCCAAATCCTGCGATTATAAAGTTTTTTTCCATGTTTTAACCTCTTTGTCTGTTTTTATATTTTTGTCTGCCCTGTTTCTTAATTTTGTTACAGAACTATAAGTCTGTCAATTTGTATAAAATCGTTTCCCGCCGTTTTTATACTGCAGATGTTACGTCTTTGTAAATTCCGGGAACAAAAGTTTTCATCATTTCATTCCGTACTCTTTCATGCGCCTGTTCCGGAGTCATTTTCCAATTTGTCGGACATGTTGAAAGTATTTCTACAAATCCGAGTCCCAAACCTTTAATTTGAACTTCAAACGCTTTTTTGATTGCCTGTTTTGCTTTTTTGATGTTTGCAACCGTATCAAGCGAAACTCTTGCTGAAAATGCCGTTCCGTCACATAAAGCAATATGTTCGGCAATTTTTATCGGATAACCGTAATATTCTACGTTGCGGCCTGTCGGAGAAGTCGTTGTAACCTGTCCGACAAGAGTTGTCGGGCCAAGCTGCCCGCCGGTCATTCCGTAAGTTGTGTTGTTAATGCAAATTGCACTGATATTTTCACCTCTTAAAGCTGCGTTTAAACTTTCCGCAAGACCGATAGAGGCAAAATCACCGTCGCCCTGATATGTGAATACAAATTTATCCGGACGTGCCCGTTTAACACCTGTTGCCTCAGCCATTGCTCTTCCGTGCGGTGCTTCAATTGCATCTATGTTCAAAAAATCATAAATTGTAACTGAACACCCGATTGATGCGGCTAAAATAGTGTTTTCCCTGACACCAAGCTCATCCAGAACTTCTCCCACAAGCCGAACGGCAACACCGTGGTCGCAGCCCGGGCAAAAAGAATATTTCGCATCTTTTTTGAATGAATCAGGTATTTTAAAAACTTGTGTTGCCATTATAACAATTCCTCTATTTTTTCTAAAATTTCTTCCGGTGCAGGCGGTGCGCCAACCGGTTTGTGAATAAGTTCAACAGGAACCTCACCGTTTACGGCAAGTTTTACATCATTAACCATTTGTCCCATATTGACTTCAACTACAATGAATTTTTTTGCTTTTTTAGCGAGTTCTTTCAATCTATTATTAGGGAACGGATACAATGTAATGGGCCGTAGAAGTCCTGCTTTAATGCCTTTTTCGCGGCACATTTTGACGGCTGTTTTTACATTCCTTGACGTGCTGCCGAAACTTACAAGAATAACATCAGCATCTTCAGTTCCGATTTCTTCCCATTCTGTTTCATTTTCTTCAATTGTTTTGTATTTTTGGTAGAGTTTTTCCAAAAATACGCATTGATCTTCCGCTAATGGTGCATAAGATCTTATAACTCTTCCGTCGCGGCCTTTTGCACCTGTCAGTGCCCAGATGGAATTGTCGATTTCAGGATACGGATATTCTTTAAATTCAACGGGTTCCATCATCTGTCCGAGAAGTCCGTCAGCAAGAAGCACTGTCGGGTTTCTGTATTTGTGAGCAAGATAGAATGCTTTGTAAGTCAAATCAACGCATTCCTGAACTGTTGACGGCGCAAGAACAATAAGTTTGTAATCTCCGTTTCCGCCGCCTTTAGTTGATTGAAAATAGTCGCCTTGAGACGGGTAAATATTGCCGAGTCCGGGGCCGCCTCTCATAACGCTTACGAGCACTACCGGCAGCTGATCCGAGGTCGCGTAAGAAAGTCCTTCCTGCATTAAAGAAACCGCGCAGCTTGATGAAGATGTCATTGCTTTTGCGCCGGTTGAGCAGGCTCCTATTACCATATTAATTGCGGCAAGTTCGCTTTCCGCCGAAACATATCCTCTGTTCAGCTCCTGCATTTTTCCGCTCATATACTCGCCGATTTCGCTCTGCGGCGTAATCGGATATCCGAAATAGCATTCGCAGCCTGCTAAAATTGCAGCCTGCGCAATTGCATAATTCCCTTTTGTTAAAACTTTTTTGTCAGTCATGCATTGTGTCATAAGTTATCCTCTGTAAACTTCCGTAATTGCCAGATCCGGACATCTTGTCGCGCACATTGCGCAGCCGAGACATTCATTTTTCGGATCATCAAATTCAACCACTCGATTCCCTAGATTGTTTGTTTCAGTACTGATTTTAATCAGTTTTTTCGGGCATTCTTTAATACAAAGATAACATGCTTTGCATTTGTTTTTGTCAATTACTATGTGGCTCATCAATACCTCTTTAATCCATGTCTGATTTCTATTATATCACTTAAAACATAAAGAGTACAATTTTAACTTTACAATTGTAATAATAAACGTTAATATTTTGCCCACATATATTATATCTGTTAATATGTTAATCAGGGATATTATAACTTATTAAGGGAAAGCGCAAATGGCACAAATCGAAATTGACGAAATCTTAAACACAATCAAATCTGAGAATGCATCTAATAACGAAATGTTCGGGAAAACTCTTGAAGAAATTAATACAAAATTGGAAGATATTGCAAATGACGGCATTACGACTGATCTTATAAAGTCAAGCCTTCAGGATTTGGAAGTCAATCTCGAATCCCGTTACAGAATGAACCTTGAAAAGTTTGAGAATATTAAAGAAGCGCTTGAAAATATAAATGAAAATCAAGAACTTCTTACCAAAAATTCCGATTTGAAAATAATGTTTAATATCCTGACTGAAAACATTGACAATTTCGGACAAGAAATCAATGAGCAAAAAAATCTGATAAATGATGTAGAAAATAAGCTAGTCGAATTCCGCAATGACAACTCAAAAAAAGATGAAATTATAGATAGAGTCGCCATTGTAAAGGACGGTATAGACGAAGTTAACCGCGGGCTTCAGGCGTCAATTATGGAAGTCAATTCAAGTCTTCGCGGAATTACCAAAACATTGATGACAATGGATGTTACAGACCAGAACGATATAATCAAACGCGAGCTGGAAAATATTTATCTTGCAACGAATGCGATTCTTTCGTCAATGGAAATTCTGGATCAAAAGAATGATGATCTTGCAAAAAATGTTCTTGTAAAAGATGATTTAATAAATCTTGCGGGAAAAATTGACAACTCATTTGCGCTGGTATCCGAAAAAATTGAAACACTTGACAAAAGCGGCTCAATAATCTCTGAAATTCAAAAGAACAGAGATGAACTTGTGAGTTTTAACGAAAATGTTTCAAAAGGTCTTTCTGATTATTTAAATTCAGTGCGCGACGTTTTGTCCAATTGTATAGATGAAATTAAGCAGACACAAGTCAGTTCAACGCTTGAAGATGATAGTATAGCACGTCAAAAGTTCGAAAATCTTGAAAAACTTTCCGATGATATAAAGAAAATTGATACAACGATTACAAGTCAGAGTGAAAGTTATGTAACATTAATCAGTGATAAAATAAGAGAATTAAGCGCATCAATTGATGACTTCAAGTCTTACATCGACAGAAGCCACAACGGAATTGAAAACAAACTCGATTCAAAAATAGATGCTCTTGACAATTTTATCGTAAAATTCAAGGAAGTTTTTGAAGAGAAGTTCGGCGAACTTCACGGAAAAGTTGATAACAGTATTCAATTTATAGAATCATTCGCCTCTGACAGCACAATTAAACTCGGCAATTCTGTTTCCGAAATCGTGGATATAAAAGCTGAAATTTCACGTATTCTGGAAAACATGACAGCGTTTAATTCGCAGCAGGAAGCGAATATCGGACGTCTGGACGGCAAGCTTGACGGTGATCTTGTTGATTTAAAAAACGATTTAAATAACTTTTGCGGAAGTTTTGAGGCTTTAAAATATACACTGGAACAGTCAAATCTTGATAATCGTGAAATTTTAACGGAAATCGTTGACAATGCGGCTCAGGAAACGCGGAATATTTTGAATGAATTGAAAGACTTCGGCGGTGAAGATTCAAAGAATATTAATTCACAGCTTGAAATTTTAAAAGAACACGTTTCGGATTTGAATAATGCCTTTACTGCAATTTCGGCTAAAAATGTTGAGAATATTCTCTCAAATCTGGAAGCAAATTTTGCAAATATCAATTCCGCAAATGAAAATCTGTCAAAAACGATTGAAGGAAATTTTGATACCGTAAGAGAGCTTATATCAAATTCCGAAAATGAAAACAAAACTCAAATTGCAGAACTCGGAAATTCTTTTCTTGCAGAGGCTTCAAAAAATGCGGAAAATATTCTTGCAAACATTCAAAACTCTCAAAATAAAATAGACAATTTGAATGAAAATATTCCCGGCATGTTAAATAACAGTCTGCAGGATGTAAAAACTGCAATTTCAACATCGGCTGATGAAACCAAACAAGAAATCTCTTTGCTCGGCGACAAATTTTTCACGGAAGCCGCCCAGAATGCCGGCAATATTTTGTCAGGTATTCAATCATCTTCTGAAAAAATTGATAATTTAAACGAATATATTACAGGTTCTTTGAATAATAATTTAAATGAATTAAAAGGCGAAATTTCTGCAAATGCTGCAGAAACAAAACTGCAAATTGATGAACTGGGAAGTAATTTTTCTTCTGTTTCCAGTCAAAATGCTGAAAATATTTTATCGCATATACAATTGACTTCAGAAAAAATTACCGAACTAAATTCAAGTTTGTCGGCAAGTATTGATAACAGTCTGTCAAATATTCAGGAAAAAATATCTCTGGCGCTGGCTGATAATGAAACAAAACAACAGATAACGGAACTGGGAGACAAATTCACTTCAATATCCGAAAATAATGCGGGAAATATAATTGCCGGTCTTGAAACTGTTTCTGACAGAATGAACCGTTTGGGAACTGAGATTACGACAGAATTAATGAACAGTTCCCAAAACGTCCGCGATATTTTATCATCAGCCGGAGAAACAACGCAGCAGAAACTTGATGAAGTAAATGAAAGATTTATTACAATAGCCCAGCAGAACGCAGGTAATATCCTCTCAAGTTTAGAAAGTACATCATCAAAGATTGATATGCTGGGGGTGGATTTGTCAACCGAAATTGACAATAATTTTGACATGGTTCGGGATTTTATCGAGTTTTCAAAAAACGAAAAAAATCAGAATGTTGTTGAATATGAGGCGCTGTCCGATAATATTCGCAATCTGGAATCTGAATTCAGCAGAAATACCGAATTATTCAAAACCGCTCTTGATGAACAGATTACAAGTTTAAAAGATTACATTCAGACTTTAAATAACGCAAGAAACGAGTCTAAAAATGCTCTTCTTTTTGAAAAACTTGCGGAAAAAATGCTTGCAATCGAAACCGCAATTCATGAAGCCGGTGATAACTTTGCCGACAACATAATGATGGTACAGAATAAAATTGCGGATTACGCGGAATCTTTGGATAATGTTTCTTCGCAAACTTCCGAAAAATTTGAAGCGTCAATCACCGAAATTTCATCCGTCAAATCAGAACTTGAAAGAATTGTCGAAAATGTTTCCAATACAGGTGTTGAAACTGCTGAACGAGTTAGTGAGACCGCTCATGTTTTAATTGAAAAGTTTGATGAGATTATTGCAAATGTTCAAAATATAAAAGATGATGTGAACGGTCAGGTTTCCGGTTCATTACATAAAAACGCCTCAATAATTGATGAAAAATTCGCTGCAATTCAAGAACTGTTGAATGACAACAATCTTCGCAATTTTGACGGCATAAACGATATTTCAGAAAATATTAGCGGCAAAATCGAAAATCTGAAACAGGAAACAGAGCTTATCAAAACAGACGTTTCAGAAATTCTCGCATCAAAAACAGACGCTATTGCTAACGAATTCCAACCGTTAAAAGAGTCAATTGATAACTTTTTGAATGCCGATTTTGACAAAATTATTGACAGTATTAAATCCCAAATTGAGCTTTCTTATTTAACTTTTTCGGCTGACGTGAACGAAAATCTTACGGAAAACCATGACAACTACGTGCAGCTTGAAGAGGCTTATAAAACTCTGACGGATAAGTTTTCAAAAGTTGAAGAAATTGTTGAAGATTTAACTAAAAATCAAATCGGCATTATGACTTCAACAATAAGCGAAATCGAAAATAATTTTTCAACAAATCTTGAAAAAACAAATACGCTTCTTGATGAATGGAAAAATGATTTAAAAACAATCGAAAACAAAATCGAAGAGAGCGCGGAAATCTGTAAAAATAATATCATGGCGGAATTAACAGGATTTATCAAAACAAATTCCGCAAACAATAAAAAGGATATTCTTGAATATCTTTCAAAACTTTCAAACGATATTAAATCCGACAGTCAAATTGAGGAAATTATAAATCAGTTGAAGGAAAAATTATCAACTGACGCAGAAGATTTAAAACAAAATATCTCTTCTCTTCATGACAAAGTTGATGTTCTTGCAATGTCTGATTCAAATGAAAATATTGAAGAGTTAATGCAGACTTTGCAGGAAAAAATCGAAGACCTTTCTGAAAAAAGCGAAAATTCAAAAACGACCGAATCGCTTCAAGCTCTTCATGACAAAATTGACATTCTTGCCATGTCAGACGCTGCAGAAACAGTTGAGAGTCTGATTCAAACCCTTCAGGACAAAATAGACAACATTGCCTCCTCAGGTGATAACGAAAAAATGGAGGAAATGATTCAGGCGCTGCATGACAAAGTTGATGTTCTTGTTTTATCTGATGATGATATCAAACTGGATTATATAAAAGCAATTCTTGAAACTTTAAATAAAAAAATTGATAGTTTTTCAAATTCTGACGGCGGCAAAATAGAAGAGATGGTTAAATCTCTCCATGACAAAATGGATGTTCTTGTAACTGCTGATAATGATGAAAAAATTGAAGATCTTGTGCAGCTGATAAATGACAAGTTTGAAAATATTCCCTCAGGTTCAGATAACGAAGAAAAAATCGAGAGCATGGTTCAGGCGCTTCATGATAAAGTCGACGTCCTTGCTTTGTCTGATGAATCCGAAATTATTACGGAAATTCAGGATATTAAAGATTTAATTTACGAACAAAGAAAACAAATAGAAAATTTCGGAGGCGGAGAACGTTCCGTAAATGTTGACAATCATTTAAAAGAACTTTTGACCGATCTTTCAAATATTGAGACGCGTTTGACAGGCCTTGATCTGGAAAAGAATGCGGCAGATATTAAAGATTCTGTGATGAATGCTGTTTTATCCGTTGCAGACCAGATTTCTTTTGTTGAAGAAACAGAGGAAATTAAAGATTTCGTTGAAGAAAGAACGGATGAAATTAATAAAAACCTTCTTGATGTTAAAAAACAACTCAACAATATCACAAACGGTTCTGATGAGTGGAATTATTCATACACAATGCAGGATATAGAATCGGATATTGCAAAATTAAGATTAATTCTGAACGATATTTCCGCATCAACTTCAAAAGATGATATTAACGAAATTTCGCAAAACATGCACAAAATCGCCTCTTCAATCAACACGCTTCACAGCAGTTTGACAGAGGAACAGATTCTTGAGTTGAAAAATAATATTGAAAAAATTAATGAAGATGTTTTGAGTTTAAGTTCAAGAACAAACAAACTTCTTTTAACATCAGATGAATCTTATCGCGCTTTGACTGACGGTCTGGATGAATTCAGCCGTTTGACAAGCCAGCTTCAAAAAAGAATTGATGTTCTTGACAACAGCGGACTTAATGAAATTATTGAAAAGAAACTTGACAGTATAAATGATGCGGTTGTTTCATCGGCAAATTCCGACAATGTAATGCGTCAGGTTATGATGTATCTGGGCGAGTGGATTGATGACGCGAGTGAAAAACTTGACACAATCGCAGCAGATTCATCAAATATTTCAATAATAAATTCTGAAATCTGTCTGTTGAAAACAATGATTGACAATACGGCAATTGTAGAATCGCTTGAAAAGAAATTTAACGAGCAGCAAAACAGAATAGATATGCTTGAGCGAAAACTTGATGAAGTATTGAATGCAATTGAGAATCAAAATAATAATAAAAACAGCTTGAATTTAGAAAAGAAACTTGATAAACTTAATGACAAAATAGGCAAACTTTCTCAAGGAATCGAAAAGCTGGCGTCATATGTTGATGAAGAATAAGTTAATAAGTGATTTGGAACGCGTTTTAACCCCGAAAAACGTATTGTCTGAAATTGAAGAGCGTTACGCATACAGTCAGGATGCGGCGAATTCTCCTGATATAAAAAATATTGCGGATGCTGTTGTTTTTGCGGAAACAATTGAGGAAGTTCAGCAGGTTGTAAAAATCGCAGCAAAACATAAAATTCCTGTAATTTGCCGCGGAGCCGGAACAAATGTCGTCGGTGCATGTTCTGTTGAACATGGCGGAATTGTTTTGAACTTTTCGAAAATGAACAGAATTCTTGAGATAAACCGCCAAAATATGACAGCCCGTGTGCAGCCTGGGGTTATTGTCGGAGAACTTCAAAAACAGGTTGAAAAGCTGGGGCTCTATTATCCGCCGGATCCTTCCAATCTTGCGGTTTCCACAATCGGCGGCAGTATTGCGCAGTCCTCCGGCGGTGCAAGAACTTTCAAATACGGCTCAACAAAAGATTATGTAATTGATATGAAAGTTGTAACGGCTGACGGTGAAATTTTACAAACCGGTGCAAATACGATAAAAAATGCAACGGGTTATAATTTGGGAAGCCTTTTTATCGGAAGCGAAGGAACTCTTGGAATTGTTGTCGAGGCTGTTGTAAAACTTATTCCAAAGCCGGAAGCGCATCAGGTTTTGATGGCATATTTTGACAGAATCGAAGATGCAGTTGAGGCTGTTGATGAAATTATTGAGCGGAAAGTTCTTCCAACAACCATAGATTTTATGGACAAAAATGCAATCCAAACTGTTGAAAAATTCTTCCCGTCCGGACTTCTTTCCAATAAAGAGTGTGCGCTGGTAATTGAAGTTGACGGATTTGAAAATTCTTTAAAACATCAAAGCGAAATAATTTTGTCTATTTTAAATGCTGCCAATGCTTCAGCAATTCAATGTTCTGCAAACGAAGACGAGTATAATAAAATCTGGACAGCCCGCCGTTCCTCAATGGGAGCCTGTGCAAAATTAAAACCGAATGTTACGACGGATGACGTTATTGTGCCTAGAGAAAATCTTGCAAAATTGGTTTTGGGAATACGAGCCATTTGTGAAAAATACAAACTTGATGTCTGCATGGTCGGCCATGTGGGAGACGGAAGCGTTCATCCGCAAATTCCGATTGATTATCGGGATGAAGATGAATATAAAAGATTAAAAACCGCAAAATCGGAAATGTATCAATTGACTGCGGAATTGGGCGGAATTTTGTCTGGCGAGCATGGTATTGGCGCATTAAAGCGTGATTATATTCACATGGTGGTAAATCCTGCTGCTCTTGAATATATGCGTCTGATTAAAAAGACGTTTGATCCTGATAATATTTTGAATCCGTATAAAATATTTTAAAATAATATAAAAGAAAAAAGTATTGTACAGTATAATTAAATCATGGACAAAAAATCATTTGTAAAATATCTGCGTACTCTCGGAATAGAAGTTCATACAACAACAAAAGCCCGCGGGCATCACGGATTTTTCTGCAATAACCGAATTGATATATCCAAAAATCTTCCGGACGAAAAAGTTCTTCCTACACTTATTCATGAATTTGCGCATTATATTCACTATAAATTGGAACCGGATATGCCCAAAAACGGCGGAACATTTGAAGTTCTTTTTAAATCAGATAACCCTGTAATTCCTCTGGAATTGTTCAAAGTTACAAATTTTGTAGATGAAAACTCGCTTTGCGTGCGACTTGTTGAGCACAAGGAAAGAGTGCATGACAAAATTGTTGAATATGACAAAATAATTAAAAAATATTATCCTAAATTTTGGCGTTCCAAAAAGTTCAAGGAGTTTGACAAATATATCAAACATTCGGACGCAAAATATCTTTTGAAGTACGACAGAGTAAAAGTAATGGGCGGATTTTTGGGGTTAATCCCGAAAATCTATACAATTAATACAATAGAACAATGTTTTCCTGATATGCCGGAGGCATTTGCCGCTTATATCAGGATGAAATCGTGTATAAAGAAGCAGGCACGGATTACGGCTCGAATAAACCGTCTTAACAAATATTACAAACGTCCGACAGAACTTTTTGCGCGGTTTGTTGAAGGGCTTTATCTGGATCGAGAGTGGGTTGAGGCAATTGCGCCGTTTACCTGCGAAAAGTTTTTTGATTTGCTGGAAACAGGATATTATGGTAATCTTGAAGATGTAATTCCTAAATATTGAGGTTGGTATGGAAGAAAAAACTGTTGCTCAAATGAGAGCGGAATTAAGAGACTTTTATTTTAAAAATATTAAACCGAATCTTACATCAATAAATAAATCAAGGCGTTCAAACTCAGTGGATGTTTATGCCATTTTAAGTTTTTTAATCGGTTTTGCATTGATTTGTATGCTGGGAAATATAAAAATATTAGAATATGATTGTGCAATTATCGGGCTTCCTTTTATTATCATAGGAATTTTATTATTATTCATTAATAATAAAGGGAAATCAAAAAGAATTGATTTTAGCGGAGAAGAGGCCGTTAAACAAAAATATATGCCCGAATTTTTAAAAATTTTCGGTACACAAATGAAATGGTCGAAAGATAATGTTTATAAAGCCATAAATGATTTGAATGTTTACAGAACTCTAAATATAATGAATCCGTATTTTATTTTAACATTTGATGATACCATTTGCGGTACATATAAAGATGTAAAGTTTAACATTCTTGAGGTCGATACTTCAGTTACTTCCGTGAAAAATTTGCTTTTATATTTGTTTATGTCACCTTTTCTCTGTGGCTGCGGGTGTTTTATTTTTTGTTTCGGTTTTTCGTTTGTTTTCCCTCTGGCAATAAGTCTTGGAAAACTTTTTAATAATGACCTTTTCACAATTTGCATGATTTTATTTTACGGTTTGGGAGTACCTTTATTTGGATTGTTTAAATTAGTTACCAAAGTTCCGTTTCGCGGGGTACTGGTTGAATTTGAAATGAACAAAAATTTTGAAGGCCATACATTTATTCTTGAAAGAGCTGTAACAAGCAGTACAATAAAATTTGATCAAGCAAAATTTGAAGAAGTAAAACTTGAAGATGCAGAATTTGCTGAAAAATATATTGTTTATTCGGATAATCAGGTTGAAGCAAGATATGTTTTAACAACGGCGTTTATTGAAAGATTCAAAAATATGAAAACAGCCTTTAAAGCCAAATTTATCAGAGCTGCCTTTAAAGACGGTAAAATCACAATTGCAATTGATGCGGGGCGTGACTTGTTTCAGATGGCAAGCCTTGATAAAGACACTGACAGCAATACATTTACAGAACTTTTTGATGAAATTCTGTCGGTTTTGGAACTTATCAGTGTTCTGAAATTAAACCAAAAAATTGGTCTGTAATTTTTTAAACCCGTCCGTACATGTCTTCATAGCGGATAATATCTTCTTCAATCAGAAGATCGCCGAGTTGAACTTCAATAACTTCAACCGCTTCATCATAAGGATTCTGGAGTGAATGGATTGCTTTTACCGGAATGTCAACACTGTGTCCGGAATTTAGAATCAATTCTTTTGCGCCGAGTACGACTTTTGCGGTTCCGGATAAAACAACCCAGTGTTCGCTTCTGTGATTGTGGGATTGGAGAGAGAGTTTTTGTTTCGGGTTGACGTGGATTATTTTTGTCAAAAATCCTTCTCCCTGCGCAATTACCGTATAAAATCCCCACGGTCTGTAAACTGTTTTATGCACAAGATGGGTGTCATCATTTTGCTTTTTCAGAGTTTCATAAACGAGTTTTACATCCTGTGTGCGGTCTTTTTTACAGGCCAGAATCGCATCTTCTGTTTCGACAATTACAGTATCTTCAAGTCCTATTGTTGCAACAAGTTTTGAAGATGAATAAACAAGCGAATTTTTTGAATCTCTGTCCAGAACATGTCCGACAAAAACATTTCCCTCTTTGTCTTTTGCACTGACATCATAAATCGCATTCCAGCTTCCGACATCTTTCCAGTCGCTTTCCAGTTTGACCATGACCAGATTGTTTGACTTTTCCATTAAAGCATAGTCAAGTGATATATTAGGCATTTTGTCAAATTCCACAAACGGAATTTCAGTTGAGCAGGTCATATCAATTTTTTCTGCCGTATTAAATATTGCCGGATCATGTTTTTTTAATTCATCAAACAAAACAGATGCATTAAACATAAAAATTCCGCTGTTCCAGAATACAGAGTCGTCTAAAATGTATTTTTGAACGGTTGCGGAATCAGGTTTTTCGACAAATTGTTCAACAGTAAAACCGCTGTCGATTTTTTTGCCTGTTTTAATGTATCCGAATCCTGTTTCGCAATATGACGGTTTAACGCCGAATGTTACGACAAAACCCTGTTTTGCAAGCTGTTCGCCTTTTTTTATTGCTTCAATAAACTTTTCATTATCTTTAATCAGATGGTCTGACGGAACAACAAGAATAATATCGTCTGAATTCTTATTTTGAATTAAATATTTTACGGAAATTGCAGTTGCCGGCGCTGTGTTTTTAGATATCGGTTCTGATAAAATCAACGGATTTTCATACAAATCTTTTAACTGCATTCTTACATTAGCAAGATGTTTTGTGTTTGTTATGCTTAAAATGTTTTCACAGGGCATGAAATTTTTAAGACGCGCAAACGTCGCCTGCAGCAAACTCTTTTCTCCCGTAAGATTTAAAAGTTGTTTTGGATATAATTCTCTTGATAAAGGCCACAATCTGCTTCCAGACCCCCCGGCAAGTATAATTCCGTACATTTTAACTCCTCTTGTTGACGATATATAAGATTTCTTATGTATATTATATTATAAATATATTATTTTTCCGATAAATGTAACTTTTTTTGAAAAATTTTCAACTTCGAACATAATTTGCTACAATTTATAATATGATAAATCTGAATACACGGGATAAAATAATTATAATAAGTTCGGCAGCCGTAATATTTTTTGCGGGCGGAATTTTCTTTAACAAACTCTATCAAACCCCTTTTAAATCTCAAAAAATTTATAAAGAAGCTCTTGCGGATTACAAAAGCGGTGATTTTTCCAATGCTTATTATCTGTTTTCAAGAATTTCAATGTTTTCTGATTTAAAGCCCGCCGCGATTTATCGTCAGGCGGAGGCAGCAAAAGCAATAGGCGATAATGAATCCGCCGTGAAAAAGTACCGTTTGCTTTTCAATACCTACGCTCAAAATCCTTTGAGTCCGAGGGCAAAATATCTTGCGGCTCAACTTTTGATTGACAGCAATCCAAAACTTGCAAGAAAATATTTTGAACAAATTATGCAGGACAATCCTGATACTGATTATGCAATTGCCGCAGAATATTATTGCGGGCTTATCCTGATGAATGAGTTTACCAAAAACGGCAATGCTATTTTCCCTTTATCCAAAAAACAAGATGTCGAAGATTATTTCAGGCATTATCTGAAAAAAGCTCCGGAGGGCAGACTCGCAGTTAATGTTATTGATAACTGGCTTACTCTGGATAAAAATATTTCATCTGACGATTATTTATTAATGGCAAATTCACTTTACAAATTCGGAGAATATCCGAGAGTAAAGGAATTGTTAGACAAAACAAATCCTGTTGAAAGCTGGGTTTTAAAAGCTAAAAACTTAAATGTCATGGGGCATCAAACTGAGGCATTGAATGTTCTTGAACAAGGTTTAACCGAAAACACATCATATGTGTCGGAAGATGATGTTATTGATGCGGTAAATCTTTATTTCCAGCTCAGTTCTTCGCCCAAATTACAACTGGCCAAAAGTTTAGGCATAAAAGTTCAAGGCAAAGGGCATGACTATATAGCCTCATTAAGATGCAAATATTCAGACGGTTACGATAAAATTCAGTGTTATAAAGAACTGTATCTGGCATATCCGACAGGCAAATACGCAGACAAAGCTCTGTCTGAAATATTTATGGGTGCAGTCCGCTCGGATGATGATATTAATGCTAAAAAAATCGGTCAGGATTACCTGAACAAATTCCGAGATAAAGAAGATGCGCCTATGGTAATGTTCTGGCTCGGCAAACTTGCGGAAAAAACAAGAGATTACAGTGAATATATGAGTATTTACAAAAATGTAATCACAAGTTTTCCGGATAATTATTATGCATACCGCGCTTATCTTCGTCTCAATCACTTTGAGTCTCCGATAATTACCGATTTCATAAATCCTAAACCTGTTGAATATCCTTATCAAAATCAAAATAAAATAATAAAAAAACTTGCAGAACTTGAAGATTATGAAGTTTTAAACGAAATCGCAGGCTATGATGAATTTATAAAAAGCTGGCTGTTATATAAACAGGGTGATTTTTCGCATTCCATGCTTGTGGCTCGCAATGCGATGGACAAACTTGAAAGTAAACCGGATAAATACGATTTGAGATGGCGTCTTGTTTATCCAGTTCATTATTATGACGATATAAAAAAATATGCGGATATGACAGGAAATAATCCGCCCCTAATGCTTTCAATCGCCCGCGAAGAAAGTTATTTTAACCCTGACGCTTCCAGTTATGTCGGCGCAAAAGGCTTAATGCAGATTATGCCGGCCACTGCTGCCGAAATCGCAAATAAAAAAAATCTCGGTTATTACGATCTTATGAATGCTTCTTCAAATATAAAACTGGGTAATTATTATTATGCATATATAAAGAGTCTCCTTTCCGGCATGGATGTTTCAGCAATTGCCTCCTACAATGGCGGTATCGGATCGGTAACCCGCTGGAAAAAATCTCTTAATTATGATGATACAGACAGTTTCGTCGAGCAAATTCCGTATGAAGAAACTCAAAATTATGTCAAAAAAGTATTCAGAAGTTATTGGAATTATATAAGAATTTATAACGGTAACAAATAAAAAGCATGACATTACAAAAAGAGGTCGTTATTAATTATAACGACCTCTTTTGAAATTATGTTTATCCTTAAATTCTAAATTTAGATCATATTCTTTCTGATTTTTTCTTTAGCCTTTTCAATCTGTTTGATTCTTTTTTCAGTAGTTTTTATTTGTTTGTCAAGAGCTTTACGTTCATTTTTGATTACTTTGTATTGAGAATCAATGTCAGAATATTTTGCCTTTAAATTAAGTAATTCGTTTCTAACATCAACCTGTGCATTATCAAGTTTCAAAATAGCACTCTGCATGTTAGAACTTCCGGTTACTTCAACCTGCGGATTGCTTGACGTTGTTGTTGCAGCAGGTGTTGTTGATGTCGTTGCAGCACTTGTTCTGACAGGCGTGCTGTTGTAATCCGTGTTGTCAAAGTTTAATGGAGTAAAAGCGTTTCCGTCTGCAAATGCCGCAGTAGAGCATGCCAATGTTAAAAACACTGAAAGCGCAAGAATTTTTGAAGTTTTAATCATATTTATTATCTCCTCTTTTTCCGTAATTTACCGCTACCTGTTAGCAGTATATATTATAAAAACATGTCATGCGTCATTCATTCTGATGAAAATTTTTGAATAATTTGGAACTTTTTTTAAATTCCGGCATCTATATCCGTAGCAATAAATCAATTGTGAACTATTGTAAACTGCTAAAATCAGCTTATAGCTTGTTTTTTAATTAAAGTGTAATTTTTTGAAAGTTTTTTGCAAAAAAGAATATTGATTTTTAAAATTCTTTTGTTTAAAATTAAAGACGTGCCAAGTGCACAGCGAACCTTAAATAAAAAACGAATTTTTAAATTTTTTAAAATAACCAGTTGACAAAAAAAATTTAAGTGTTACGATAGAAATTACGGTCAGGGAATTGATTTCTGACTGCAAGCTAGCCAAAACCCCGAGCAATATTTTGTATAATGCAAAATAAATCTTGATGGTGATATGGCGTAAGCACATTGAAAACAGAATAGCTGAAAAGACTTTGTTAATTCGTGAGAAATGATAAGGACAAGAAGGCAAGCGAG
>CALVAS010000026.1 GCA_944325585.1 Candidatus Gastranaerophilales bacterium
ATTTTCATAAACAGTTTCGCGATTCTTGAGGCTATAAAGGTTTTTAAACTTCCTTTCAAAGTTATTGTCGATTCGTATTTTGATATTCACAATCTTTCAGGAATCGACTTTATCAGTAATTTCCACAAGGTTGATGAAATCATCATTACGGAGGAAATTTATCTTAAAAACATAGCAAAAATTAAAAAATACACAAAACTTCCGTTAGCGATTGATTCTGATAATCTGCCGTGGTGCGCCGAAGACATAAAAAAATCCGGTGCGGTTGATAAAGTTGTAATTAAAGGAAAATTCGCTTCCTCCGATGAAATTCTAGAGGGAATTGAACTTGTTGAAAATATTCTTGCAAAACCCAAGATTTTCAAAAATCATAAATTGCCATTTAAACATGTGAGAAAAAGCATTTATCAGACCAATCACTTCACAGGCGATATGGTCTGCGCAGAAGGCAAGGATTTTAAATTCAGCAGAAATATCCAGAATTTTGAGTGGGAAATTAAGCGGGCAAGAGTATTAAAAGAAATTAACTTTGAAAAATCGGATGATTTCAAGATTAATTTGCGATTGTCCGAGCTTGCGCAATTAAAAGAGCTGGAAAATTATCTGAAAAAAATAGGTACAAATCCTATTTATTCGATAGAATACGGTGAAATCCTTTCAACCTGTGATCTGGCAACCAGCAGTTTTAATGAAGTTATTACAAAGGTCAAAAAATTCTGTAACAAGTATGATATCAAATTTCAGCTTTCGACGCCGAGAATTTTGATAGAGCGTGACTTTGACAGAGTTTACGAGTATGTAAAGCAGCTTTTGCTGGAGGCGCCGGTCCCGGACAGTCTGATAATTAATAATATCGGTTATTTCTGGGCTGTTATCAACGATAATGAAATCAATCAAATTCCGATTGAAATAGGACAGGGAATCAATCTGTTGAACAGTTTATCTATCAAGTGTTTAAACAATCTTTCACCGATAGATACGGTTGATTTTACGTCTTTTACCGATATGGAAAGTGCAGTCAGAACGATTAAAAAGATTAAGGGCATCATACCGAACCGCAAATACACAATTGCGGGTAATGTCAGGGTGCCGACGCTGGGGTTGTGTCCGTTGAATAATGACAGTGCAATAATCTCGCGGCTTTCGTGTAAAGCGCCGTGCCACAGAGGCGGATTTGCTCTGAAGGATCCTTCGTTAAAAAAGATTTATCCTTTTACGTGCGACGGTTTTTGCAGGATGCATATGTTTGAAGATAAAATTTTAGAGGATTTTTCCCGCGTTGATTTTCTGCAAAAAGCGGGTGTTAATGAGTTTGTTTTTGATTTCAGTGCCCTTAATTCAAAATTTGTGCCGGTATTGCTGAATAATTTCTTTCAGAGCCGTCTGTAATTGATGACCTAATTACAGAACGTATTTGACGACGGCATTGCTTCCTTGAGATGAAATGTATAAAATATTTCCGGAAATATGAAGTCCGTACGGCTTTTGAACATTTCCGATAAGAACTGAAACATCTCCGGTTGATGAAACTTTTAAAATGTTGTTGTTATTGTAGTTTGCAATATAAATGTTTTCTTTGTTGTCAATTGCAAGTCCTATCGGCCCGTTTACCCGTACATCTTTCAAGAATACGACCTTTTTGCCGTCAGGTGTAATCTTATAAATCGTGTTGTCTGAAAAACCTGCGACATAAAGATTACCCTCGCTGTCACTCGTCAAACCTGTCGGGCTTGAAAGATTGTTGAATATATTATTGGATTGCGGAACTTTCGCCTCTTTTGCTTCCTTTGCTTTTTCTTCGGTTTTGATTGTCTGCATGTCTGTTTGAAGCTGATTTGCAAGCTGTTGCGCTTTCGGGGCAATGTTTGCACTGCTCGGGATTATTGAAAGATATGATTTTGCCTTGTCTGTTTCGCCCAGCTTCATACTTAAATACGCAGCCATATACACGGATTCATAATCGTCAGGCTTTCTGACTATTATCTGTTTAAAAACAGTGAGCGCTTCACGGTATTGATTCAGTTGTTCAAGAAGTTTACCGAGATTAAAATAAGCATCAATGTAATCAGGATCAATTTCCGTAGCTTTTTTGAAAGCCTGCATTGAGCGCTCATATTCACCCTGTTTGTAAAGTTCTACGCCTTCATTATAAATAAGTTTTGCATCCGACGTCGTCTCCGCGCTAAAACCGCACGAACCCAATGCCAAAAATATACATAATGCTGCAAAACTTTTTTTAATCATCTTTCCGCTCTCCGATTTTTGTATAAGTCAGGCGCCGTGCGCGCACGGCGCCTGATAATTATATAATACCAGACTATTCCAAACTTGACAACTCATCAATAAGCTGTTGATTTTGTCCGGCAAATTCCTGTCCCCTTGCAATAATCGCAAGTTTCAATATATTCGCAAGATTAATCGGCTGAAGCTCTTTAAAATTATCCGGAAGTCTTAAACTCCAGTTTTCATCTCCTGAAGTTCCCGGACGGTTGTAAACATCATAAATTTTAAAGAAATCAGTAAAGAATATTTGAACGTTTTCAGCTTTAGATGCGAATATTTCAACCAGCTTGGTTTGTGTCAAAAATTCAGCATCTTGCGTCATTCTTGTAATGATTTCATCTTTATTGCCGCATTCTGCAAAAAGGTCATCAACAAGATTCTTGACGTGAAGATACCCTTCATGCGTGTTAATCATTGAATCTGCCCACATTTTAATCGGTTCGTTGTCATGTGTTCCGACCATTGCCCAGCAGCGTTCGTCAATGTTGCAGCAGCGGTAAGGATGTTTGGGCTTTTCAGGAACAACAAACTGCGTCAGTCTCATTCCCTGAAGTCCGTATTCCTTCATAACAGCAGCAACCGGATTGGTTAATGTTCCCAAATCTTCGCAAACAATCGCATCCTTATCAAGACCTTCTTCTTCAGCCGCAGCAATAACTATTTTTTCAATGAGACGTCCGTATTTGTGAATTTGTTCGTTTGAAAGGGTTTTTACGCGTTTTTCTTTGTCTGCTTCAAGTTCCATATCCAAATCTTCCATTCTTGCAATTGCAAATCTTGCAAGTTCAGGATGTTCCGGTGATGAATACAATCTGCCTGCTCCCTGATCAATTCTCGGCTTTTTGCCTGCTTTGTAAACCCACGGATCAATCAGTCCTACAATGTGGTCAATACGTACACCGCCGGGGTTTTCACGGAACATTTTTTTGTATAAATTTTTAAGCAGAATACCGCCTTCATCCAGCGAACCGTCATCATTGTACATTCTGTCCGGATTCATTACAGGGAATCCCCACGCCTGACCGTCTTTTGAAAAATAATCCGGAGGACAGCCGAGCATCCAGCCTTCCAAAAATAATGACTGATATGCCCACGTGTCGCGGTCTGAAAATGCAACCTGACGATCGGCTATCATTTTAATATTTTTTTGTTTTGCATATTCTCTTGTTTTTTCGTTCTGTTTGTTAAGCACAAATTGAACAAACTTGTACTGTTCAATAGCATCTTCATATTTTTTTGAAATTTCGTTAATTCTTTTTGCAAATTCGATTTTTTCTTCGTTTGACTTGGGATTGAAGAGATTTTTGTCGGTTTCTGATTCCCAGAGCGGCCAGTAGTCGTTGCCATGCTCAATTGACAGGGCTTCATACAAGCTGTCTTTGTCAAGCCAGTAATCGTTTTCGATTTTATAGTTTTCAAACTCTTTCTTTAATTGCGGGTTGTCAATCGCCTTAAATTTGTTCCATGCTTCTTCAAGCGCCTCGTTTTGCTGTTTGTAAATATATGAATAAGCTGTTTTATTTACGTTTTTGTTGGGATTGTTTGCAACGATTGCGTTGTAGGTTTCCGTTGACAAAATATTATTCCACTCATCAGTCGTAAGCTGTTTAAGATCAATAAACAAAGGATTTCCGGAAAAAATAGTACCCGTATAAGGTGATGAGTCGCAGCTTTTTGTTTTGCCTGCGGGCCCTAATTGAATAGCATTGAAGATTCCGGAGGCATAATCAATAACTTCGCGGCCTCCGTTGGAATTAATAGAGCCGAAGCCTGTATTTTCGCCTTGAGCAGCCGGAAAACTTCCGCTGTGAATGATGAACGCAAAATTCTTTTTACCTAGCGCCTTAAGGGCTTTTTGAATGACATCTGTGTAATTAACAGTACAAACCATATGGTGATTCTCCCTCTTCCCTAATCTAATAACACAAACTGATGTTAACATAAGCCGATATTTTTTACAAGCCGGCTCAAGCAGGCGTTTTTTGCTTGAACAGGCTGAAAATACTGAAAAAGTGGTGATATATTATATAAATATTGCATTAAAATTATGTAACAATTCAGGGCTTCATACGTTTAGAGGACTTGACAATATGTGAATAAAGATATAAAATGTGTTTATAACAAATAGTTTTCTAAAGACCTGCACTGGATGGTTTACCAAATTAACTGAGTGAGGTTAAGAGGTGAAAAAGATGAACAATAGAGGAGCAGGAAGAAATATTTGTACATAGTTGGTTTTCGGGTAACGTGAGCCCGGAGGTTATCAAAGAAAGTATCGTATACGGTGAGAGTATAGGTGATACGGTATTTTCAAACAGTAAAAAAAGAAAGGTGAGAATTATGACAAAATTCAAAGGTTTTACTCTTGCTGAAGTGTTAATCACTTTGGGTATTATCGGGGTAGTTGCCGCAATGACAATGCCTACATTGATCAACTCAACACAAGGTGCACAGTACAAAACAGCTTACAAAAAAGCATTATCAGTTATGTCTCAGGCTGTTGTTATGAATATCGCACTTGATGACTATGATTTGTCACAAACAGTTGCTGGTACAAACGGTGATGAGGCGTCACACGGTGTGGTAACAGGTGGCGGAGCCGACGGTGCAGACAGAGCTGCTGAAACCCAAACATTATACACATTATTTAAAAACCGTATGAACGTTGTTAAAGTTTCAGGAAAAGACGACCTGGCTGAAACCTATAAGGTAATTGACGCAGGAGATGCAACTGATATTCCGGATGCTGATCACTTTGGTGGTAATGACTCTACAGGTACAGCAGGTGCCGGTGCTTGGACTGCTTTGGCAGTCGGTGAGTTGCCGGATGATTTCACATATATGTTCTTTAACGATGGTATCGTATTTATGTTTGATAACACTCAAGCTAACTGCCATGCAGCAACAAATGTACAAGCGGATGCATACTGCTCAGGCTGGATTGATGTAAACGGTGAAAAAGGACCTAACAAAGTTGTAAGATGTGATACTGGTACACTTGAGGGTGCCGGAACAGACGAAGCTACTTGTACAGTAACTAACCCGACTGACTTGTATCCGATTATGTTCTATGATCAAACAATCGTTCCTGCATCAGCAGCAGCAAGAGCTGTACTTTATGCAAAATAATTTTTACGCATAATATAAGTTACAAAAACAGACAGCCTTCAATTTTGGAGGCTGTCCTTTTTTATTTCAGAACCCTGCGACAGCGATACCACTCTGCGTTATTCGGCTATATTTTGGCGTCACTCCGACCCCGTGCCTGAGTCAAAAGAAACGTTCGCTCCGGATGAGTACCTTTACGTCATTCCGGACTCCGCTCCGGAATCTAATAAATTCAATCAACATTGATAGATTCTGACTTACGTCAGAATGACGCGAATCAACCTAGGCGAGACTCAACGTCTCTCGCGTCATTCCGGCCCCCGAGCCGGAATCTATTCCTTTATTAATAGATTCTGAATCGAGTTCAGAATGACGTAACGGTGCCCGCGAGCCTCAACGACTCACCCATGCCATCCTGAGCTTTACGCGCAAAGAGTGCAAACAAAAGCAAACCTGCGGACACTTTTATTATGTATACTCCCAATGTAAAATCCGTTTGGATACCGGATTAATCCAGCTTCATGCCCCAAAATTCAAGTTTTTCAAGATTGCTTTCCAAATATTGTGCGTCTCTTGTTTGTGGTTCAAAATAAAAATATAGAGCTTTCTTTTTCGGATTCATTACACAAAACTTTCTGCAAGTTTTCTTTAAAAGTTTTTCGCCTTTTAAAATCTCTTCACCCTTTTTGCCGTCAAAAAGTATGTTATTTTTCAGTTGTTGAAACTCTACAAATTCATAAAGTTCATCAATTTTTTGTGAACGTTCAGCTATATTAAGGGCATCTTTAAAACGTCCGTTATATTTGTATTCTTTATCTCTTTCATCATAATATATAACAACCATTTTCCCGCTGTTGTATTCATCTTTGTAATGAAGAGATGATTTTAGATAATTATCTAATTTTTCCGGTATTTCCGCATACCCGTAAGGCGTTCTGTCAACATGGAAGAACATAAAATAAATACTGATTAAAACAACAATCCCAATACCGATTGCTGACTTTTCTTTAACACCGAAAGATAATTTTTGTTTATCGTACTGATCTATATATCTAACCATACTTGAATTTTATAAAATATATATATCGGTGTCAACAATTAGAATACAAAATCCTATGATTGGATGAACCCGAAAAGTTGTGCAAACTGTGTTTCAAATTCCGGAAAAGAAATATTGACCCATTCAAATCCATTAATAATGATAGGATTTTGACAAACAAGTCCGGCAACATACAAACTCATTGCAAGTCTGTGGTCATGATAGCATTCTGAGGTTACGCCGCCCTTAAGATTTGTTTTCCCGTTTATAATAAAACCGTCTTCTGTTTCGGATATATCCGCTCCAAGCGCTGAAAGCTCTTTAACAACTGCTTTAATGCGGTCGGATTCTTTATTGCGTAAATCCTGTGCGTCCTTAACAATCGTTTCACCTTCAGCCTGTGTCGCCAGAACAGCAATTACAGGAAGTTCATCAATCAAACGCGGAATTAAATCTTTTTCAATTACACAAGATTTTAAATTTGAATATTTTACCCGTATATCTCCGACGGTTTCTCCAGATACATTACGCATATCAAGAATTTCAAGATTGCCGCCCATCAGTTTTACAACATCAATAATCCCTGTGCGTGTCGGGTTTAACCCTACGTTTTTGAGGATTATGTCCGAATCCGGAACGATTAAGCCCGCTGTAATAAAGTATGCGGCTGAGGAAATATCTCCCGGAATTTCAATTTGACACGGTTCAAGAGTTGATTTGGAAATTATTGTTTTACATCCGTCGATATTGATGTCGGCGCCCATATGACTTAAAAGAATTTCGGTATGGTTTCTTGAAAGATGCGGTTCCGTAAATGTCGTAACGCCTTCGGCAAACAAACCTGCAAGAAGAACACAGGATTTTACCTGCGCGGAAGCAAGATTTGAGTGATAATCAATGCCTGTAAGTTTTTTCCCTGAAATTTTCAACGGTGCATGTCCGTTTTGTGAAGATATTTCTGCACCCATAAGAGATAACGGTTCAATAATACGTTTCATCGGGCGTTTTGAAAGGCTTGCGTCTCCGAACAATTCCGATGAAAAATTTTGTCCGGACAGAATTCCTGTCATAAGGCGCATTGTTGTTCCTGAATTTCCGCAATTTAAGCCTGTTAACGGTGCTTTTAAGACTCCGTCTGAGTTAATTATTAAGTCTGGTCCTTCTTCAATGTCAACACCAAGCGCACGGCAGATATTAAGCGAAGATAGCGGATCCTGTCCTTTTGAAAAATTTTTGATAACGGAGCGGCCTTTAGCTAGAGACGCAAAAATTACCGCACGATGAGAAATTGATTTGTCGGACGGTACTGTGACAGTTCCGTTTAAAGGAATATTCGCTTTCAAAACTTTTTTTTGCATAAAAAAATTTTAACATGAAAATATTTGTGTTATAATTAATTTAAGAGAAATGCTCAGAGACTGAGCATAAAATGAACATAAAAAAATAGAGAGGTGTCCGAGCGGTTTAAGGTGCAATCTTGGAAAGGTTGTGTGGGAGCAATTCCACCGTGGGTTCGAATCCCATCCTCTCTGATTTTTTATTTTTAAACTTCCTGTGTCAGACAATCTATTCCGCCGTATTTGCTTAAAAAGGCTTTTGTTGATACAAAGTACATTTTATCAACCCCTGCATTTTGAAAATACTTTTGTACTGCTTCATTTAATTCCGGATAGCCTGAATTATTCGTAATATAAAAACGGCTGCCTGTCTTTGAGGTTCCGCCGACACCATTCATAAAATTAATTTCGGAGTCGCTGTCAGTTGAAAAACTGGGTATCTTTACGATTTTATACCCCTTTCCGCTTAAGGTATTAATTGCATCCTCTCTTATATCTGCACTTTTTGCACTAAATTCTTCCAGTTTTGTAATAAGCTCCTGTTTCGATTTTTCGTCCATGCCTTTAATCTCTGTTTCTTTAAGAAGTTTTACTCCTTCTTCATAATCCGGAACCGCTATTTCACCATTGCCTAAAGGTCTGTAAGACATATCTATATGAAAATCAAATTGAGGTATATAGGTAATGTTCTCAGGTTTTAAGCCTAAATCCTGCGCAATTTGATTCTTTGCTGTTTTAATATTTTCTTCATTATTTTCCAGACCGAGCGCCATTAATGTATAATTAATTGATTCCTGACCGATTATGGCACCGGGTGTACCGTCAGCCAGGGTGGTGTTCAAAACATTCCCGCCTTCCAGATAACTCGTAATATCTACAAGATCATCATTACGTACATTATTTCGAAAAACGTCGGCAAATTCTGCTGTTTTCCCTTGTGTCGTAACAGATATTTCACGTCTGTTATTTGTAATTTCTTTAAGTCTATTTTTATTATTCAGGTTTGTTTTTATATTATCCGCCGTACTTTCAGATATAACTCCAACCTTGCCGTCAGCTCTTCTGATACCGTAATCCTCTATCCAAACACCATTGCCGGTATTGATTTCTTCTACTTCAAATCCGACTTCTTTACCTATTTCACTAAGTTCATCCCGAAGAACTGACATTGATTCTGTCCAGTTGTTGTCGGGCTGTGCAGAGATACTTATTTTTCCTATTTTGCGATCTAACCCCTCAGACCAACTTGTGCCGCGTCCTTGGCCGGAATCCATTTTTTTGTTTATTACCGGCGTTTCAGTATAAGTTCCGTCCTCATTTTTTACTCTGTTATATTTTTCAATGTAATATTCACCGGATTGTTCGATATTAATCTGTGAATAATCTACATTTACAACAATCGGCTGGTTTTTGACATTACGTTGAAGCCTTCTCTGTTGAGCGGCTGTAAGGTTTTTGTCAGATAAATTTGCTTGATTATCTATATATGAAAAATTTTTTAAATTTGCGTTTTTCCCGTCAACAGTACCGAAAGGCCTCGTATCAAGATCCTCTTTAATGCTGCCGTCATTAATTTTGTTTTTAATAATCGTCAGTTCTTCATTTTCTATAATTCCGTTTCCTTTTGTTTTTGTATTGGAATTATCAGCTGCTTTAAGCAGTTTATTTAACAAATCAAGTTCCTGCTGCTGCACAATTCCATCACCGTTATCAATTAACTGCCATATGGAATTGAGACCGGTATTATCTGCTTTTTTGGTAATATCGCTCCATGATTTGCCGGTTTTCAAATTTATTTTATTAAGTTTTGAATTGTTGTTGTTCCAAAAAGAATAATCCATGATATACCTATTATATATATAAAGTATTTTATATTTATATAATTGCGTCATTGTAAAGAATTATTCACAATAAATTTCTGCACTGAATTCAACACATAACGAATATTAAAAAAGCATCCATCGCAATACTGCGGAATGCTTTTTATTAATTGAGAATAATTGGAAATATTATTTTTCACTCAATACTTCTTTTAAGGTTCTAAGAGCTGCAAGAGTATTCGGAAAACCCACATATGGCAGACACTGAATTATTGCTGCCGTTATTGTTTCCTTTGAATTTCCGGCTTTAAGGCTTCCTTTAATATGGCTTTTTAAAGTCGTTGTATTGCCTGTTGTGACAAGAGCAGCTATAAAGAGTAATTCTCTTGTTTTAACGTCAAGCCCTTCTCGAGTATAAAAATCTCCGAAGCAGACTTCCGTTAAAAATCTTGCAACATCAGCTCTCATATCGTCAGGAAGTCCTTCCATTGACTGTTTTATTTCGTCGCCGTATAAAGGATTTTGAATTTCAAAACCTTTTTGATAGCGTTCTTCTTCCTTAACTGTTGCAGTTGACTTAAGAGGTGTTTCAATTCCTCTTTCCTTAAATACTTCGTTTAAAACTCCAAGTGCATTCAAAGTTTTCGGAAATCCGATAAACGGTGCAAGCTGGTAAATTGCTTCTCTTAATTCAATCGGGGTTGCTCCTGCATTTAATGCACCCTTAATATGCGCTTTCAACTGCGGTAAAGTCTGCTGAACAGCAAGAGAAGTAACTGTTATTAATTCTCTTGTTTTAATATCAAGTTCGCCGACAGTAAAGACTTCACCGAAAATGTATTTCTGCAAAATTGCCATCATCTCCGGATCGTCGCCGGTCGGGGTCAGCGCCTCACCGCCGAAAAGAGTTTTATAATTTTTTTTACAAATATCTGTTCTTGTCATATTATTATCCTCATTTTGCACTGCTGCCGCAAGAATAAAATTTTGCGAAAGCATTAATGCTAAAAATAATGTTAATAATTTTCTTATCATAAACCGCCTTACCTATATTCTTCATCAGTTACAGCATCGAGCCAAGTCGTTTGATTGTTCGGAAGATTCGGCTCTATTGAAATATGTGCAAAATCGCTGTCCGGTGCTGCCCCGTGCCAGTGTTCAACTTCCGGCGGAATTTTTACAACGTCGCCGGTTTTAAGAATTTGGATTTCTTTGCCCTTTTCCTGATATCTTCCTTCTCCTGCTGTTACAAGCAGGATTTGTCCGCCTGAATGTTTGTGCCAGTTGGTTCTTGCACCTTTATCAAATGTCACGTTTGCGATTGATGAATTCCAAATGTCATCTTTTTCTACAAGTCTTTGCAGGTGTGTCGTACCTGTAAAATATTTACTGAACGGATTTATTTCGCCTTTTGCAAACGGTTGATTTAATTCTTTTGCCATTGTTATACCTCCTGTTATCATAAGTGCCGTTAATACCAATAATATTTTTTTCATTATTTACCCTCCTTTAAGTATGTTGTGAAGAATTGTTCAATTTTATCAAACGGAATTTTTTCAAGATTGTCGTACAAATCAACGTGATTTGCACCATCTATAATAAGGAGTTCTTTGTTATCGCCTTTGAGTTTTTTGAAAGCGTCTTCACTAAAATATCTGCTGTGTGCTTTTTCGCCGTGAATCATCAATACAGCGTTTTTGATTTCATTGCTGTAAGCCAAAATCGGCATATTTATCAATGAAAGAGAAGCTGTTGTATTCCAGTTTCCGTTAGAATTTATAGAACGTTTATGAAATCCTCTCGGAGTCTTATAATATCCATAGTAATCCTTCACAAACTGCGGTTCTTCGCCTGTTAATTTTTCAGGAAGTCCCGGAGCTTTAGCGTAAGTGCCGTTTTTAAAATCTTCGGTTCTTTGTTTGTTCAAGGATTCTTTTAATTCATAACGTGCTTTTTCATCCATTGAATCAAAATAGCCGTTTGCGGTTACTCTTGTCATATCGTACATTGTGACAGTAACTGTTCCTTTAATTCTTGTATCAATAGCCGCTGCATTCAAACCGAATCCGCCAAAGCCGCAGATACCGATAATTCCTATTTCTTCAGGATTAACATCTTTTTGATTACTCAAAAAGTCAACGGCTGCGCTAAAGTCTTCCGTATTGATTTCGGGAGATGAAACATTTCTCGGTTCTCCTGAGCTTTCACCGGTGTATGACGGGTCGAATGCCAATGTTACAAATCCTCTTTCTGACATTGTTTGAGCATACAAGCCTGATGCCTGCTCTTTTACTGCTCCAAACGGGCCTGCTACGGCAATCGCTGCCATTTTTTCAGACGGTTTATTTTTCGGTGTGTATAAATCTCCAACAAGAGTTATTCCGTATCTGTTTTTAAAACTAACTTTTTTAACATCAACCTTGTCACTTTTATGGAAAGTTTTATCCCAATCATTGCTTTTTGCCATACTCATACTCGCACCTCCTATAATTATTAATATGAAAACAACTATAAAAGCTAAAACTTTTTTAAACATATTACCTCCGTTTTACGCAGTCATTTTCTCTTCTCTTAACAATACTTGTCCTCTGCACTTCATAATCGCATCCTCCAAGATTATTTCTCCGACAGAATCTGCAACAATAGTGCCTGACTTTGGATTTTTAACGGAATCAATATGCCCTTTGATATCCGCTTCGACGTCCGAATACTCGAAAGACAGGTCTGTATTTTCCATCGTGCAGTTGATTAATTTTAAATTTTTGCAGTAGCATAATGGCTGTGTCCCGATAATTCTGCAGTTGATAAATGTCAAATTTTCGCTGAACCAGCCAAGATATTCGCCTTTTACAACCGAATTTTCAACAACAATATTTTTGCTGTGCCAGAAGGCGTCCTTTGTGTCAAGATTTGAATTTGTAATACTAAGATTTTTCATATACTGGAAGGAATACTTCCCTGTCATAGTAAGGTTTTCAATCTCGACATCTTTTGATTCAAATAAAAAGTACATTGAATCAATTGTAGAATTTGTGATTTTGACCCCTTTGCATCTCCAGCCGAATTCGGGTGAAACAATATGACAGTTATCAACAGAGATATTTTTGCATTCTCTAAGACACTTAATCCCCTGAATGTCGCAGTCTGTTATTTCACCGTTCCTGCAATACCATAGCGGTGCTCTTGTTTTTTCATCCATTGATGAATTCTTCAACAGGAATTTTTTTGCGTGCCACATTGGATAGCGGAGCGAAAAAGAACATTTGTTTACAGAAAAATTTCTGCACTCTTTTAAGACAGATTCCCCATCCGCCGGCCCTTCAAATTTGCAGTTCAAGACTTCCGTATCTTTTATATTGTACAAAGAACGTTCTTCATCAAATGTTTGGTTTGAAATAATCTTTATCATAGTTCTCCTCTTTCAGGGCTTACGGCTTGGTTAATTTGAAAAATCAGATAATCAAGACAATCAATTTTCTTCTGAGAAGCGTGTAAACAGTCAAGGAGTTGAGCTTTATGTTTATAAAGAAGCCGAATGAGTTGTCTGTTCAAACCTGATTCCTTAATCTTAAAAAACTCTTTTATCAACTCATTAGAGCAGTCTGCGTCTTTCAGATTTTGCAGTATGTCTTTATCATTTTTCAAATCCATACAAAACCCTTTCTTATATATCATTATTTACGCATTTTCTAAAAATAGCAAATACTTATGTTGAATTCTTATTAATGCTTAATAGGCATAGTTGGCTGGATTTAATTAATAGCATACGGGGCGGTCTAATGCTGGTTGGGACAATTGGGTTATTTTAAGAATACATACATATAAAAAAGGACTTCAAATTATATTTGAAATCCTTTTTTATATGGGACCGGAGGGATTCGAACCCACGACCAAGGGATTATGAGTCCCCTGCGCTACCGCTGCGCCACAGTCCCGTTTATTTAATTTTTAACTCTTCCTCTCTCTCTAAACTTGTTAGCAATTGTTCGGCAGAGTGTTGAAGATTTGTTTCTGATTTATTTCAATCTTTAATTCAGAAAATTTGCTGCAATCCGATATGATTTTCAAATTGACCTTTTAACGATATCAAAAAAATCAAAAAAAATCAAGCATTTATTTCTACTTTATTCCCGCAAAAAAAATGGTTTGCTCCAAGTATAAGATTGTCTGTATCTGCCTCAATTTTGCATCCGGAGGCAATTACGCTGTCCTTAATTGTTACATTATCTGCTATTGACACGTTATCCCAGATAATACTGTCGATTATTGTGACATTTTTTCCTATTTTACAATTGTTGCCTATGGTTGAAATTCCAACGAATTTCGTGTCCTGCGGAATATCTGTTGAGCCTTTAATGAATTTACCGCTCGGTGTTTTAATGATTTCAGAGTGTTCAAAACTGCATAAGCCGTTGAATAAATCTTTACTTGATTGTTTATATTGTCCGATTGTTCCGATATCAGTCCAATATTCCGAAATCTCAAAAGTGTTTATTCCGCAAGTCGTTAAAAGCTGCGGGAAAACATTTTTGGCAAAATCATAAAAGGTGTTTTCCGGTATAAAATCAAATATTTTGTAATTGAAGATGTATATGCCTGTATTAATATAATTACTTTTGGCTTCTTCAATTGACGGTTTTTCCTGAAATTCTTGAATAAATCCGTCTTTATCAGTAACAACAACACCAAAATGAGAAACGTACTCATGCGGAATTTTTTTTATGCCGATTGTTGCGATTGCTCCGCTTTTAATGTGTGCATCTATGCCTTTTTTTAAGTCCACATTTGTCAAACCGTCTGCTGACAAAACAACAAAGGTGTCACCTTCTTTAAAAAACTTTTGACACTTTTTTAATCCGCCGGCTGTTCCGGAAAGGTTTTCTTCTTTAATATAATTAAAATTAATGCCGATGCTATTATTTTCATAGCGTTTTATGATTGAATCCGCAAGGTAATAAGTGTTGCAGATTACATCGGTAATATTCACTGCTTTCAATTTATCAAAAAGAATGTCCATGACAGGTCTGTTTGCAACCGGAATAAGCGGTTTTGGTATAGATAAAGTAAGCGGTTCAAGTCTTGAGCCGACGCCTGCCGACATAATCATTGCTTTTGTTACTGATTGATTGTTCATTATGATATCACCCCTATGGAAATAATATTAAAACTATTTTCGCATAAAAAAACTCTATTGCAATAAGTCACAAAGTTTTATTAATAAATAATATTCGGATAGTGTTCAATGTCTCTCTTAATATCCTCTATAACTTCCTGCATGTTATTTTCTTTACTGAATTGAGGATATTTTTTAATAAATTGTTGATAGAATTTGATATAATTTTCCAATTCGGACTTAGGAATAATATATCTGGCATCATATGTAGTTCTGACATCAGATGAATGGAATTCCAACAATTTAGCATAAGGCGCTGAAACATATGGTGCAAAGTTCTCATAAATATATCTTCGGCTTGGAACAATCATATATTCACCTTCGTCAAACTGAGCCACAAGTCCGTACTTATAGTATTTTTCTGAATAAGCATCAATCTGTTTTTGAACGGAATTGTCAATTAACTCATAAGGAAGATATATTTTTTTACTTTGCACATTATGAAATTGCCAAAAAAAATCTCTAAACTTTAGATAGTCTTCATCAGCTTCCTTCGTGCCACGTTTGTTTTCGTAAACTTTCTGATAGTATTTAGTAGCCTTTCTGGCAGCGTCCAAATCATTGACATCAAACTTGCTAAAGTCAATGGCAAGCGCCGAGTTGAAAGTAAAAACAAACATATTATTAATAAAAGCACCTTATTCATAAAACAATTTTATCCGATATTAAAACTTTGTCAAGATATTACATATTGCCCTCCTTTCCGCTTATAAGCCGCGTAATTTACCATTTATCCTGTCAAGATATTCAACTTCCGCATCAATGAATTTTTCTCTGAGTCTTTCAGTTTCATTTATCGCATCAACGGCTAATTCTGCTATTATTTTTAATTTTTTGATTTTTTCGCCGAAGTGTATTTCAATGGATTCTTTGCCCTGTTTTGTTATCCACTCGCATGCTGTTTCCCGAAGTTCCGAGTCTAGAATTTCAGGTAATACAGCGTTTGCAAGAACTGCTCTTGCATAATCCGGCAGCTGCAGGCGCTCTGTCTTTGCTTTTTTGCCAAGAAGCCTCTTCAGGTCTTTAGGAATCCGTAAGCTGAATTGTTCCGTATTAGACTGCAGATTGTTTTTAAGAAATTTTGAAAGCTGTTTATTCATATCGTTTCACCGTCCTGTATTTATTATAACATGTATATGAATACTTGTAAACATAAAAATTAAATACATGTATTCATATTTAAATGGGAGTGTTTTATATTGTATTTCCTAACAATAATCGCTGCAGGTTGACATCTGATACCGGTTTTGATACAATCAGTTTGCAAAAGAGCTTGAAATCATTGAAAGAGCAGGAAGCACCTTCGACTAAAGAAAACTTCAACGCATAGACAATAGATTTTATAGTGAAGTGAGTGTCAGGTAAAAACTTTCCTGCTATGGCTTAAGAAAATTTATTGTTGAACCTCTTTCATATTGATGTATTACAGTTCTATTGATAATTAAATAATGTCAGACGCGTGGTACTCTGCCGAACAAAACAACTGAGTGTTGTTTTGCGAGAGGGGTAGCGCAGTTCAATTGGCAACTAAACAACTTTGGGCGCGTGGCACTCTGCCGAACAAAACAACTGAGTGTTGTTTTGTGAGAGGGGTAGCGCAGTTCATTTGATAACTAAATAACTTTTGGGCGCGTGGCGCAGTGGTAGCGCAGTTGACTCTTAATCAATTGGTCGTGGGTTCGAATCCCACTGCGCCCAAAGTTTTTTAATATAGACACTCTTTGTTTGTTGCATTCTTATGAAATTCCTGAAAAATGTATATTGCAGGAATCTAAATATATTATAACATTTACCTGTAACCTCTATTTTTAATTGCATAAACCGCTTTAAATTCAAAATGTTTTTAAATACTGTTTTGTTTGTGATAATATAAAAATTGTAAAGGAGGATATTAAAGATGGAAACATATGGTATCGAAAAATTCGGTATTATCGGACCAAAAGCTGTTTATCGTAATTTGAGCCCTGCTCAATTAACTGAGGCAGCACTCAGAAGAGGTGAAGGTTCTTTAAGCTCAACAGGAGCTCTTGTTGTAACAACAGGAAAATACACCGGACGTTCACCTAAGGACAAATTTATCGTCGATACGGATACAATCCACAACGAAATCGCATGGGGTAAAGTAAACCGCCCGATAAGCCGTGAAAGATTCAATTCTATTAAGGGTAAAATTGCATCTTATTTGCAAAACAGAGAAGTGTTTATTTTTGATGGATTTGCGGGCGCCGACAAAACTTACACACAAAAATTCCGTGTAATTAATGAACTGGCAAGCCAAAATTTATTTATTCATCAATTACTGATTCGCCCGACACAGGAAGAATTGGCAAGCTACGGCGAACCTGATTACACAATTCTTTGTGCCCCGGGATTCAAATGTGACCCTGAAATTGACGGTGTAAATTCTGAAGCATGTATTGCAATTGATTATGAAGCGCATGAAATTATTATCTGCGGTTCTCAATATGCAGGCGAAATCAAAAAATCAGTTTTCGCAACTATGAACTACATTATGACGAAGAAAAATGTTCTTCCGATGCACTGTTCAGCAAACATGGATCCTGAAACAAATGAAACTGCTGTATTCTTCGGACTTTCAGGAACAGGAAAAACAACACTTTCAGCAGATCCTAACCGTAAATTAATCGGTGACGACGAGCATGGTTGGTCTCCGGACGGTATTTTCAACTTTGAAGGCGGATGTTATGCAAAATGTATTCACCTGTCTGCAGAGCATGAACCGGAAATTTACAACGCAATCAAATTCGGTTCTTTAGTTGAAAACGTAATTATGGATCCTGAAACACGCGAATTTGACTTCGATGACGGTAGTTTGACAGAAAATACCCGTGTAGGATATCCGATTAATTACATTGATAACGCACAAATCCCGTCAAAAGGCGGAATTCCGAAAGTTGTAATCTTCTTAACTGCAGATGCATTCGGTGTACTTCCTCCGATTTCAAGACTGGACAAAAACGCTGCAATGTACCACTTTGTAACAGGATTCACTTCTAAACTTGCAGGAACTGAACGCGGAGTTACAGAACCGCAGCCGACATTCTCTACATTGTTCGGTGAACCGTTTATGCCGATGGATGCATCAGTTTATGCTCAAATGCTCGGTGAAAAGTTAGAAAAATACGGTACAAAAGTTTACCTTGTTAACACAGGATGGGCCGGCGGAAGTGCTTCTTCAGGCGCAAAACGTATGAAACTTTCTTACACCCGTGCAATGGTTACGGCTGCTTTGAACGGATCATTTGATAATGTTGAATTTAAACACCATGATATCTTCAACGTTGATTATCCGACAAGCTGTCCGGGCGTTCCTGATGAACAGCTTGATGCTCGCGGAATGTGGGCTGACAAAGCTGCATATGATGAACAAGCTAACAAACTTGCTCAAATGTTTGCAGAAAACTTTGCAGCTAAATATCCGAATATGCCTGCTGAAATCGTTGCTGCAGGTCCGAAACCCGGTGTAAAAGTTTGCAAATAAACTTTTATATTGCAATGTTTAATACAAAAGGTCTGATCGTAATTTACGGTCAGACCTTTTTAGTATAAACAAAATTAAGCAAAATCAGTTAATGGATTTGCCAAGCTCAAAGGCTTCTTTTAATGCGTTTTTCCCTTCAATTGCGCCGACGCCTTCAAGTCCGAGTCCTTTAACAACGCCTTTCAAAGCTGTTTTTTCAAAGCAGTCAATCCAGCCTTGAAGCCCCTTGATTGCGCCGTCCATTGAATAATCTCCGGAATCTGCCGCAGTCGCAAGAAGATAAATGTCTCTAAATGAATAATCGTCAGAAAACAGCGGGTTAGAACGGTCAATCATTGTTTTCATCTGTCCGGACATTTCATAATAATAAATCGGTGTAGCCCAGACTATTACATCCGAATTTTTCATTTTTTCAACAATTTGATTAGCGTCATCTTTAATTACGCAATGATGCGTCTTCTGGCATGCAAGACATCCTTTGCAGAAATTTATCTGTTTATCGTATAAGTAAACGATTTCTGCTGAATTTCCTGCTTCCTTTGCGCCGTTTGCAAATTCTTCCGCTAATCTGTTTGAGTTGCCGTTTTTGCGCGGGCTTGTCGCGATAATTAAAACTTTTTTTGTCATAACTTTTCCTTTCAAATCAATTATCCGATAATTTTAAAAAATAGCAAATACTTAGATTGAATGTTTTGTTATGCAAAATTGTTATGACTGATTTCTTTTCTTTTTGACCGCTTTCATTTTGAGAGAACTTTTGGCCTGTTCAATTGCATCAATTTCACTGTAAAACACCATATGTTCTCCGATTTGTTCAACAATTGAATGGGATTTGAGCTGATTTAGAACGTCTTCGTTCTTTATAACCATAAGAATTTTGATATGTTGAGATTTAAGTCTTATAATAATATCTTCAAGCGCAAAAATAGCGGAAATATCAAGCAAATCATCCGATTCATAGTTAATAATGAGGTATTTGGTGCCTAATACATCTTCAAACTTTGAAATCATCTGTGTTGCGGAGCCGAAAAAGAATTGTCCTGAAATATGCACAACACGAATTTTATGCTGATAATCGGCTTCAAGAATTTTTTCAAGACGCATAATATCGTCGTCATAAACCGTTTTTTGAATAATATGAGCCTTATCAGCAACCCTTTTTGCATATAAAAGTGCTGCGAGCGTTATTCCGGCGCCGACCGCAAAAATAAGATTGTAAAAAACTGTCAGCAAAAATACCAAAAGAAGTACATATAAATCATCTTTCGGGGCAAACTTAATGACTTTGATGAGTTTTATATCAATAATGTCATAACCGATTTTGATAAGGATTCCCGCAAGAACAGCAAGCGGAATTTCAGCGACAAATCCTGAGAATTTAAATAATAAAAGACATAATATAACAGGATTAACGACAGCGGCAAGTTTTGTGGTTGCGCCGGCATTAAGAGCTGCTACCGTTCGCATTGTTGCCGCGGTTCCGCAGAGCGAGCCTGTCAGTGCGCAAATTATATTTCCGAAACCTTGAGAAAACAAAAGTTTTTTCGGATTGTGTCTTGTTTTTGTCAAGCTGTCAGCGACAAGTCCTGTAAGCATACTTTCGGCCGATAATACTACCGCAAGCGTCGCCGCATATGGAAGATAGGTTATAACATTTGAAAAATTAAATTCCGGCAGGAAAATTTTTGGAAAAGATACGGAAATTTCGGAAATTTTCGGAACATCAAGTCCCATCTTGATTGAAACAATTGTACAAATAATCAATGCTGCAATTTGAGAGGGAATATATTTGTTGAGTTTTTTCGGAATCCCGAAGACTATTGCAAGCGTCAGTAATCCGAGCCACATAGCCGGCATATTAATATTTTGAAGATTAATAAAGAAATGTTTAATACTTTCAAATGTATTTGAAATAGTTTCGTGTCCAATCAAAGGATTCAACTGGATTAAAATTATGATTACCCCGACACCGTTCATAAATCCTGAAATAACAGGGTAAGGAATATATTTTACTATAGATGAAATGTTTGTCGCTGAAAACAGAAGCTGAATCAATGCGGCCAGCAGCATAATTGTAATAACTGCAGACATATCGTGCCCGAGAGCGGCTGCGACAGATGCAATTACAATAGTCATAGGGCCTGTCGGGCCTGAAATCATAGGGATTTTGGTTCCGAGAATACCTGCAATAAAGCAAAGAATTATTGCGCCCCATATGCCTGCGCCAGCTCCGAAACCTGTTGCAACACCGAAGGCAAGAGCCTGCGGCAAAGCTACGATTGCGGAATTTATACCGCCCAGAATATCCCCTGAAATAATCTGTAATTTAGTTTTAATATCCATTAAAGGCAGTTTAACAAAAACAAATCAGAGGCGCAACTTTGAGAAACATGAAATTTATTTTGAATATTTGAGAAATGCCTCTTTTAAATTTTGTAATGTCGTAACAATTTTTTTAGAAAAAGGCTCTTCGCAGACACTTACATACGTACTTGTGTTTTTACCGTTGTTTCTGTTAAAAAATCTTGATATTGGATTTTTCCCTATATTTGTAACAGTAAACCTAAGTTTATTAAGTCTTACGTCTCTGCTGTAGCTTTTTTCCGGTTTTACATATATGTCAACATCTTTTGAAAGTTCTTTTAAAATGTCTCTTGTTTTCTCTGCTTCTCCTGCTGCATAAGTGCCTAATTTCTTTGCAATTTTTGCTTGTGACGGCATATATAATGCCATTCCGAATGACTGTTGATTTTGATTTTGTTGAACTTTCATTAATTTGCCCCCTTCTTGTATGTAGTTTAACTGTAGCATAAACATAAGAAATGCTAATATTTTTCAAATTATTCTTTCACGCCGCCCTGCAAAATATCGTTGATAAAGTACTTTTTACCGGTAAGAAATACTCCGATAACCGGAATCGTACAAATAACGGAACACGCTAAAAGCTGGCCCCAGAGTGTGATTTCACGGAAACTTCCTTTAAATATAGCAAGCCCCACCGGCAAAGTCCGCATATTTTCGGTATTTGTTACGATAAGCGGCCACATAAAGCTGTTCCAGGTCGTTACAAAGGTGAAAAGCGCAAGTGTTGCAACTGTCGGCATTGCAAGCGGCAAAGCAATTTTAAAAAATGTTTGAAAGATATTGCAGCCGTCGATTTTTGCGGATTCTTCCAAATCTTTGGGAAGTCCGAGAAAATACTGGCGCATCATAAATATTCCCAATCCTCCAAAAAGTCCGGGTAATATGAGTGCAGAATATGAATTAATCATATGAAGCTCCCGCATAAGAAAAAACAGCGGAATTATGTTGACCTGCGGAGGAATTAGCATTGTAATAAGAATTATTAAAAATAAAAGGTTTTTGAAACGAAAATTCAGCCTTGCAAAAGCATATCCGGCCATTGCCGCAAAAATCACCTGTCCGAATGTCGTAATTGATGCAACAATCAGGCTGTTTAAAAAATATCTTGCAAGCGGAATTTCGGCAAATACATTTTTATAGTTTTCAAACGTTAAACCGCCGTAAAACAATTTATTTGATTGTGAAAAAATTGCGTTTTCGTCAGCAAACGAAAGATTTACCATTGCCAGAAACGGATAAATCATACTTGCCGCAATCCCAATTAAAATTAAATAACCCAAAAATATCCGGATTCGT
>CALVAS010000027.1 GCA_944325585.1 Candidatus Gastranaerophilales bacterium
GCGAACACAAGATTGTAATAAGCAACTTTTACATTATAAATAACAAGCTCAATACTTGTTTCTGCATCGTATCTTGAGGCCTCAAAAGTTCTTTTTGCCGAATCTGCCATTGCCTTTGTTTTACCGAAATCAAATAAAAGCATATCCGCTGACAGCTGCGGCATATAAAACATATTATACTTTTGCGACATTGAACGCATATATGCATTTGACATTGTCATAAACATATCGTTTCTTGAATAATTTACACCTGCTGTCAATGTCGGAAAGTAATTTGACCATGCCTGACCGACACGTGATTTATAAATTTCAGCGTTGCTGATTGCTGACATAATTGTCGGGTGATGTGTTATTGCAAGTTTTATACAGTCACTAAGCGTTACTTCCCCGTTCATATCAGCATACTCAATTTTACTGTTGATTACGGGGAACTTTGTTTCATACATGCCTTCGGCTTCTTCTGAAGATTCCCGCTTTGTTTTTGCATTATCAATATTCTTTTTACGCTCGCGTTTTTTGTTGACTTTTTTCTCTTTTTCAGGCTCAACAATATGAATTTCATCCGGCTTTTTGGCAATATTTTCTGTCTGCGTTGCCGCAGCAGTTTCCTTTGCCATCAAAGGTGATGTTGAAAGCGCAACTATTGAACATATTAAAAACAGATTTACAATCTTTTTCATTTTACCGAAATCTCCAAATCTTTTTCCGTAATTTCTTTTTTGGGGAACAAGTCTACAAATTCCTGAACTATTACATAGAATGCCGGAGTCAAAACCGCACCCAGCGTTGCTGCCGCTATCATACCGCCAAATACGGTTGATCCGACAGAAATTCTTGAGTTGGCTCCTGCGCCCTGTGCAAATATCATCGGTAATACACCTATAATAAATGCAAGCTCTGTCATCATAATAGCTCTGAATCTTAGTTTTGCCGCTTTAATTGCAGCTTCTTTTACAGGCAGACCGTGTTTTTCATGCTCTTCTTTGGCAAATTCAACAATCAAAATAGATTGTTTTGCGGCAAGACCGATAAGCGTAATCATACCGACCTGTGAATAAATATCAAATGACTGGTTAATCATCATCTGGAATATCAATGCACCCAATGCCGCAATCGGTGAAATTAACAATACCGCAACCGGAATTGTATAACTTTCATACAGAGCAACAAGGAACAAATAGACAAATATCAATGCCATACTGATAATCATAACGGTTTGCCCTGACGCTTCACGCTCTTGAGCAGAAGTTCCGGACCAGTCGTAGGTCATATCTGACGGAAGCACCTCATTGGCGACTTCTTCCATAGCATTCATAGCGTCTCCGGAACTCTTTCCGGCTGCCTGCTGACCTTGAATTTGAACGGACTGGTACTGGTTGTATCTTGAAATTGATGCCGTACCTACGGTTTGACGTAATTTTACGATTGATAATATCGGAACCATTACCCCGTTATTATTCTTGACGTAAATGCCGGAAAGGTCAGTTGCTTTATCTCTAAATCTGCTTTCAGCCTGCATTTGTACCTTAAATACACGGTCATATTTGTTAAAGTCGTTTATATAATATGTACCTATCATTGAAGATAATGTTGAGTAAAGTTCCTGCAAATCAACGTTTTGCGCAAGAGCCTTTTCATAATCAATGTCAACAATATATTGAGGCACGTTTGCCTGGAATGAAGTATTGACATTTGAGAGTGAAGGGTTCTGGTTGGCTGCGGCAATCAGCTTGTTAGCCCATGATTCCATTTCCTGAGGCGTATATTCGCCTTGAGAAAGCATTTGGAATTCAAAACCACCCATCATACTCATACCCATAATTGCCGGTGGTGAAAACGCAATGATTGACGCTTCTTTTGTATTTGCCGCAACAGCTCTTACTTTTGCAAGAATTGCTTCATGTGACAGGTCAGTGGCCTCACCCTTAATTTTTCTTTTAACCCAGTCAACAGGCCCGATTTTTCTTTCTGCGTAATCTTTCAACTGAATAATCGCCGTTGATTGGTTAACAGCACCATCGCCTCCGAATACAGTCAGTTTTTCAGGATTTACTCCATCTATATCGCGGATTTGATCAATGAATTTTCTTGAAACTTCTTCGGTTCTTTGCAAAGAGGCACCGTCAGGAAGCGTTATAGTCGCAAGCAATACCCCCTGATCTTCGTCAGGAATGAAACCTGTTGAAATAGTTTTGAAACAAACCAGTGTTAAAACTAGCAATATTGAATAAAATATTATGACAAGTTTTTTGTTATAAACAAACTTGGTTACATACTCCATATAGAAATCTTCCACTTTTGTGAAGAAATCATTGAATTTATAAACAAGAACCGATGTTCTTCTGCCGATTTTTTCTTTAATATGTTCTAAAGTAATAAACAACGGATGGTCAGACAATTTGTGCGGTTTCTTTTCCTGTCCGAGGAAGTGAGAACACATTGCCGGAGAAAGTGTCAGAGCACATATTGCGGAAATTGCAATTGAAACTGCAATACATACCGCAAATTGCTTGTACATAACGCCTGTCATACCGCCCATAAACACAATCGGTACAAATACAGCCATCAATACAAGCGCCATTGCAACAAGCGCAAATCCGACTTCTTCCATTGTAATCTGAGTAGCCATTATTGCAGATTTTCCTTCGTCGATGTGACGTTTTACGTTTTCGATTACAACAATAGCATCGTCTACAACAACACCTACGGCAAGTACCAGTGCAAACAGTGACAAAAGATTTATGGACATATCCATAACCTTAAGAGCAAAAAATGTTCCGACAAGAGAAACAGGAATTGTTACACAGGGAACAAGAGTTGCCATACCGTCGCCAAGGAATAAAAAGATGATAATAACAACGATTAATGCGGTTAAAAGAATTGTAAACTCAACTTCCTTCATTGATTCATGAATAAAGTCGGCATCATCTTTTACATATAAAATTTTAATTCCGTTATCCAAACGTGCGTTAAGTTCGTTAACTTTAGCTTTAACGGCTTTTGAAAGGTTGATAATATTTGCGTCCGGAAGCTGCGAAATTACAACAACCGCAGAAGGTTTACCGTTAACCAAACCTAAGTTTGAATAAGATTCGGCGCCCAGCTCTACTCTGGCTATATCTTTAAGTTTTACGTTTGAACCGTCAGTGTTTGAACGAATAATAATATTTTCAAATTCTTTTACGTCATCAAGACGTCCGGGGGTTTTCAAAGTTATTTGCAATGCTGTTTTTTTATCAGTAGGCAGCGCACCCAATGCACCTGTTGCAACCTGAGTATTCTGACTTGTAATTGCATTTTTAACTTCTGTGGTCGAAATATTAAGACCTGCCATTTTTTGAGGATCAAGCCATATACGCATTGAATAGTTGCCGCCGCCGAAAACCATAACATCTGCAACGCCTTCAACACGTTTTAATTCGTCTTTAATATATATAGAACCGTAGTTTGTCAAATCCAATTGCGACCAGTTGCCTGACTCAGGGTAAAGAGTCAAAATTACGGCACCTGCACCTGAGGAGCGGCTTATTGCAGTAACACCGGTTCTTTGAACATCTTCCGGCAATTGGGACTGAACACGCTGAATAAGGTTTTGCACATTCATCAGGTTAATGTTTTTATCCGTACCTACTTTAAAATATATAGTCAATGAATAACTGCCGTCATAAGAAGTTGATGTCATATATGTCATGTTTTCAACACCGTTCAATTTATTTTCCAGAACGGTTGCGACAGTTGACTCAATAACTTCGGCACTCGCACCCTGATAATTGGCTGAAACACGAACCTGAGGCGGAGTTACATCAGGATAACTCTCTTGCTTAAGCCCCAAAAGAGAAATCAGTCCGAGCAAAACTATACAAATTGATATTACTAATGCAAATCTCGGTTTTGTTATAAAAAAGTACAGTTTTTCTTTATCAAATATTATCTTTTTCATCGACTTTTACCTGCTGATTGTTTTCTTCTTCTGACTGTTTAACCGGTTTGAGCTGCTGACCTTCGGCCGCAATATTTTGAATACCTGATACAACAATAACATCTGATTCTGCTAAACCGTCTTTAACAACCCAGTTGTTGTTTATTTCATCAGAGACTTCAATGTTTTTTCTTACCGATTTATTATTTTCGACTGCCCAAACATAATATCCGCTCATAGCATCACCTTTTGTACAGGCTTGCGGAACAGTCATATAATTAACAATTTTCGGAGCAGTTAATTTAACTTTCATATAATCACCCGGAACAAGCCAGCTTCTGGGATTTTCAAAAGTTGCTCGAAGCGTAATTGAACCGGAATTTTCGTCAATGCGGTTGTCGACAAAATTTATTTTACCTATTTTATCGTACCAGTTGCCATCGCTGAATTGCACTTTAACATCAACATCTTTAAACTGGTTGCTTGCTCTTAAAAGTTTCCCGAAATCATCGCTTTTCAAACTGAATGTAACATAAACAGGATTTGTACTTGCGACATTGACAAGAGCACCGGAAGTTGCTGTTACATAGTTGCCTTCTGTAATATTAACTTTACCTATTCTTCCGTCAATAGGAGATTTTATTGAAGTATATCCCAGATTAACTTTTGCAAGTTCAAGCTGTTGTTTTGCAGCATCCAGCAACGCTCTGTTCTGATTTCGTGTTGCCAAACTTGAATCTACATCAGAACGGCTTATCAAATCTTCTTTAATAAGAGCATTTGCTCTGTTTAATTCCTGCTGGGCATTTTTTAGTAACGCGCTGTATTGATTTACGTTTGCGGCGGAATTCTTAACTTCAAGTTCATATTCTCTTGGATCTATCTGGAAAAGAAGCTGGCCTTTTTTGACGAAATCACCTTCTTTAAAGTATTTTTTCATCAAAAATCCCGGGACACGTGCGACTACATCAATTGAATATTTTGCCTCAACACGTCCGGTTGCCTCAGCCGAAACATTTACGCTTTCAATATGAGGATTGTCAACAATAACCTCTTTAGGCATCATCATTGCTTTTCTCTGAATATATGCCGCAATCTGGCCTGCGATTTTGTTATACATAATCGGCAGTATAATTATTAACAGAATTGCAGCAGCAGCTCTTTTGCGTGTTATCTTTATCTTCATAAATATCTCCAACTTTAAACGGTAGAATTTTCTACAAAAATCTTAAACTATTTAAAAATCATTGTCAATAAATGCTTGTAATTATCAACCAAACAGAGTATAATTTTCTTGATGAAAAAAGAGAGTGATGAGAGAATCGCAATTCTTGAACAAGAATTACGAAAAAATTTGGCATTTCAAATTGATTATACTGCGAATTTTAACAGGTCTTTCCGCAGAAGTTTTCAGGGGAAATATATTGATCCTGAAGTTTCTCTGGATGAAGCCTCCATTTTATATATCATGAATTTTTATCCTGATATTTCACAGGCTGCGCTCGGAAGATATTTGTTTAAAGGCAAAGCTCATGTCGGAAAAATTTTAAACGAAATGGAGAAAAAGGGATTTATCAAACGGGAAAGCCAAAAGCATTCAATTACGACTAAAAATACTATTTTACCCAAAGGCCGGCAGATTTTAGAAAAAAGTTTTAAAGAATTCAATAAAATCAAAGATGCAATAGAAAACACATTTTCGCAGGAAGAAATCGAAAATTGTCTTAAACTTCTTGAGCGTTACAGAGAAATGCTGGGCGGACTTGTGGAAGTAAAATTGAAATAGATTTTGTCCTGCAATCAGGTTACAGCATTCTCAAACTCAAAAATAATTGCATAATTTTTTGGCGTTCCGTAGTTTGATATTACATATAATCCGCTGTCGTAATTTTTCGCATCAATTTCAACAGACTTCATAATAATCCCGTTATCCTCATAAGATTCGCTCAAAAGGCTCTTCATTGACGCTCTTTTTGGTGTGGATGAGGCGTTAATTTTGTTTATACAATCTTCTCTTTTATACAAAAACAATTCATAAGTCAAACTGCCCGCCTCAAACGGATCGGTAATCTGAGTTATTTTCAAAAATTTTGTATCTTTCGGGATATAAAATTTTACCGAATCGAATTCTTTTTTATTTAGGGATTTGTCGTATATAAAAATATATTTTTTATTTCCGCAGGCCTGAATTTTATTTAAAGTTAGAGCTTTTTTCAAATAAGGATATTTTTTATCAATCCGCTCTTTGAATTTTGTATTTGTTTTAAAGTCAAGATTAAATGAATTTAAAGGATATTTACTTCCTTTAAAACAGCCGTTTGCAAGATGATTACGACTTTTCGCCTCCGGAATATCCGCTGAAAAATTATTTTTTGCATGAACTTTTATATTAAACGCAAAAATCAATATAAATAATAAAACAAACAGCTTTTTTAACATAAAAATCTCTTGATTGCTTACAATTAACTTTGAGATTTGATTGTAATCAATCAGTGCAGTCGAAAAAAGTCACCAACTGTATAGTTTTTTAATTAATTTTTGAACAAATCATAAAAATGATAAAACTGTAAGGGGCTTAAAAGAACTGTCTTTTCAAGAAATTTTACATAAGCCTGTTCAAGGTTGGAAAGCGTGGTGAACTTATGTTTTTCAAGATGAATCGTATATGTATCGTTTTTGGTTTTTAGTGCAATTATAAAATATATCGGAACTTCCATCAATTGTGCAATTTTAAAACTTCCGACAGGAAAGTTAACTTTATGCCCGAAAAGTTCCGCCTCAAACACCGCAGCATTAGAATTTTCCGCTACTCTATCGCCTGCGATAAAAGCAATTCCACCGTTATCAAGGCTGTCTTTAAGCTGAATTGCGGTATTTACACCTATCTCCTCAACCAGATAAGGATTAAGCGGAATTTCTTTTGCAATTTTGTTAATGAAACCATTGAAAATCCGGCTCTGTGTACGGCTGAAAAATACATTTACACGCAATCCCGGATGCCTTGTATTATTTATAAAAAACGTTCTCATAACATCAGTGTTTCCGACATGCGAACATATAAAAAATACCCCTTTTTGTTTATCCAGATCCGAATACAAAAGTTCGCACTCGCTGGCGGAGGCAAACAGAACTTTTTCTTTATCAAAATTATTTGAAAATATTTCCACTTTATCCGTCAATACATGCGAATAAGATAAAAAATGTCTGAACTGATTGAATATTGAAGGTTTTATACCTGTCAAAGGTTCAATTATTTTCAAATATTTTTTTGAGTAGTTTCGTATATCTTTTGCAAAAATAAATGTAAAAAACGTCACAAAAAATGCAATGAAATTGATTGCTTTTTTGCCGGCAAATTTGTAAATATACCACATCAGCCACAAACGTTTTTCACCGGCTGCCTGCTCTTTAATTTCATACCATTGTTTCATTTTACACAGCACTCCACAAGCGTGTAACAATGCACACCGACATTTGTATGAATCCGCTCGATTTCAAGACCTGAATTTCTAACTAATGACGTAAGTTCGTTTAGTGTGTACATTTTGCTGTTTCCGTTTGCCATGCAGGTAAAATACAAAGATATATGAGAAATTGCAAACGCTGCCCCTTCAAATTCCTGATTATCAATTACAGGCTCAAGAATATAAACTTTTGTACCGGACTTTGAAGCATTTTTAACTTTTTTAAGAATTTTTTGCACCTGTACCTCTGAAAAACAATCCAAAAACTGGCTCATCAGAACCGCACCGGAAATCTGAGGGAATTTATCATCTGACAGCACATCAACGCCGTGGAATGTTAGATTTGTGGAATTCACATTATTTTCTGCTATTTTTTTATTAACCGGAAGGTCAATAATATTCACAAGGCAATCAGGATGCTCTTTCAGACAAACTTTTTCAAACTTTCCGGCGTTTCCGCCAATGTCAAAGATTTCTTTTATATCATCCTTAAATATAATTTTCAAAACATATTCAAAACTGTTGTCTGAATAAAAATAATCAAAATCATACCATGATTTTCTGGCTTTTTCGGGTAAATTCGGAACATGCGGATAAATCGTCGGAGCATTCACAAAATATTTTTGAAGCCCTGCCGGAGTGCTTTTTACAAACGATTCAGTCAATTCAGAAGCGCCGAGATAACAAACGTCCCGCATAAAGTTAAAATTGTTTACGGTCATTTCGTCATGTAAAAAACATTCGCCAAGATATGAAAGAGAAAATTTGTCATTTTCTTTTTCGACGATTCCCGCATAAAACGCAACCTGCAAAAGAGTTAAGGCCGTATATTTGGAAATATTGCAGCCGTTTATTATTTCATTCAAATCCGCATTTTTTTCATCAAGGAATCTTAAAATTCCCATATCAAGCATTGAGGCAACAGCTTGAAATGTAAAAGGTGCAAATGCAATTTTTTGTGCATTTGAAAGCGCTTCGATTTTTGAACACTTTTTGCTGTGGCTTCGTCTGTATTTTATTTTTGCAGTTTTTTCCATTCCCATGATATTATTTTAACATGGATATATTTTTCATAGATTACAAAAATTTTTCAGACACCGAAACCGAATATATTATAAAAAATTTCGGGGAAAGTTATAAACTGCCCAAAAGGCAAAAAGAATACGCATTTGGCAGATTTCTTGCTAAAACCGTTTGTGAAAAATTTTACGCCAAATCAAACTCTGAAATCGCAATAAAAAATAAAAAACCGTATTTTATAAATAATCCCGAACTTCATTTCAGCATTTCCCACAGCAAAAACCTTGTGCTTACAGCGTTTGGCCAAAATAAAACGGGGGCTGATGTGGAATTTATGAGCGAGAGAGATTTTGAAAAAATTTTTAATTATTACAACATAAAACCCGAAAAATTTGATAAAACAACCTTTTACAGATTCTGGACAGAATATGAAGCCAAAATAAAACTTCAGACCAAACCAAAATCCTTTTTGACGTTAAAAATTCTGCCTGATTATTTGCTTTCTGTTGTCAGCGAAGAATCCTTTGATATCAAAGCAATGCTTAAAATATATGAACTCAAAAGCCCGACGGCAAGCACAAATCCGAGCGAACTTATAAGCCGGAAACTTGTCAATGCAAGCAGTGAAAACGAAAACACCGTTGTTATACAGGAAATAAACACCGCATCATTGGAGTTTTTTGAACCGTTGAATCTGAAAACAGAATAATCAAGCCCGAATCCGGTTATCAAAAATACGGCAAGAATATGAAACAAATTTAACGGTTCAAAAAGGCTTACCGCAGAAATTGCAAACAAACTAGCAAGAACAGACGGAAGAATTATTTTATGCGCGTTTCGGAAAGTAAAAATGAATCCTAAAATCAGATAAAGAATAAAATAAATCGGTAAAAGAATTTTTAAAACAGCAATTCTTACATTTTTTATCCCGTTGGAGATTTCAAGAGGAAGATTTATGTATCTTACATCACGAATATCACTTATAATTTCAGGATTTTGCATATCATAAACAACCATCAGAGAATGGTTTTTGTCAACAACAAATTCTTTTAATTGAGGCAGATTTTGAAACGAATTTTCGCCAATAACAGCCGGTGGGATTTCTTTGAGTTTTTCAATATCATTTTTTGTCAGAAAATCACCGAAATCCGAAAGTTTTTTATTGTATAAAAGTTTTACAAGATCCTGACTTTCTTTCTGACGTTTAATTGAAGGAACAAATCTGCTTAATGAATAATAATTCACATTGTTATTTGACAATTTTTGGCCGATTTGTTCTTCTTTTTGGAGAATTTTTTCAAGACTTTCGCCTTCAACAATTATAAATGATGTGTTAGAATTTTTGTTTGTAACCGTTTGATAAAGTTTTTCGGCATTTAACATTGCCTTTGAAGGTTTATACATTGTTCTGATATCATCATTGAATTTTATTTTGAACGCACCTGCTGCAATTATCAAAAAGATTACGATTAAGATTCTTTTGTCAAACTTCAGGTTAAAAATATGTTTTGACGTCTGCGGCGGCAGAAGCTGATAAAAAAGAATTACAAACAGATAAACAGTAACAAGACCGGCTGAGGTGAAAACAGCAATCTGTTTTAAAAGTTCAATACCCGAAAACGAAAGAATCAAGAGAGCAAATACCGTTGAAATCATGCTTACGGTCAGACTTTTTATTATCTTTTTAAGATTGCACTCCATCAGGTAATGGAACGAATAATCAACACAAATTCCGATTAAAGTCGTTGAAAAAACAAACGTCAGAATATGAATTGATGAAAACAAAAGCGAGGTTACGCAAAACCCCATACCCATTCCCGATGCAAGACTAAGCAAAACAGGTATCAAAATTTTTAATGAACGAAAATACCATAATATCAAACCGCCCACAAAAATTGTCGAAATTATACAAATCCAGTTAATTTCATTCATTGAACTTTCGCTTGCATAATAGGCATGAACCGGAGCCCCCGTCAGATAAACATTGAGGTCTTTCGTGTTATACATCTTTTGAAGCTCAACAAGTTTTGCAACTTCTTTATTCATCAAAGACGGCGACAACGCAAGATTGTCGTCAACTTTCATATTTATAATTTCGTAATATTTTCCGTTTATTGTGCTTGAAATTCCAGTCCCTCCAAGCGCGCTCACAAAATCCGTAAACAGCATAAACGGATCCTCTTCAACGGGCAAAAGATAAAATCCGAAAGGATTGTAAAGATTATTAACAGCGTTCTCATAAATTTTGTCAAAATCACCGTTCTTTAAAAGTTTGTAATCCGTATATGACAAAAGATTGTTTTTGTACTTTTTATAAAACTCGAGTGTTTTAACGGTATCGTTTTTTTCAACGATAAAGCCTTTTTTATCAATTTGCTCTTCAAAATGTTCTTCTGCTTTTTCAAGAAGTTCTAAATTTTCACTCTCAAAAAGCACGTTGATATTTGAGGAATATTTTCCGCTCAACTCAACAAGAATTTCATCCTGCGCTCCGTTTGAAAAAAATGCCTTTAATAAATTCGTCTCAACCTTTTTAGGATTGGTAAGCGCAAAAAATGTAATTGTGCTCAAAATTATAATAAATAAAATTCTTAAAATATTTATCTTTTTCATAATCCGCATGAAAAGTTTATAGATGTACTGCTTCCGTTAAGTGTTTTTATACTGATTTTTTTGATATTTGTCTGCCCGTTTATTATTATGCTCTCAAGCTGAGAAGCCGCCGGCGATTTATCTTTCGGTTTCAATGCGACTGTCCATTCTCCGCTCTGTTCAACATAAAACAGGTTAAAATTTTTATTAATAAATGAATAATCTTTATTTGCAATTCCCGTAACAACTTCGTTAATTTGTTTATTCTGATTTGTACTGTATGAGGAAGTTGATTTGACAGGATATAATGTTTCAAAAGTTACGCCCTTATCTTTTTCAAACTTGAAATTTCCGCCGGACTTGAGTGTTTTGTTTTTAAATGTTTTTTCCTGATTGAAAGTGCATGTAACACTATTCAACTGCGGAAGTTTTTCCGCAACCTCTTTTGCACTGGCCGGGTACTCAAAAATATCCGCCGCATACGCATTTGTTTGAAAAATTATTGAGAATAACAATATTGCTAAATATTTAAGCATTCTATTCCTTTTCTGAATCTTTCAGGAGCTTCATAAATACTGGTTTTTGAATGAAAATCAACACCGATTTGCATTGTTTTTGCTTTAAAAAGCATTTCTCCCGTTACGGAATCCTTAATCTCATATCTGATATCCAATGAAGGCTCTATTGAATCAAGTATTGCCTTTACAACAATTTTCTGCCCGAAAGTTGCGGATTTTATAAATTTCATCTCCATTTTGGCAATCGGATACATAACACCGTCATTTCGCATATCATCATAATTGTAACCGATTTTATCAAGCAGATTGCACCTTGCAACCTCGACATATTTTATATAGTTTCCATGCCAGACAACATTCATCGGATCCAAATCAAAAAACGGAATTTCAATTATTGTATCTGCATCAATTATATTCATAAAACCCTCTGGCAAAATTATACCTTAAAAAACTATTTAGTAAAAGTTCCTGATGAAAACGCGTTTTCTCCGTCAGTAAAAACAAAATCAAGAGACGAATCATTGTTATGAAGTTTCAAAATAACTTCTTTATCAGGTCTGATAACTCTGGAAAACTTTATTTTCTTTATTTTTTTCGCGGATAAATTTAAATTAAACGAATCTTCAGCAAAAAAATGAGCAAAAAACAGTTGAACAACGCCGGGCAAAATCGCAACGTCAGGGAAGTGGCCTTTAAAAAAGTTTGCGTTTTTAAAAAATATCAGTTTTATTTCCGCGCTGTTTTCGGTTACTTTTTTAGATGTAACAAATGGAAGCGACAGATTGAGAGAAAAGATTCTCTCAATTTTTATTTTATCTGTTTTCCCTGAGGAATTTTTCGGCATTTCATACAAAAAACGCCATTTTTGAGGAACAATTTCTGAATAATCTTTAACATGTTTTTTGATTTTTTTTATCAATTCCACGCTGCCGCAATTCATAAGTTCTTTTATGCCTTTTTCCGTTAAAACGATTGCGGCACCTGCTTTTTCTCCAGTTTTCAAACAGTAAGAACTCTCAACAAATTCTGATTTATTTAAAATTTCTTCCAACTCCACTGCGGAAATTCTTTTCTCCTGAATTTTTAAAATTCTATCCGAACGATTCAATATTTTGAATTTATTGCCTGATTTTTCAATTACATCATTCAAAACCAGTTCATTTTCCTGAAAATAATCCGATTTTACAAGTATTTGATTGTTTTTGTCGGTTGAAACCGCTACATCTTTAAACGGAGTAAGATATTGTTCGTCAGAAGAGGTTCTGTATGCAATAATTCCGCTTTCCGTACTGCCGTAAATATCAATAACATCAGAATCTTTTTCAAAGTAGCAAAATGTTGAATTATTCAATTTATCGCCTGCCGTAAAAATATATTTCGGTTTATTCCGGTTGTTATCATATTTTGCCATTCTGTCAAGAAATGACGGCGTTGAAATAAATACAAAATTTTCACACTTAATTTGTTCGGGAAATTTTATAATATCTGTATCTATCAGGTTTCCGTTTGCAAGCGGGAACATCAGAGCAAATGCAAATCCGAACATATGAGACATTTTTGCTGTTGTAACAAATGTGTAATCAGAAGGAATTGTAAATTCTTTTTTCAATCCATCCGCTTCATTTATAAGATTTTTAAGAGTTTTTCTGATTTGTTTTGGTTTGCCGGTTGAACCGGAGGTGTAAAAATTGACAAAAACATCCTCTTCATCAGGTATTGTTAAGTCGTAATTTTTACAGTCATAAAGTTCGACATTTTGGATAAAATCCCCTTCAAAATCAGAAATTTTTGTTTTATCGGCAAACAAAAACAATTCTTTTCCCGCAAAAATCCCCGCCAGAAAATTAATTAAAAACTCAAAATTGTCATCCGCCGTTAAAATCAACTTTTTGCATTTTTGATTTTGCAGCCAGGCAGCGCGCGGCAAAATTATTTTTTTAATGTCATTTCCGCTGTAATTATGATTGTTATGACGTATTAATGCTCTTTCATTCCAAAATTTAAACATTATGCTTTCTCTTAAACCGGATTCTGATAACATATTCTACAGCGAACAAAAGCCCTGTCAAAAAATACGACAAAAAACCGTTATAAATAGTCCATACCTTCGGACTCATAAATATTGTAGCAGAAGAAACAAGAAAATTGAACAGGAGAAATACACACCAGACATAGGTGAGTTTTCTGGTGTAATCTTTTACAATCTCAGGCAGTTCTTTCCCTTCCATCATTCGGGCAAACTTCTGAATAATAGTTTCATCTGTAAAAGTTGATGAAAAAAATATCGCCAGAATCAACAAATTTATAAACGCCGGATAAAATTTCAGCGCATTCAGGTGTGTAAAATGGAAAACACAGATTACGACAAATGTAAAAATTATCGGAAATATCATTCTCATAACAATTCTTCAATCGTGTTTACAACATCCCCGATAGTCTTTATCTGTTTAAAATTTTCCGGCGGGATTTTCTTCATGGTAAATTGTTGAACCCGAACAGCCAGATCAACGGCATCTATACTGTCCAAATCCAAATCTTCAAACAAATTTGCGTCCGGTGTTATCAGATTTTCATCAATTTCAAAGTCTTCAACAAGTATTGAAGTCAATTTTTTTAATATATCATCTTTTGTCAATTTTTCACTCATATCCTAACCCTGTTTGGTTTGCGCTTCGACAAATTCAGCAAGAGTTTTCACTGAATAGAAGTATTCCTTATTCTCTTCGTTATTTGAACCCATCTTTAAATTGTATTTTTTCTTTAAAGCCATTCCCAATTCAAGAGCGTCAATTGAATCCAGCCCCAATCCGTCAACGAACAACGGAGCATTCTCATCAATATCTTCAGGTGTAATATCTTCCAAATCCAGTGTATTGATAATAAGTTCTTTTATCTCTTCAACAATCATCTTCCTGCCTTTTTCTTGCATGATAATCTAACCCGATTTTAAAGTCAAATAATCTCATTTTTTATTAATTGTGAAATGTGATTTCTGGCTTTTATATCTCCCAAATCTGCATAATCAGAAGGGTTGATTGACGGTTTTACATCAAGATTGTAATTTACTGTTTTATCTCCGATATCGTAAATCGGCTGGCCTTTTTGCAAAAACACATAATCAGTTGTAATTTTTATCGGAACAATTTCAGCGTTTGAATTGAGTGAAATTAATGCAGGGCCTTTATGAACTTTAAAATCTTCATCCGGTTTTGTACGCGTGCCGGACGGGAAAATTATTATATTAAACCCTTCTTTTAAAAACTTATCTGTATCTGTTTTTAATTTTTCCACGTCAATATCATTGATTATATAAATTGATTTTACTATATTTCGGAAAAACGGATTCTTTAACGTTTCTTTTTTGGCAAAACATGTCGAATTAGGGATTAAGCCGATAAGAATAACAATATCAACAAATGTCGGATGGTTTGCGATGATAATCTTTCCTGAAAGATTGTTAAGCCTTTCGGAATTCGCAATATTTATTTTTATCAGCCCGATTCTTTGCAAATCTCTCTGAAACCAATGCCACGCAGTATGAATTACTTCTGCATAATATTTTTTCTGTTTTTCCTTCGGTTTTGTAAGACTGATATACGGAAAAATTATAAAACTTATAACAACGACTCCAAGTCCGAACAAAATAAAACAAAAAACAATCTGACAGGAACGCCAAAAACGTATCATTTTACTCTCCTTAGCGTGTATAAAGGCGATAAAAATTCATCAGTCTCTTTATTTAAGAAATTCGCAAAACGCTCAAATTCATCATCACAAACCGTATTTTGCGCAGGATAAATCTCAATTTCATCCGCATTTTCTTTATTCTCTCTTCCGACAAGGCATGAAATACTTTTTGAATACGGAATTGTGTCAGCATAACAAAACAGCGTCTCTTCTTTTTCTAACACTGCCTCTAAGAATCCGTTTGAAAGACTGTTTTTGCCGGCTGAAACCGCGTTATATTTGTTTTTTATATTATTTAAAAGCGAAAAGTTTCCGATTGCCGCATTGTGAACGGATGAACTGAATGCAATCGGCGATACTTCGTTTTCCGCGGAATATTGCGCTATCAAATTTTCAAGGATTTCAAATTCTCCGAACTGAGAGGCGAAAACTAAATTTACTGACGGCATGTTTTCATAACAGCAAGCGTAAATCGTTGCAAAAGCAATTTTTGCAAGCCGGCTTAATTTTCTCCTCGTCATCATGGGAATAAATGACAAATCAGGCTTTTCCTCAGTTGAAATTGATTTTTTATATATGAAAAATTTCTGATTCATGTTAACATACTAATATATTCGGAGAGAAAATGCAAAAGAGAGTTTGGATTACGGGTTATGACGCAATTTGCAATCTCGGCAATGATATTGACGGGATTTTTAAGAATGCAATAAATTCAAAAAACTCTTTTTTAACGCCTGATGACAGCATAATTAAAGGCGAAACTTTTTATTTCGGAAAAATCAACTGTGCATTGCCCCAAATAAGCGCTGGGAATTATAATCTTCGCTGCAACAGGCTTTTACTCCATCTGGCAGATAGAATTAACTCAAAAATCGCCGAGGTTTTAAATAAATACCCGCCGCACAAAATCGGAGTAGTTGCAGCCACAACTAATTCAGGTATTAAGGAGTACGAAAAATCAAGAAACAAAAAACATTTTGAAATCGGAAATCCAGCGGAATTTCTAAGACAACACCTTGGTTTAAATGGTTTTTACGAAAGCGTATCAACGGCCTGTTCATCCGGCATAAAAGCCTTTTCAACCGCGAGGAAACTTATAAATAACGGAATATGTGATGCCGTAATAGTTGCAGGAACAGACAGTCTTGCACAACTTCCGATTTTCGGATTCCATTCTCTTGAAGTGCTGTCGCATCAAAAATCAAATCCTTTTTCCAAAAACAGAAACGGAATTAATATCGGTGAAGCCGCAGCGATATTTATTGTGGAAAAAGATGAAGGTGAAATCGCAATAAAAGGCATCGGAGAGACTTCTGATGCGTACCATGCAGCAACCCCAGACCCGAAAGGCTTTGAAGCAGCGCGGGCAATTAAGACAGCCTTAAAGGAAGCAAACCTTGCGCCTGACGCGATTGATTACATAAACCTTCACGGAACAGGGACCAAATCAAACGATTTGATGGAAGCAAATGCAGTTTACAATATTTTCGGCTCATGTGTTGAAGCAAGTTCTACAAAACCGCTGACAGGCCATTGTCTCGGTGCTGCTGCAGCGCTTGAAACAGCACTTTGCTGCCACGCAATACGCAATAACAAAATTCTGCCGCATGTTTATGACGGCGAATACGATTTTTCACTGCCGAAAATAAATCTTGTTACACAACCCGCCGACAAAAAAATTAATAATGTTTTATGCACCGCATTCGGTTTTGGCGGAACCAATGCAGCAATCATTTTAGGGAGAGATTAATGCCTGAATACGATCTTGAAAAAGTTTTGCCTCACAAACATCCGATAATTTTAATTGACGATATTCTTGAATACGACCTTGAAGAACGTACAGTAAAAACTATTGTAAAAATTCATCCGGATAAAATGTTTTTTGACCAATCAATTAACGGGATTCCTGCAATAACGGGAATTGAATTTATGGCGCAGACAATAGGGTGTTATTCGTATTTCAAAAACAACATGAAGCGCCCGCGAATAGGATTTTTGCTCGGAACAAGACTTTACAAAACAGATATTGATTTGTTTGAGAACGGCAAAACCTACGAAATAACGGCAAAAGAAGTTTTTACAAATGATGAACTTGTTTCATTTGATTGTTTAATTTATAATAGTAATGAGGTCTGTGCACAAGCAACAATAAATGCTTATATGCCTGCAAATGACATAAATTTAATAGGGATGCTTAATGTCTGAAAACATTTTGATTACCGGCTCAAGCCGTGGAATAGGAAGAGAAATTGCGTTGTATCTTGCCAAAAACAGATACGATATAATTCTTCATTGCAACAGCAGCACCCAAAAAGCCGAAGAAGTCAAAAATGAAATTGAACAACTCGGTCAAAAAGCCAGAGTTTTAAAATTTGACATAACAAACAGGAAAGAATGTGCTGAAATTTTGACACAAGATATTGAACAAAACGGAGCCTATTACGGAGTAATATTGAATGCAGGCATTTCTAAAGATAATGTTTTTCCCGCAATGTCGGATGATGAGTGGGATGAAGTTTTAAACACGAATTTGGGCGGCTTTTACAATGTCTTAAAACCTGTTGTAATGCCTATGATTCTGGCTCGCAAAAAGGGAAGGATTATTACAATGTCGTCTGTTTCGGGGCTTGCCGGAAACCGCGGACAGGTAAATTACAGCGCCTCAAAAGCCGGAATAATCGGTGCCACAAAATCACTCGCGCTGGAACTTGCCAAACGAGGAATTACGGTAAACTGTATAGCACCCGGAGTAATCGACACTGATATGACGAAAGATTTGCCTGTTGATGAACTTAAAAAGATAATTCCTATGAAAAGAACGGGTTCTGCAAAAGAAGTTGCAAGTCTTGCGAATTATTTGATGAGTGAAGATGCAGGATATATTACGGGGCAGGTAATTTCCGTAAACGGAGGACTGTATTTATGAGAAGAGTTGTTGTTACCGGAATGTCGCTTGCAAGCTGTTTGGGATGTGAAGTTGAAGGGGCTTTCGAAAGGCTCCAAACTTACAAAAACTGCATTTGCTATACACCTGAGCTTGAACAGTATCAAAAGCTGAATACAAAACTTTCCGCACCTGTAAAAGGGTTTGTAACACCTGCGCATTTTACCAGAAAAGTTACCCGAACAATGGGAGATGTTGCGATTATGAGCGTTGCAACAGCAGAAAAAGCACTGGAGGATGCAGGGCTTTTAAATGATGAAATTATTTCAAACGGTCAAACAGGTGTTTCCTACGGCTCTTCTTCAGGTTCTCTCTGTACGCTTATTGATTTTTATTCAATGCAGGTGGATAAAGAAGTTAAAAGTCTGAATTCAGGTTCGTATGTCAAAATGATGTCTCAGACTGCCGCTGTTAATATTTCTCTTTATTTTAAAACAAAGGGAAGAATCATTCCGACATCAACCGCCTGTACATCAGGTTCAATGGGTATCGGCGCGGCTTATGAAGCCATAAAAGACGGCTATCAGACGGTTATGATTGCAGGAGGAGCCGAGGAAATGCAGCCTGCCTACATTGCAATATTTGACACACTTTATGCAACAAGTTTGAAAAACAAAACACCTGAACTTACGCCTTCACCGTTTGACAGAAACCGCGACGGGCTTGTAATCGGCGCAGGTGCCGGAACTTTGATACTTGAGGAATATGAACACGCCAAAAAACGCGGGGCAAAAATTTATGCTGAAATTATCGGCTACGGAAACACAACTGACGGCACCCATATTACAAATCCAAACGCAGAAACAATGGGAAACGCAATGTTTGAGGCGTTAAAGTATGCCGGAATTTCACCTGATGAAATCGGTTATATAAACGCGCACGGCACAGCAACAACTCAGGGCGATATTGCAGAATCTCTTGCAACATACAATGTTTTCAAACGCAATGTTCCGATAAGTTCTCTAAAAAGTTACACAGGCCATACGCTCGGCGCATGCGGCGCGATTGAAGCGATTATGACAATAAAAATGATGAACAGCAACTGGTATCATCCGACTTTAAATCTTAACGAAATTGATGAAAACTGCGCGCAGTTAGGTTATATTACCAAAGAAGGCGTTGAAATGAATAACAAAATTGTCATGTCAAACAACTTTGCATTCGGCGGAGTGAACACTTCGTTAATTTTCAAAAAAATCTAAAAAAAAGAATTATTTAAGAAGAAGATAATGTTTTCGTTTTTCTTCAGGAAATCTTTCAATTGCATATCTTAAAGTTGTCCGCGGCATTTTTAAAGTATATCGGTCGAGAAAATTTTCAAGAATTTTTTCATCCGCCTTGCCGACTTCCCTGAGCATCCAGCCCACGGCTTTGTGAATCAAATCGTGATTATGCGCAAGAAAATATTCACAAACTTTCAGAGGGTAATCAAAATCCCGTTTTTTAATCATATAAAGCGACGCGACAATGCTTATTCTTTCTGCCCACAGATTTCCGCTTTTTGCAAGCTGCCACAAAACATCTGTTGTACTTGAATTACAGGCAAAATCACCCGCAATATACGGGGCGGAATTATCGACAAGATCCCAGTTATTTATTTGCTGTGCATTATTTATATAAAGTTCAAAAATTTGTTTTTTAAGTGCGGAATCGCCTTGTTTGTATTTTAAAACAAGCATAAAAAGAGCAGTCATTCTTATTTCATGGAATTTATTCTGCAAAAGTTCTTCAAGTTCGGCCAACTGCATTGATTTGTAATATTTTTTGGCAAGCGCGCGGTTTTGAGCAGAAACAAGTCCGAGGAATACATCATTTTCAGAATATTCACCCTTGCCTGTTTTGTAAAAGCGCATATTCAATTTAGCCTGAGTATCATTTTTTAAACTCAAAATTTCTTTTAAAAATTTCTCTTTCATTCCTTAATTATAGCATTAATTTGTTGAATTTTTACGACCTTAGCATCAAGACGCTTTACAAAAAAAATTTCCGTGTTAATATTCTGACTGTTGAGTAATCAGTTTACCCTGAAGAATTTTTTATTTTTAAAAGAGTGTTAAGAAATGAAAGTTTATCCTGTAAATTTTACGGCACAAAAAAGATATAACAATCAAAACATTAATCATAAAAAATCCCAGACACCGCTGAATGAAGGTTTAACAACGGCTGCCGGATGGTTCGGTTTCGGGTTCGGACTTGATTTCATTTCAAGACGCTGGGGCAATTTCACCAAATCCCCGTTTAAAAATTCTCTGATATTGAACGGAATAATCGGTTCCGGTGCAGGAATATTTACCGGCGCAAGGGCTCTTATGTCGAAAAGAAATGATTAATCAATAAACATACGAAGATTTTCAGAAGAAATTGACCCGGATTTTTCATTTTCTTTATCGCTTAAAGAAATTTCTTTTTTAAGTTCGTCTAGGAACTCTTTTCTGTATAAAAAACCTAAATGAGCCCCGTTGTCAAAATAAACAGACTTGCTGCCCGTATATAATTTTAACTTTTTTAACTGTTCCGGCGTTGTAAGATAATCGTTCACAGAATGAAAAATAATATAATTTCCGCTGTTTTTCAAATAATCAGAAATAGAATGGAGACTTGCCTGATATTTTAAATCGTCAATTGTTGCATTTTCTTCATCAAGAAGATATTTTTCTGCATAATTTTGATAACTCATATTATTAATCTGTCTGTACAATTCTTTTTTATCTTTGACAGATTCGTTTTCAATGGTATAAACCAGATCCGACAACTTTTGATGCATTATGAATCCGGTAATTAATTTCGCTTCATATTCGCTGAACGGAAGTGCATCAATATTTTTTCTTTCCGACTCCTCCATCTGTGAAATCTGTATAATTTTTGATGCGGTAATTGCAACACGTTCCTTTAGATTTGCGGGATTTTTATTCCAGTCGTCAGCAGTTCTGTCAACCTGCTCCATTGCATAAATAAGTTCAACCGGCGGACAGATTGAAATATATTTTGTAATACCGAGTGTGTTATTTTTGTACTCTTTTTCGGCAAGAAAAAGTGCTGTTAAAGCACCGAATGATGTTCCGATTACTACTCTTTTGTCAAACCTGTATTTGTATTTGTCCTGAAGATGAGTAAGAATTTTATAAGTAAGGCTTTTCAGATAATCCGCATCGCGATATGGGATTCCAGGGAAATAACCTTCCGGCATACTTTTTGCGAATTCCCACTGAAATGCGCTGCCCAAAATTATTGCTGAATAACCTTCATCATAAAATATTTTAGCCAGAAGAACAGAATGACTTGACATAATACCCTCGCCGATTGAAGGAAATATAATTACAAGCGGCGAAACTTTTGTTCCTTTTTGGAGAATAAATCTGTATTTGTAATCATCACGATCAGGCGACATGTTAACTGAAGCTGTTTTGATTCTTTTGGCAAAACATCTGTTCCAGATTGAAATTTCCGCCCAGATAGATTCATCCACACCGGGAAGATCAA
>CALVAS010000028.1 GCA_944325585.1 Candidatus Gastranaerophilales bacterium
GATTTGTTGATGAATATAAGAAACGGGGTTGAAAGAAGTCATATTCTCAGCGATTTGCGGGAAAAAATTGCTGAACTTGAAGAAGCTAAAAAACAACTCGAAATTTATTCAACGGATTTGGAAAGACTTGTTGCCGAGCGCACTCATGATTTGTCTCAGGCAAATCAAAAACTCAGCGGGATTATTAGTCATTGCGCGGACGGAATTATAATTCTTGACAGAGAAGGCAAAATTGAGCAAATTAATCCTGCGTGTGAAAACATGACAGGCGTGGATGAAAACGCAATTTTAAATCGTACTTTTACGCAAATAGTAAAAGGCTGTAAAATTGATATGATTTCGGAGGACGGCGGTCTTTTCGGACTTAATTCGGACAATTCTGATATTCTTTTAAAAGATTGTTATATTGTAAATTCTCTTAGCGGCGCGCATACTCCTGTTGAGATTAATCTTGCGGCAGTCAGCAGTGAAGATGACTGTATCCCTGAAAAATATGTCGGGGTAATCCGTGATATAAGCGAACAAAAAGAAGCTGAGCGGCTTCGTGATGATTTTATTGCGACATTGACGCATGATTTAAGAACACCGCTGCTTGCCGCAATTCAAACTTTAAAATTCTTTCTTGACGGCTCTCTCGGCGCGTTGGAAGATAAGCAAAAAGTTCTTTTATCGACAATGCTTCAAAGCAATGAAGATCTTTTGGGGCTTGTTAATGCCCTGCTTGAAGTATTCAGATTTGACAGCGGAAAATTAGAGCTCTGTAAAACAATTTTTGCACCAAAAACTCTTGTTGAGCAATGTATCGGAGAACTCCTTCCGCTTGCCAAAAATAAGGGTATAAATGTTGAATTTGAGTGCGATTTTGACGACAAACTTGAAATTTTGGCCGATAAAGCAGAAATAAAAAGAGTTGTTACAAATTTATGCGGAAACGCAGTAAATTACACGAATAAAGACGGGCACATAAAAATTATCTTAAAAGCGCAGTCGGGAGACCTTATATTTTCTGTGGAAGATAACGGCAACGGAATTCCTCCGGCGGATATTCCTCATCTGTTTATGAGATTTTCTCAGGGAACAAGCCGCAAACGTTCAACCGGAACAGGTTTGGGATTATATCTTTCCAGACAAATAATTGAGGCTCACGGCGGCAAAATCTGGGTTGAAAGCAAGTTAAACAAAGGCAGTGAATTTACATTCATTTTAACTAATGTTGTAAAGTCAAATGAAGAAAGACGGGTTGTTAATGGTTAGGGTTTTGATTGTTGAAGATCACGATATGGCAAGAATGGGATTATCCGTAATTTTGGGTAAAAATCCCAATATTGAAATTGCGGATATGTCAGCAGACGGTCAGGAAGGTGTTGATAAAGCGCTTTCACTTGAACCGGACGTTGTTATTATGGATATCGGACTTCCAACAATAGACGGAATTGAAGCCACAAAAAAAATCAAACTTGCAAATCCGAAAATTAAAGTTTTAATGTACACATCACGCGAGGATGAAGATGATATTTTTGATTCATTTCAAGCGGGTGCAGACGGATATATTACAAAGGGTGCAACATCTGAGCAGACGGTTTCTGCGGTCCTTGCGGTAAGTGAAGGCGCAGGCTGGCTTGATCCTGCAATCGCAAAAGTCGTTCTGACAAATATCCGGCGCAGTACGGCAGCCCCGCAAAGACGCGGTGAAATAAACTACAAACTCGGCAAAAATCTCTATGGATTAACCGAGCGTGAAATGGAAGTTCTTGCACTGATTGTTGACGGTCTTACAAATCCTCAGATTGCAGAGAGACTTGTAATAACTATTTCTACAACAAAAACTCACGTTCACAGCATTTTACAGAAACTTTACGTCGGCTCACGCGCAAAGGCTATTGCAATGGCCATGAAAGAGGGCCTTGTGTAAATGTTTCGAATCTGGTTTCTTGTTGTTCTTCTGCTTTTTATAAATCTACAGGCTGACGCGTTTTCATTAACCAAAGGAGCGCGCGAACAGGAGGAGGAATATCTTCATAATGTGCGTAAAGAAGAAGTTAAGGAAAAATACGAGCGTGAAAAGAAAAATCTTACGCCGTCCGGCTTTATGACAATGGAAGAGTATGAAATGCTTTCCGCTCCAAAAGATAAAACACAGGAAGAAATCCCGATTCCAAAAGTGGAAAAGTCTGCGGATATGAAATATGTTCCTCAGCCTGATTATGAAATTGTGCGGTACAACAATCCCCCCGGCAGTCCTGAAATCACGCTAGGGAAAGATTTCTGGTACAGACGCCAGCAAAACGTTCAGGGAATTGTTTCTCCAGATTACAGAATCCTTGTTTATCCGTCGGTTTATTACTACCCTAAAAACAATGTGGTTTCCTGCGATTTGTTTGTAATTCCGCTTGAGGAAAAAGGGAATGCGCTTTCAAAAATAAAAAAAGCAAATACAATGCACAGACTGCCTGATCCGATTCTTTCAACTGAAAAATCAATAAATGATTTCGGAGCATTTAGAACACTTACACCGATTGATTTTTCAACTGACGGACGCAAACTTCTTGTAAAAGAAAAAATAGGCGGAAGAATGGACGGAATCTGGCAGACAAACGCAATTGTCTATGATTTTGATAAAAATACTTCCTACAAATTAACTGAAATCAGAGATGCAATAGTTTATTACTGGCAGGAATACAAAAATCTCAATTTAAATGACATAAGATGGGACATCTATCCGCTAGGATTTGACCAGAACAATCCTGACAGAATTGTTGTTTCAGGATACGCCTACACAGGCTCTGCTCCCGTATTTTTAGGAAACTGGAGCATTGATACCAAAGGAAGTCGTTCAATGCTTATTTCTCTTACGCCTAAAGATGTTTTAATAAGCATGAATGGTGTCAAAATGATTAAATCAGGTGTTGTGCCGCCTTCAATTCTTGAAATTGAGGAAAAACAGGCAAAACATGAAGATAAACTGGATGAAAAGGCAAAAAAAGAAGAGTATGAAAAGAAAGTAAAAGAACTTGAAACTGAATACAAAAATACAATAAAAGAAATGGATAAAGAGCATAAATATCTGATGGAAGATTATAAAATCAGAGACAAAGTAGAAGGCTCAACATCTACAAATGATTCTCTGGAAAAAACGCAGGAATTAATTGATCAGGCGCATCAAAAGCGTGCGGAAAAAGAGGCAAAGGCAAAAGCCAAACAGGATGCCAAAGAGCAAAAACGACTTGAAAAAGAGCGTAAAAAGCTGGAAAAATTGCAGCAGGAACAAGATGCGGCCTCACAAAGTTCAGGAACTCAACCTTCCGGCAGCAATACTTCTCAGCCGTCAAATTAGTTGTTAATCAGCTCAAGTTTTTGAGAACGGGTTAAATGTTTTATGCGATATTCTTCTTTCATAGCCTCGGATTTTGAATTAAATTCTTTATTATAGACAATTTCAAGCGGCTTGTGCGCCCGTGTAAACTTGGCGCCTGTTCCGTTTAGATGTGCTTCAAAACGTTTTTCTATATCATCAGTGTAGCCGCAGTATAATTTGTCATCTTCGGTTTTTAGAATATAAACGTAAAACTTTTTATCCATATTTTCAAAATACAATAAAAAAGACGACTTGAAATCGTCGTCTTGAATTATTTTCTTTGTTTCTTTATTTTCTTAAAACCTTTTTTCTTTCTCTTCTTATCTCTTATACAAATGAGGTAAAGCCTCCGCCACCGCCGCAGGAACCAGAACTTGCTGATGCAGCGCCGGCTGAACATCCTGCAAATCCTGAACAGTCAGTTCCGATAACCGCTACCGCGTTTGCAAAACTGCTTAAGAATCCTGAGTTGGCAGCAGCACCCGTTTCCGGATTTGAGTAATTGGTAAAATCTATATTCAATGAATAAGGACTGTTAATTGAAACAGTATCATATGAATTCATTGCCAGATAACTTTTTTCAGACTTCATTGCCAATGAACCTGCAGTTTCAGCAGTTTCTGACTTTTTACTTTTTGTAATCGTGTTTGTTCTTTGTTGTTGTGAAGTGCGTGCAAAAATGTTGTTACTCATTTTATAACTCCTTTAAGCCTCGTGGTACTTATATAAAAAAATATAAAATCGCAGAATTTCAGCATGGGTTATTTTTGTAACATTTGTTAACATTAAATAATACTCCAATATAAATCCATTGATTGATTAAATTTATTCCACTGATTGATGTCATTGCGTTTTAAAATGTATATGCTTATAGTGTGAAAACAGATTGGGGAAATATAGAGGAAATATGAAAAAAATATTTTTAAATTTAATATTTGCGCTAATTATGCTCTCATCAGCCGCGCTTGCAGCAGATAACAGTCTGCATGCTGTTATACTTGAAGGTACGGATAACGGTTATAATGTTATTCTGCGTACAGATAAGGTTTCCGGTGTCAAAAAGACTGTTCAGGCCGACGGCACACTTCTTATAGACGTAAAAAATACTTCAACATCAGTTAATATGGACACCAAATACATAAATACCAGAGATGTTAATAATGTAATTGTCGAAAATGCAGGCGGCAACGAGGTTAAAATCTATGTTCAAGGTAAAAATGCGGATAAAGCGGACATAATATTTGATACACCCGCTTCTGCGCCTGTTGTTGTGAGTGACGGGATTTCAAAGAAGCAAATCACATGGATAGCAGCAGCGTTTTTAATGATTTGCATTATGTCAGGAAGTTTCAAAAAATCAGTGGAAAAAGATGAAAAAGTAACGCTTAGAAACGATTTGACAGAGCGTGAAATAAAAATGTATAAGGATTTAAAATCAGATATTATGACTTCAGCAATGATTGACAGCAAACTTCGACGCCAGCGCGCGGAAAGAAATAAGAGTGCCGCTGTAAGAAAAGCTGAAACAATAAGAGCTTTACAAAAAATGTCATGCAGATAACTCTAACAACTCGATAAGTAATTAAATCTACGAAACAAAGCCCTCTTGATTAAAGGGCTTTTTATTTTGGAAATGTTTTCACGCGTTATTATTTAAGCAAAATATCTGTCAATAATTTCGACAATTTTTTTTGAAGAAGTGCCGTCGCCATATGGATTAACAGCTTTTAACCTTGTATCTTCAAAGTTGTTTGACAATATTTTTTCGCTGTTATTAACAATTTTGTCAAAATCAGCCCCAACAAGAACTGATACACCTGCATCAATTCCTTCCTGACGTTCGGTTTCGTATCTCATAACAAGCGTCGGGCATCCGAATGAGGGCGCCTCTTCCTGTATACCGCCTGAATCCGTAAGAATAAGTTTGGCATTCTTCATTAAATAAACAAGGTTTGGATAATCAAGTGGTGACAGAAGTTTTACATTTGAATAATTTTCTAACCTTGCATAAATCTTGTCTTTAACATTCGGATTCGGATGAACCGGTATCACAAAAGTATGGTCATTATATTTTTTGATAAGAAATTCAATCGCATCAAGTATTCTGTCAATTCTTTCCCCGTGATTTTCACGTCTGTGCGCCGTAATTAACACTAATTTATCATTAATTTCGATATTGTGCGCGGCAAAAAATTCTTTACTTTTTGCAAGTGTATCATCAGAAAGACAGAACAGAGCATCGATTACGGTATTTCCAACAACATGAATTTTGCTGTCTGCTATATTCTCTTTTAAAAGAGCCTGACGATTTTTTTCTGTTGGCGCAAAGTTTATTTCCGTAACACGTGAAGCCATCTGGCGCATGACTTCTTCCGGAAAGGGCTCGTAAATATCATAAGATCGAAGTCCTGCCTCAACGTGAAATACAGGAATCTTATTATAAAAACTGGTTAATGCACCGCACAAAACAGTCATTGTATCACCCTGCACAATTGTTGCGTCAATTGAATTATTTAAAAATACATCATTTAATGCCGTTAAAATTCGTGTCTGAATTTCAGGCAAAGTTTGATTCGGTCTCATGCAATCAAGATTCAAATCAGCCTTCAGGTTAAAATAAGCAAGCGTTTGATTTGAAAGTTCTTTTTGCTGTTCTGTGTTACATATAATTACATTAAAATTTTCAGGGTATTTTTTCAGCTCCAAAATAACCGGTGCAAGTTTTATAACCTCCGGACGCGTGCCGAAAATCACAAGTATATTCTTCTTATTCATAAGAAAATTTTATAACAAAATAAACAATATGCAAACTTATAAAATAATTATAATTGTTCAGGCTGCTGTTAGTCAGGGGAATAAATAAATGCAATAATGCTATATAATATATAGGAAAACAGGGAGGAAAAATGTTAGAGTTGTATATTCTTGAAACTTGCCCCTATTGTCAGAAAGTCATGAAGTTTCTTAAAGAAAACAATATTGAGTACATAAAGCATGATGTTTCAGAGCCCGAAAATTATGATGCTTTGCAAAAAATAGGACAAAAATCTCAGGTTCCGTTCCTTTATGATAAGGACAAAAAGTTAAAAATGTATGAATCCGACGATATAATTGAGTATTTGAAAGAGAATAAGCAGGTGTAACTATGTTTTTCAACAGATATCGAGATGAAGGTAATGATTATAACGAATGCGTCGCAAGAGGTAACTGCTCTATTCCTCCCGAAGTCAGAGCTTTACAGGAAGTAATTCTGATTTATTTAAAACAGCTTGCTTTTTACGAACTTAAGCAGAATGAACTTAACATATCGTATTTTGAAAATAAAGAGACTATTCTTGAGGGACTGTTGTCACTAATTGCAACAGGCAAATATACAGATGAGCAAATGCTTGATATCATAAGCAAAATTTACTCAAAAATGCTCTATTCCCGTCAGGAATACTTAAACTATTGCACAGAACATAAATTAAAATGTGATGACCTGAAGTTATCTTTAAAACTCACCCCTCAGATGACTTTACCTGAGATTATAAACACAGGCGAGAAAACGCTGCTGTCACGATATAAAAAAATATCTTCGCACCAGCTTAATTTATATGAAATTCTTGTACTGGTTTTAAAAAGTATCGCGATAAATCTGAGTAAACTCGGCGAGTACGGCAAATTTGATGACAATGCGTACAAAGAAGTCTTAAACGGATTAAATTTACTCAACTATTCAAGAACATCTGCCGAAAAAATTAAAGATTCAATAGATAAACTTGCGCAGATTGATCTTACGCTAATTGACCTTTTAGATAAGTCACAGGAAGAAAAATTCGGCGAAATAATAAAAAAAACTGTTTCTCTATCAACAACCCCTGGAAAAGCTCTTCTTGTGTCCGGAACAAATCTTCAAACTCTTTATGAAGTTCTTGAGCAGTCAGAGGATATGGATTTTTCAGTTTATACACATTCTGATTTATTGATTGCTCATGCGTTTACAAAGTTTAGAAAATTTAAAAATTTAAAAGGGAATTACGGCTCCTGCTCAAACAGCTGTGTTTTGGATTTTGCAACATTCCCCGGCCCTATTCTGCTTACCAAAAGCGATTATCCGAATATAGACTATCTTTACCGCGGAAAACTTTTTTCATCAGAAAAGCTGACTCCGCACGGTGTTCTGCAAATCAAAGACAGCAATTATTCACAAATTTTTGAAGCAGCGCTTAATTCAAAAGGTTTTTCCCGCGGCAGACAGCTTGAACCTGTTGAAGTCGGATATAATAAAGATGAAATCATTGATAAAATATCTAAAGTCTGTGATAATATAAAAGATGGCAGCATAGAAAGACTTGTTATTATCGGAATGTCAGACAATTCGTCTTCTCAGGAAGAATACTACAAAAAACTAAGCAAAAACCTGCCCAAAAATAGTTTTATCATAACTTTTTCACATCACACAGGTGCAGACAACGAACTTTATATAAATCTTTCAGGAAATTTACCTGCCGTATATAGAGTCTTGCTTGAGATATTCAAATCCCTTCCGGTGAATTCCGAGAAGATTTATTTCTTTTTTACAAAATGTGATTCCAATTCAATCTCAAACATAATAAATCTCAGCAACCTCGGTGCTAAAAACATATTTTTAACACAATGCCCGCCTTATGTAATAAATCCTAATATTCTAAGCACTCTAAAAAATATTTATAATATAAAGCCTGCAACAACTGCAGAAGACGACTCAAAAGGAATTGTTTAAGTATCAGAAAACTCAGTAACAAAAAAGCACCCCTGCAATGTCTGCAGGAGTGCTTTTTTTATAAAAATATTAATATCTGTAATGAGCAAATGCTTTGTTAGCTTCAGCCATTTTGTGAGTGTCCTCACGCTTTTTACAAGCTGAACCAGAACCGTTTGAAGCATCAATAAGTTCATTAGTCAACTTGTCAATGAAAGATTTGCCGCCGCGTTTTTTAGCTGATTCAATCAACCAAGATGAAGACAATGCAAAACCTCTGTCTGCCTTAACTTCAATCGGAACTTGATAAGTTGAACCGCCGATACGTCTTGCTTTAACTTCCAAAAGCGGAGTTGCATTTGTCAAAGCCTTTTGGAAAACTTCCATCGGATCGGAATTAGTTCTTTCTTTAATTCTTTCCATAGTCATGTAGAAAATCTTTTCAGCTAATGACTTTTTACCGCGTCTCATAATTCTGTTAATAAATTTTGATATATCAACGCTGTTATATACTGGATCTGCTAACGGAACACGTTTTGCCGGTTTAGAACGTCTTGACATTACTTCTTACCTCCTTTAGCATTTTTCTTAGCACCGTATTTAGATCTGCTTTGTGCTCTGTTTGCAACACCTGCAGTATCTAATGTGCCTCTTACAATGTGATAACGAACACCCGGAAGGTCTTTAACCCTTCCGCCTCTGATAAGAACAACACTGTGTTCTTGAAGGTTGTGGCCGATACCCGGAATATATGAAGTAACTTCAAATCCGTTGGTCAAACGAACCCTTGCAACTTTTCTTAAAGCTGAGTTCGGTTTTTTAGGGGTTGTTGTGTAAACCCTTGTACATACTCCGCGTCTTTGAGGACAATTCATTAACGCAGGAGATTTTGTTTTGTCAACTAGCTTTTTACGCTCGCTGCGTACAAGCTGATTAATTGTAGGCATTTGTTTTCTCCTTTATTACTTATTACATAAATTCGGCAAAACCATATCCTGAAACCCTTACGCATTCCGGTTATGACTGGACTGCCGGGCATTTGTGTGCTGCCCCTACGTCCTATTTTTGCCTGTTCGCCGGTAAATCCAGCACGAAAATTCCGGCTAAAATATATCTATATATAACTTCAAACAGTTTTTTTTGTCAAGTAATGAGCGAAATAAGGTTAAAATTCTTGAAAAAATTTTTATAATAAGTTATAATCTTTTTTATAAACAGGAGTGAGATATGAAATTAAGATTTAAAATTTATATTCTTTTAATTGTTCTTTTAACAGGCTTTTTAATTTATGCCGTATTTTTCATGAAGAGTGACTTTATTGAAACTGAATCTTTGCCCTCATCAATTGCGGGTTCTAAAGTTACTGTTGGCGACGAGCATATTGAACAATATAAGCCTGACTTTTTACCCAAACCTATTCCTGCAAATGTTTTGCTTGGCGCAAAAGAAAATGATTTTTATCACTATTTGTTCTTTAATCCCAACAGTAAAGTTCTTTTGTATCTTTACAAACAAGGTTCAAAGGATCCGAAAAACAGTGAAGCATTCCACCAGCAGATTGATTCATACATTAAAAAAGTTTTGTATGACGGAAACTATAAGAATAAATATTTAAGTGAAAAGGGTATGCAGATTTACGAAAAAGGTATGCTTGAATTGAATGAAGCTGCAAATTACACCCCGAAAGAAGGCGACTCTAAAGGTTATCAGAAGAAAATGCTCGAGAAAAAAGCAAGAATTGATGCTGTTAAAGCCTTCAGAGAAGAGTGTACAAATACTTTCTGCATAATCAATCCTAAAACTCTTCAATACGTTGTGATTGACAAAAGAGATGTTGAAGTTGCCAAAAAAGCACTCAGAGATTACAGAAAGTGGTAATTATTATTCGGCTAACTTAAATTCGCCGTATTTTTTAATATGTTCAACCAATCCGCCGTCGGAAAGCATTCTTTGCATTACCGGCGGTATTGGTTCTATTTGGATTACAGCACCGTTTGTCAGGTTTTTGATTATACCCTTTTCAATATCAACATCAAGCTCATCTCCGGCATCTATGGCATCAGTGTCGCATTCAATAGCCAGAAGCCCGATATTTATAGCATTTCTGTAGAAAATCCTTGCAAAAGACTTTGCAATTACAGCGCCTACGCCGGCAATTTTGATAATTTGCGGTGCATGTTCTCTTGAGGAGCCCAATCCGAAATTCGAACCTGCAACAACAAAATCACCTTTTTTCATTCTTTGAGCAAATGTTTCATCAGCGTCCTCAAGCACATGTTTCGAAAATTCCTCAAGATTAGAGCGCAGGTGAAATAATCTTCCGGGTGCAATATGGTCTGTTGATATGTTATCTCCGAATTTAAAAGCCTTTCCTCGCATGATTTTCTCCTTTTCTTTTAATAATACTACAAAAATTCATTAATATATGTTATAATTAAAAAGGTTGGAGCAAATCCCCGTTTTATTTTATAGAGTTTTAAAGAGGTCAAAATGTATTTCAGCAGAAAATGTAAAATAACTTTCATATGCCATGGTGCAACTATATATTCAGAAGAAGCAAGATTTTCAGATAATTTAAACTATCCGCCGTTAAATGATGCGGGGCAGGACGAAGTTGAAAAAATAACTGAGTTTTTAAGACTAAGAGGCATTAAAAACGACAGAATTTACGCCTCACCTGCTACACGCACAATCCAAACTGCACAGGTGATTGCAAAATTATACAAAAAGAATTTTGAGACAGTTGATGATTTAACTCCGCGCAAATGCGGCGCGTTTAACGGCCTTACTTATGAGCAGATTGAGCAGAAATACCCTGCAGAATTTGAAAAACTTATCAAGGATCCAACGGTTGCAACACCGGGGGATGCTGAATCTCTTGATGACTTTGTCAAAAGAACTAACGCAATCATTGATAAAATTGTTGAAAACAATATTTCAAACAGAATTATAATTGTTACAACGCCTGACGTTATAAAAGCAGCAATTTGCGGGGCTTTAGATATTCCGGCGTCATCAATGCCAAAAATTTACATTAAAACAGGCAGTGCAACCCAAATAAGCTATTTTGAAAGCTGGAAAAGTTTGATTTATTCAGATTACACACCGCTGTAAATTTTCAGACTTTATAAAAACTTTGAGCGTCTGCTATAAACTCAGCAGACGGTTGCATTCTGTTTCCAGAAAGGCTTTACCTGGTTTAATCTCAATAAAATCCCACGGTAAATCTTTATCAAATCCGAAGTTTTCATATGCATAAAAGTCTGAGTTTATATTATTTTTAAGCGCTGCTTTTTTAAATGCCCCCAGTTTTCCGCCGAGTTTGTAAACATCAATCAGAAATTCGGTAAAAGTTTCGTCTCCGCGGGATAGAACTGCCTGCCAGTAATCCCATTTAATACTTGAAACAGCTGCGGATATTCCGAGTTTATGCATTTCTTTTTTGATAAATTCTGACTTCTTCTCTAAAGTTTTGCTGTTTTCGCGGCCCAACCATTGAAAAGGCGTATTGGGCTTTGGCACAAAACTGGAAAAGCCGAAAGAAATATCAAATCCTTTATAAAGATGCTTTATTCGTGACGCAAGTGAAATAAGCGCCTTTATATCTTCATCATTTTCCTGCGGAAGCCCGAGCATACCGTAGAATTTAACGCCTTTCAATCCGCATTGCGCAGCCACATCAATAGCACTGAAAATCTGTTCTTCAGATAAATTTTTGTTTATAATTTTTCTAAGTCGTTCACTTCCGGCTTCAATTGCGAGCGTAACATTTTTTTGCCCTGCATCTACAAGAGTTTTAACTATTTGAGGTTTAATTGCATCTACACGCAGCGAAGATACGCTCATTTCAATTTTTTGTCCGTTTTCGATTTTTTTATCTATATAATCGAATATTTCATCAAAATGCGGATGTGCGCTGATTTGTGCGCCGAGAAGCGCGATTTTATTCGTATATTTAAGTCCTGTCTCAATAACATTTATAATTTCATTATAATCCGCACACCTGAGCGGTAAATTTAAATATGAAGCAAGACAAAATCCGCATCTGTTAGCACAGCCTCTGGACATTTCAATAATAAAAGTATCTTTAAAAAACGCGTTTTCACTGATTATCGGTGTATAAATACAGTTTTCAAGTTTTTTGGTAAGTTTTTTAACTTTCCGCACACCAAGCGAAGGCACATAAACCCCTTCAAGCTCTGCAAGCAGCTCTAAAATCTCCCGTTTAGATTTTGTCCTGTTGTTTTTACAGAGATTCACTATATTCAAATTAACATCTTCGCCATCGCCAACCACGATAAAATCAAAGAAATCTTTATACGGCACCGGATTTGCACTGACAACCGGACCTCCCGCAAAAATCAGCGGGAATGATTCATCACGCTCCTCTGATTTTAGCGGAATTGAATATTTTTCAAGCATTGCAAAAATAGTTAAAAAATCAGTGTCAAAAGTGAATGAAAATCCGACTAAATCAACATCATCCTTTTTGAATTTAGTTTTTTGCGTGTCAGCACAAACCATTTCAACATTTATATTGCTCTGCTCGTCAATAGACTTAAACATCCACAGAAAGCCGAGCGAAGACAAAGCAAAGGACTCAATTCCAGGAAATGCCAACCACACTGTGTAATCAGCATTTTTTGAAATTTTTCTGTTATACAAATATATATCTGAATTATTCATTCTCAGCCTTAAGTTGTTCTGTTTTTTCGTTAATAGGTTTGATATAAAGCTCATCTATCAACACACACACTGTTGAGGCAATTGCAGGAGATAAAATTACTCCCCAGAATCCTAAAAATTGCTCACAAACAAATAAAGCCAAAAATATCGTTAGCGGGTGAAGTTTCATAAACTTGCCGAATAAAAGCGGTCTTACGATTATGTTTGAAGCCTGTTGAACAATAAAGAATGTAAGAATAATTAAGATAAGTTTGATTATTCCAACAGGATAAGCCACAAGAAGGATTACAACAAGGGCAATCGTAGGCCCAAGAACAGGAACAATGTCCATAATACCAGTAATTAAGCCCAGAAGCAGAGAATAATCAACGCCCAGAACCATAAGAACAAACATTTGCATAACACCGATTGTAAGCATTGATAAAACCTGTGCACGAACATATCCGCCGACTTTGCTGCTTATTGATGCAAGAATCATTGTTGCTTTTTCTTTTAAATTAGCAGGAAAAAGCTGTCTGAATTTATCCGTTAAATACTGTTTATCAACAAGCAGATAGAAAATTATCATACCAATTGCAACACTCACAACAAAGAACTGAAAGATGCCTATTGTAATATTCCATGATTGGCTGAAAATATTTTGAGCAAAATCAGGATTAGTGTCCATAATAGAATTAAGGCTTATCAAATCCGCAATATCGTGTCCATAGAGCTTAATTGTTGTTATATAATGTGTAACATCGGCGATTTTGTCCGGAAACACTCTGATAAATGTTTTAATTTCGTTGTATGCAATTGCAATAATAGGTGCAAACAAGGCAAATACCGCTAAAATTCCGCCAAAAACCACTATTACGGAAGCAAGAGTTCTGTTATCTTTAAGTTTAGTCTGCAGTTTTTCAACAAAAGGATCCATTGCACAGGCAATAACAAAAGCTGCAAAAAATAACATTACAATTCCTGCAATTTTGGGAATAATAAATAGCAGGATAATAACTCCAGCCAGAAAAGCAACGTTTTTAACTGAAAAAAATCTTGATATCATGGTATTTTACCTTTCATAGTATTGCACTTTAAAAGTGTAACAACAAAACAGATTTTTTGCAATTATGAAGTTGTTTACTAATTGTTAAATCCTAATTGTAAAGATATGTAAAGATATATACCAAAAAAGTAAATTTTTGAGAAAGTATATACTTTATATATTTAACGAGGACAAAAAGAATAGAGGTTTAACATGGGTTTCCTAACCGGTGCATATCTGAAAATGCAATCTGCGCGAATGCGGCTTCAACTCCAAAACGAGTTGACCAGAATCGTTTCGCAGATGAACCGCGTGACCAAACAGATTGGTCAGGTGGAACGCATGATGACTGCACAGCAAAGAAACACTAATATGGCAATCCAGGCTCAAATGCAAAGCGCAGCAGGTGCTGCGGCAAACCATTACGGTATTAATTTTGACAGCATGGGAAGTATTTTCCCGACGGATTCAACATCTGCTGCAGCGCAGGAGCAAATGAAAAAAATGCAGCTATACAGCGGAGTACAACAACAAATTCAATGGCAGGGTGCACAGGCACAATCCGTATGGGCTGACTACTTTGATATGATGAGAGAGACACAGCTTGAGCCGCTAAAAGATATGGAAATCGCTTTAGGTCAAAGAAAGGCTAATATAGAATCAAGACTAAAACTTATCGAAGGTCAAGAAGAAGCCGCAAAACAAATGGAAAAATCAAGTCAAAAAGACTTCGTTCCGGAATACACAGGCCAAGGCTAGTAAAAAATTTAATCCCCCTGCGAATGCGGGGGGATTTTAGTATTCATCAATTTTTATTGCATTGACCGGACAATTGAGAGCAGCATCTATACAGCTTTCTTCATTTCCGCAGATTTTATCGGCGTCAGCAACTGCTGAATTTCTGTAAATTTCAAAAACTTCGGGACTAATAGTCGAACACGCTCCGCAGCCGATACATTTGTTTGAAATACTTACTCGCATAAGCTCATTATGGAGCCTAATCAAGCCTGATGCATTCTATTTTCGTCTTAATCAAGATTGATAATCTGCGCGCCGTTATTTTCAACAGGAAGAGTGTAAATATCAGCTTTTATGTTCAAATCCGCCCAGGTTTCTTTAACAATATCTTTAATGCGGTCAAGATTATTCTTTTCGCTGATTATAAGAACAGAAGGGCCTGCACCGCTCAAAACACATCCGAGCACATTTTCTTCATGCTTCAAGTTTTCAATAATTTTTTCAAGTCCCGGAACCAGTTTCATACGATACGGCTGATGAAGTTTATCTTTCAAAGCCAGTTTCATAAGTTTGGAATCCTTTGTATGAATTGCGTGAACAAACATTGCCAGACGCTTTGCATTAAATACCGCGTCAGATATAGGAACTTCCTTCGGTAAAACAGAGCGCGAAATATCAGTGGCAAGTTCATATTCAGGAACACAGAGCGTCAAATTCCACTCCTGCGGCCAGTCCAGTTTTCTGTAAACAATGCTGCCGTCCTCTTCACTTGAGGTTAAAACCAAACCGCCGACAATTGCGGGAGTAACGTTATCAGGATGTCCTTCGACCTCTGTTGCAATTGATAACAGAGCCGCTTCATCCGCAGGACGCCCCAAAAGTTCGTTTGCGGCAAGCAAACCGCCTACAATTACGGACGCACTGCTTCCGAGTCCTCTTGCAATCGGTATTTGAGAATGAATTGTTATTTTAAGCTCACTCGGAGTCTGTCCGATAGAATTGTAAAGAAGTTCAACAGCCTTATAAATTATACTGTTTTCATCCATCGGAATATGTTCAAGAGAGAGTTCATCAGCTGTATCATCCTCTGATATTACATTAATTTCAATTCCGGTTCCCGGCAAAACGGTTTCTTCAATCGTTATAATATTATAAATAGGAAGTGCCATTCCCATGCAGTCAAAGCCGGGTCCTAAATTCGCTGTCGTAGCGGGCACTTTAACGCTTACTTTCATATATATTCTTTTTCTCCAGATAACAGGTGCAAATCACCTTGTACATATCTTATCACAAAGGGAATTTTTAGACAAATTGAGGCAAATATTGCGATATTTAAAGAATTTGAACTATGTGGCGCGCTATTATTATAATCATAAGTATGTACAAACTATACCCTTATTTTACAAACGACGGTTCCGTAGGACTTTTCAGCCCTGAGGCGGATGATATCTACCATTCAACCTACGGTGCACTGTCTGAAGCCTATGAAAAATTTATACTGCCGGCAGAACTGGAAAAATATTTTGAAAAAAATTATGAAATAAAAATTTTGGATATTTGTTACGGAATCGGATATAACACAAAAAGTTTTTTAAATTTTTTATTAGAAAAAAATATTTTAAAATTTGAAAAAAATATCACCAAAAATAAAACTAACGAAACGATACATTCAAATAACATATATAGCTATAAGATAGATACCGATAATCAACACAAAAACACTCGCCAGACGATTTGTAACGACAAGTTATATTCAAATAATATTTCTACACAGGATAAAAATAATCCTGCCCATGAAAAAACAAAAGATATTACCCTAAATAACGACGCGATACATTCCGATAAAAATTCAGAGCAAGAAACCACATGCGAAACTAAGAATTGCAAAATTTTTATTAAAGCATTAGATTCAGACAAAACTCTTTTATTTTTGTCGCCGTTTTTTAAACAAGGCAATGAAAAAGATAAAAGACATAATAAATTAACTTTTAACTACGAAAAAATTACAAAACTTTTAAATAATAAATTTGAAGCCAAATATAAATTATCCCCGATTATAAATTTGGTTCTTTTAAAACAAATAATTGACAAAACCCCTGAAATTCTTGAAAATGATGATTTTATCAAAATTTTAAATTTTCCAAAATACAAGCCGTTTTTTGACGAAAAAACTACGGCGCTTTTTAAGACATTAAAAATCAACCAGACTAAATATACCCCTGCAGGGCGCTTGAGGGTCTTCTTACATAATATATATTATAGCCATGTATCAGCAAGTTATAAAAAGACTCTGAATAGCCTGTATTTAAACGATTTTATTTTTGAGCCGGTAGTAGGAGATGCAAGAGCTTCCCTGCAAAAAGATAAGGAAATCTATAATTTTATATTTCTGGATGCTTTTACCCCTGCAAAATGTCCCGCGCTCTGGTCACTTGAATTTTTTAAACTGCTTTTTAACCATCTTGATAATGACGGGATGATTTTAACCTATTCAAATTCTGCAGCGATTCGTAATGCAATGATTAACGCCGGATTTTATGTCGGAAAAATATTTAACGATTCAATAAACAAATTCACAGGCACAATAGCTGTCAAAAACAAATCTCTTATAAAACATGAACTCTCAGAATACGATTTAGGGCTTATTAATTCTAAAGCAGGTATTTTTTATCGTGATGAAAATTTAAACGCGCTTAATGAGGAAATTTTAGCCTCTCACAAACTTGAGTGCGAAAACAGTGATAAAATATCAAGTTCAAGATTCATAAAAGAGTACAAATCCTCTCATCAAAGTTGAAAGTATAAGTTTAATTTGAAAGATTTTAAATCAGGTAGACTTTGAAATTTTATTTGAATATATCGTATAGCTACACTCATTATCAGAAAATATCTTTTATTTTTGGAAGATTTTAATATTAAAATTTTATGTAAAAGTTGCATTAGAAAAAGCTAAACTGTATAATATTTCGTGCACTTAGTACGAGGACAAAACAAATGATATACGACGTCGTTGTTGTAGGAGGAGGAACCGCAGGCTGTGCGGCTGCATATATTGCGGGAAAATTAGGCTTAAAAACTCTGATTATAGAAAAGAATATTCACCTTGGGGGCACAATCACTTCGGGGCTTGTAATTCCGGTAATGAAGTCAGGAAATTCGCAGATAAATACGGAATTTAGAGACGCTCTGATTGCCGAATGCAAAGCACTCGGCGGCCAAACGACTTATCAAAACAATCCTGCGTGGTTCAACCCCGAAATAACAAAGATTGCGCTGGACAACCTTATGAAGAAGGCAAATGTTGAAGTATTCTTTGATACGAACATTCTTGGCATAAAAATTGAGAAAAATCATATTAAACGAATTAAAATAACCAAGGAAATATTATCAGCATATAACGAAGAGATAGAAGTTTCACAAAAGATTTTATCAGTATCTGTCGGCGCGAGATATGTTGTTGATGCAACAGGCGATTGCGTTGTCGGAAGAATTTGTGATTGTAATTTTTTGGATAAACATGATGAATATCAGCCGGTTACGCTGAGATTTATGATGGGCGGAATTGATATTAAAAAGTTCGCTAACTGGCTCGAAAAATTTGACAAAGACAGAAATGTCACAACAATTGAGCACATTGAAGGGCATATACATCTTTCTACGGCATATACGTGGGATCCTGACAAAAAGTGGGCATTAGAGCCGCTTTTCAAAGATGCTGTGAAAAAGGGGATACTCAACAGGTACGATACAAACTATTTCCAAATCTTTACGGTGCCCGGAATGCCTGATAACATTGCATTTAACTGCCCCAGAATCATAGACTACAAAAATTCACTGGAGGTTAAAAACATCTCAAAAGCGCTGCTTCTTGCACGCCAAAATATATACAGATATCTTCAATTTTGCAGAATTTATTTCCCCGGGTTTGAAAACGCCTATATATCAAATATCGCAGATATGCTTGGCGTAAGAGTTTCACGCAGAATTAAAGGTAAATATGTTTATACGATAGATGACTTAAGAGCCGGTAAAAAATTTGAAAATCCTGTAGTTGTTTCAAATTATCCGGTTGACGTTCATTCTCACAAGCGACAGGCGTCAAAACTCGAGATGGTTAACGAATATGAGCTTCCTATAGAAAGTCTTATGTCCGCTGATATTGACAATCTTTTTGTTGCAGGAAGATGTCTTTCCGCTGACTTTTTAGCGCAGGGTGCCCTACGGGTTCAGGGAAGCTGCTTTTCTATGGGCGAAGGGGTTGCAAAACACATTGCTAAACTTTTGGGCTGAGTTTTTCGGAAAGAATCTGCGCTGCGTTCAAAAGAGGATCAATTGTTGTTGAAAACGGCGGTGCATAAGTTAAATCATTCTGATAAAAATCAGTTACATTTAACTTTGCAAGAAGCGCAGAAGTAACCGTATTTACGCGCTTGTCAGCATCACCCGAGCCTATTGCCTGACATCCCAAAAGTTTGCCTGAATTTTTGTCAGCAATGAGTTTTAGAGTAATATTGTTCACATCCGGCATATATCCGACTTTATCGTCCTTGGTAACCGTTGCGGAAATGGTTTCAATCCCCAGCTGCCCCGCCATTTTTTCGGTCAGACCTGTCATTGACATAGTCAGCGACAAGCATCGTGTAACTGCGGAACCCAAAACACCGGGATAAATTTCATCTCCGCCGCACGCATTTATTGCGGCAACCCGACCGCCTTTATTTGCAACGGTTCCAAGCGGAAGCCAAATTTTTGTATTTGTAATTATAAGATTTTCTTCCGCACAATCACCGCAGGCATAAATATCTTTGATATTTGTTTCCATTCTTTCATTAACTTTGATTGCACCGGTTATACCGATTTCAATACCTGCATCAACTGCTATTGAAGTGTTTGGCCGCACTCCGGCACACAAAACAACTAAATCAACCGGAATTTCCTTACCTGTGCCGGTACGGACTGATTTTACCCCGTCATTATCTCCGGAAAATTCAGTCGCCATCTCTGAGGTAAGAATTGTAAAGCGGCCGTTGTTTGTAAAATTCAACTGTTCAAGAATAAGCCGTGACATATCCTCATCAAACGTCTGCATAATTGTGGATGCATATTCAATAAGAGTTACATTAAGATTTTGTTTAACCAGAGCCTCAAGCATTTCAATACCGATATAACCGCCGCCGATAATCACAGCATTTTTTGAAGTTTCAACTTTTTGCCGGATAGCAATGCCGTCTTCGATTTTTCTCAAGGTAAAAACATTGTTCAAATTGACATTTTTGATAGGCGGAATAACAGGTCTTGCACCTATTGCAATAATAAGTTTGTCATAATTTACAAGAAACGCTTCATGCGTTGTCAATGATTCAATTAGAACCTGCTTAGAGAGAGGAAGAATTTTTACTGCTCTGTTTTGAAGATGAATATTTACATTAACCTTAGCAAAATCCTCAGGCGAACGAACAAGAAGAAGTCTGTAATCTTCAAAATTTCCCTCAATGTAGTACGGCAAACCGCACGCCGAATAAGAAATATGCGTATCGTCCGTGAATAAATCAATTTGTGCATCCGGCAAAAGCCGTCTTGCCTTTGCTGCAGCTTTTGCGCCTGCTGCAACACCGCCTAATATAACAATTTTCATAACACTTGCTATAATAAACTTACAATATTTTTTTGCCAATACACAAGCAGGCTAATTCAAACCTGAAGTGTTTAAAATAACTTCTCTCATGAACTTGCAATATCCGTCAATATCGTCCAAATCGTCGCTTGCATCAATTAAAGCTCTTATCTCAATAATTATTTTTTCATTCTCTAAGTCGTCAAAATCATTGAAATCCATTTTACACACTCCTTTAAGTACAAATAATATTTCGGCCTGATTTATCAAAAACTTAAGAATAATTTCCTACATTGTTACAAAAATTATCAAAAATATAAGCAAAAAAAATTTTTAGGCTTTTTATACAAATGAAATCAAGTAAGGAGCTAATAATGATTGTTAATAACACGAATTTATCACTGAACTTCGGAGCTAAATTTTTAAATACCGAAACACTTAAAGAAACTGCGGAATATGCTATTAAAAACAATAAATTTGAGAAACTGAACACGGCACGCAAAAATATTGAAGAATACGACACATTTGTAAAACTTGCCGTTGACAGAGATGAATCCGGTAAAAATTTTGTATTCACAACATACACCCCAAAATATACTTTAAAAAACGGTGAAGTAAAAAAACGTTTTAAGAAAACGCGTACTCTAATTCCTGCACAAAAAGGAAACTATTTAAATGAATTGTACAATTTAATAATCAAAATGGGAAATAATGCACCTGAGAATAAATTGTACAAAAAAATAATCAGAAACGCCTAATCAATTTCGTTGTAAACCATTTTTTTGCGAAAACTCCATTGAATTAAGGTTAAAACAAGAATAATCAAGAATAACACATATGCAATTGCGCTTGCTTTACCAACATTAAAGTATTCAAACGCGT
>CALVAS010000029.1 GCA_944325585.1 Candidatus Gastranaerophilales bacterium
GGCTTGAATTTAACCCGAAAATCGCAAAAATGATTTTGGAAAAAACACTTCAGGCTCAGCGTGCCCGTGAAGCCGCAAGAAAAGCAAGAGAACTTACAAGAAGAAAAACTGTTCTTGAAAATTCAACCCTTCCCGGCAAACTTGCCGACTGCTCTAACAGAGAACCTGAAAAATGCGAAATCTACATCGTTGAGGGGGATTCAGCAGGCGGTTCCGCAAAACAGGGCAGAAACAGAATGTTTCAGGCGATTTTGCCTTTGCGCGGTAAAATTCTGAACGTTGAAAAAGCAAGGTTAGACAAAATTTACGGCAACAACGAAATCCAATCAATGGTTCAGGCTTTCGGCATCAACATAAGCAAAAACGAAGAAGAAGTAGATCTTGAAAAACTCCGTTATCACAAAATTATCATCATGACAGATGCTGATGTTGACGGTGCACACATCAGAACACTTCTTTTGACATTCTTCTTCCGCTATGCAAAACCGCTTATCGAAAACGGTTATGTCTACATAGCGCAACCGCCGCTTTATAAAATTACAACGGGCAAAACATCAGAATATCTGTTCAATGAACACGCGCTTGATAAAATGCTTAAAGAACGCGGTATCAAGAACCTCAGTCTTTCAGACAAAACAAAATCAAAGGTTAAAACAGGTGATGAGTTGTTAGAACTTATCAAAAACATGTCAACCTTCTACAATTCATATAACAACCCGATTTTGAACATGTTCCCTGCTGTAGTGTTGAGAGGGCTTGTAAGATCTGATATTCAGGCCGAAGATTTCGACTCTCAGGACAAGATGAATGAGATTTGCGAATATCTTAATCATTATCTGCAGGATCACGCAAAAAATTACAACATTGCGGAAGCTGAAAATTACAAAGTTACGGTGAAATACAATCCGGAAAACGCAAAATATGCGCTCCAGTTGAATTTAAACGAAGAAGAACACGTAATTATTACTCAGAATATTGTAAAAAGCAGCGAGTTTAAACGTTTAAGAACCTCTTATCCGCTCATACGCGACTTCTTGATTGAAGAAGAAGATAAACTTATTCTGGAAACAGACACCGAGCAGTATGATATTACATCATTTGAAAAACTTCAAAAAATCATAGACGACAGAGGTCAAAAAGGCTTGACAATCCAGCGGTTCAAAGGGTTAGGAGAGATGATGCCGCAGCAGCTCTGGGAAACAACAATGGATCCTGCAACTCGTACACTTCTTAAAGTAAATATTGAAGACGCTATGATGTGCGACCAGTTGTTCGATATCTTAATGGGCGACAAGGTTGACCCGAGAAGAAACTTCATTGAAGCCAACGCGGTTTATGCAACAAACATTGATACATAACAAAAAAGAGCCTTTTAAAAAGGCTCTTTTTTTATTAAATATTTTCCTTCAATATCCTTTTAAATAAGTTCAATATAAAGATTATTTCTTGAAATCAAACAGTTCTTGATGTAGAATTGTTTTAGAATAACACGAAAGAGAGATTAATAATGACAAAAAAAGAACTTATTTTTTTAGGACCTCCGGCCTGCGGCAAAGGCACTCAGACAAATAAACTTGCCGAATATTTAAAATTTCCGCACGTTGACACCGGATCTCTTTTAAGAAACGAAATTAAAAACAACACAGAAGCCGGCATTGAAGCAAAAAAATTTATTGATAAAGGTCAGCTTGTACCGGCAGATCTGGTTGCAAAGATTATCAAAAACAGACTTTCAAAAGATGACTGCAAAAACGGTTACATTTTAGATGGATACCCGAGAAGTCTTGAACAGGCCGAAAAACTTGAAATAATTAATCAGGAAATTAACTCAGACAATAATGATGTTGATTTCAGGGCAATTTATTTTGACATAGACACCAATATTCTGGTGGAAAGAATTGTAAACAGACGTTCCTGCCCTGTTTGCGGAGAGATTTATAATCTGGAATTTAAACCGCCTAAAAAAGAAGGATACTGTGACAAAGACGGTGCAGAACTTGTTCAGCGTAAAGACGACACAAGAGAAGTTGCACAGGCACGCTTTGACACTTACAACCACGAAACAGCACCCTTGATTGACTACTACAAACAAAAAGGCGTGTTAAAAACAATTGACGCAAACGGATCAATTGACGAAGTTTGGGAAAGATTGTTAGAAGTAATTAAATAAACAAGAAAGGAGCCTGCGTTTTTCCAAAACTCGCAAGCTGTATAAAAATGATAAATAAAAAATCAAGAGATGAAATCAAACGTATGCGTCATGCCGGCCACATTGTGGCTCTGGTGCATCAAAAAATGCGGGAAGTAATTGAACCCGGCATAAGCACAAAAGAACTGGACAGCATTGCATTCAATATCATAAAAGCAAATAAAGCAATCCCGACCTTTTTAGGTTATGCAGGTTTCCCGGCATCAATCTGCGCATCAATAAACGAGCAGGTAGTACACGGAATTCCGCACGAAGACGTTAAGGTAAAAGAAGGCGATATTATCTCAATTGATGTCGGTGCAACTTACGGCGGAATGGTCGGCGACGGGGCCTGGACTTATCCTGTCGGAAAAATTACACCGGAAGTCCAAAGGCTTCTGGCTGCGACTGAGGAAGCTCTTTTTGAAGGCATTAAACAAATGCGCGAAGGGAATGTTCTTGATGACGTTTCTAAGGCTATCGAACGCGTTGCAACAAGAGAAAAACTCGGAATTGTACGCCAGTACGGCGGCCACGGAGTAGGACATGAAATGCATGAAGAGCCGTTTTTATTCAACTACAGTGTAGGCAACCAGACACCGCTAAAACACGGTTATGCAATCGCAATTGAGCCGATGCTTAACCTCGGCGGAGATGATGTTGTTGTGGCGGATGATGAGTGGACTGTTTCAACTGTTGACAAAAAGCCTTCTGCACATTTTGAACACACTGTTCTTGTAACTGAAGACGAACCGCTGATTATTACACAGCTTATGGCATAGGTGAAAAATGGGCTGGATATATCTTCTACTCGCAATTTTATTTGAAGTTTTCGGAACTTCCATGATGAAACTGTCAAACGGATTTACCAATTTAGTACCGTCAATATTGATGTTTGCGGGTTATGCAGCAAGTTTTACCTTCCTTGCCTTCACGCTCAAAACAGTTGATGTCAGTGTTGCTTATGCAATCTGGAGCGCTGTCGGAATTGTATTGATAACTTTTATCGGAATATGTTTTTTCGGCGAACATTTTTCATATCCGAAAATCATTTCAATAATTGTCATAATCGCAGGGGTTGTTTCATTAAAACTCTGCACAAATTAAATTCTTTCCGCTCAAAATCGTAAAGGAGAATTAATCTGATGAAATATTATATAGGACTCTCACTTGCCGCAACTTCAAGCGTTGACACAGGTGTTGCCATAATAGACGAGTTCGACAACATAATTTTCGTTGACAAACTGTTTAAAATGAATGATATAACGTATTTTTTCGACAATTTTTCATCCATAAAAGAGAGTGAAATTTGTGTTTCTCTTGCATGGGACAGAACAATGCTCAACGGCAAATGGCGGATACTTTCAAAGCCTTATCAGCTTGTTTCCACAAACCCTCTTATGCCGAATCAGGACAATTGGACGCAGAGATTTACCACAAGAGGATCGGAATATTTTAAATCCTTAACGGAAAAAGGTGCTGTCATAAACCGGTTTGAATTATATCTGACGCGCCAGAGTCTGCATTTGAATTCCTGTTATAAAGAAAGATCACCTGCCGATTGCAAATTTTTGCAGCAAGCTCTTAAAACAGAATGGGGATTTGAAGATATTCCGGTAAATATGATGCCGATGTCACAGCTTGAGGCAATTGTCGGCGCAATTCTTGCAAAAGAAAATTACAAACATCCGGAAAATATTAAACAAATTTCATCATTCAAAGATTTTCCGGTCATTGATGTTATCAAAAACCCTAAAAATTTATTTGAAATCGGTCAGCAGACAGAAATCAACTTCTAAGGCGTCCGCAATTACAAAAAGTTTTTTAAGGCTTATTTAAATCCACCTACTTTTTACTTATCTTTTGCGGTAAGCATACTTAAAGCAGCACCGAGTGCAGCACCGATTCCCATTCCCCATTTGAATCCGTTCCATTTTATATTACTCATTGCTCTTGCGGTTACGGAATCCATAAGGCTCGCATCTTTTTTATACTGCTTAAAATTATCCGCAAAATCTTTCTTTAACGCCTTCACGCGGTCTGAATCAGTCACACTCTCAGTTAAAGCCTTGCACTTTTCCTTAATTGCATCAAAACTTTCTGTGACATTAAGTCTGTGAAGAAGGATTTTACTCTCATTTGTAAGTTTATGCTTTGAAAATTCTTCTGCGGCCGTACTCAATGCCTGAATATCTTTTTCCGCATTCCTTTTGGTGACACGAAATGCTTCATTAACAAAAGTATCTTTGCTTACCGGCAAGTAGTAACACGCCATACCGAGCATGCCGCCCAACAAAGTTGCACCGATACGTTTTGACTTTTCAGAAACAGTCGGATGCTGCAGATAATTCATTGATGTATTAAAATCCATTAAAAGAACCTCATCTTGTCTATTTAAACACCTCTGAAAGTAATTTTTGCTACTTTTGTAAAGTTTTATGAAAAATAGTTTTAACATTTTCAAAAACTACATCAATCGAAGCTGCGGCATTTACAACTTTAATCCGCTCAGGTTCTTCTTTTGCAATTTCCAAATACCCGTTTCTTACCCGATTATGAAATTCAATTCCCGCGCTTTCCATTCTGTCTTTTTCTTTTCCGACGCGTTTCATTGATGTTTCAACATCAATATCAAAAACAATCGTTAAATCCGGTTTCCTGCCGTTAGTTGCAATATCGTTAAGCATTTTAATACGCTTTCTATCAAGCCCTCTGCCAAATCCCTGATATGCAACGGTTGAATCAATATGTCTGTCGCAAAGGACAATTTTACCGGCAGCGACCGCCGGATTTACAATAATATCAATATTCTGGGCTCGATCTGCCAGAAACAAAAAAGATTCACATCTGTCAGATACAACACCGTCATAATTCAACAGAATTTCACGAACTTTTTCGCCAAGCCCTTTTGCTCCCGGTTCTCTTGTCAAAACGACTTCATATCCCTGATTTTCCAAATATTCCTTCAACAAGTTTATCTGGGTTGTTTTTCCGCACCCGTCAGCCCCCTCGAAAGTTATAAATAAACCTTTTTTCATTTAAAATTCCCTCTTGGAAAAATTATACCATAAAAAGAGGCGCCGCGTTTCACGCGGCGCCTCTTTTAAATATTCAAACTTATGATACAAGTTCTTTAACTTCTGCAGCAAAGTTTTTAGGATCCAATTTGATTCCGGGTCCCATTGTTGTTGAAAGATATACTGATTTAACAAATGTTCCTTTTGCTGATGACGGTTTTGCACGCAATACCGCATCTGCAAGAGTCGCATAGTTTTTAATCAAATCTGCTTCAACAAATTGAACTTTTCCGATAGGACAGTGAATCATACCTTGTTTATCCGCACGGAATTCAACTTTACCAGCTTTTGCATCTTTTACTGCTTTTGCAACATCCATTGTAACAGTACCGGTTTTCGGGTTCGGCATCAAGCCTTTAGGTCCTAATACACGTCCCAATTTACCTAACATACCCATACAATCAGGTGTTGCGATTAATGTATCAAATTCAAACCATCCGCCTGAAATTTTATCGATAATTTCTTCAGCTCCTGCGTAATCAGCGCCTGCATCTTTAGCTTCAGTAGCTTTTGCACCTTTTGCGATAACACAAACTCTGACTGTTTTACCTAGTCCTGCCGGCAGTACAACAGTTGATCTGATTTGCTGGTCAGCTTGACGAACATCAATACCTAATCTCATGTGGCATTCAACTGTTTCGTTGAATTTAGATAATTCTTTTGATATTTCCTGCAATTTTTTAATTGCATTTACTGCTGTTGAAGGTTGTTCAAATCCTTCGAGCATTTCCTGCATTTTCTTTTGTTTTTTAGTTAATTTTGACATTTTTTTATCCTTTCGTGGTACTAACGGATTTTGCATTTCTGCAAAAGTCCTTCCATCTAACCTTCCTTAACTGTTACACCCATTGCGCGGCAAGAACCTTTAATCATTTTTACCGCAGCTTCAAGAGTGGTTGCATTTAAGTCATTCATTTTTATTTTTGCGATTTCTTCAAGCTGTGCCTGAGTAATTTCTGCTACTTTATCCTTGTTAGGAACTGCTGAGCCTTTTGACAAGTTTAAAGCCTTTTTAATTAAAACAGGTGCCGGAGGTGATTTTGTTACGAATGAGAAACTTCTGTCTTCGTACACATCAATAACTACAGGAATTATATATCCTGCTTGAGATTCTGTTTTTGCGTTGAATTGCTTACAGAAATCCATGATGTTTACACCGTGCTGACCTAATGCCGGACCAACCGGAGGTGACGGATTTGCTTTTCCGGCTTCAATTTGAAGCTTAATTTTTCCTACTACTTTTTTTGCCATTTTTTTCTCCTTTTGTGGTATTAACGGTTTTCTGCATCTTTGCGGAAAGGTCCTTCCACATTTTTGTACTTCCTGACTGCTTTAACTTTATTGCTATAGTTCCGGCAGTCTTTTTATTATTTGCTAGTTATTAGTTTTTTTCAGCACTTTTGCGCCAAAATCTTTGTTTATAATTTGTTAATTTGTTTATATTCCAATTCCACCGGAGTTTCACGTCCGAAGATTGATACGTTTGCACGTAATTTTGATTTGTCCGGATAAACTTCAATAATATCAGCAACGAAGTCTGCAAATGGACCTGATATAATTCTGACTTTATCACCGGCCTTGACATCCAGTTCAATTTTTTGAGATTGTGAAGTTGAACGGTGAATGATTTTTTTGATTTCGCTGTCGCGTGCGGGAATCGGCTTTTTGGCTGAACCTACAAATTTTGTAACACCTGCGGTATGACGGACAACATACCAGCTGTCTTCATCCATAATCATTTCGACTAAAACATAGCCCGGGAAGATTTTTTCTTCGCGTTCTTGTTTTTTACCGCCTTTCATCTGGGTTACGGTTTTTTGCGGAACTTCTACACGGAAGATTTTTTCACCCATGTTCATATATTCAATACGTTTTTCAAGATTTACTTTAACTTTGTTTTCATGTCCTGTAACCGTATGAACAATGTACCAGCGCTTTTGATTTTTCTTGGCTTCTTTCTTTTCTTCATCAGCGCGTGCTTGAGCTTCAGCTTCTGCAGCTTCCGCTTTTAAATCTTCATTCAGTTGTTCTTCCATTGATTTTTCTTTTTTTGCCATAAGCCACCTTTATTTTTCGATTTTGGAACTATTTTATCAGCCCCAATAATCCTTTAAAAATTATATCCATTAAATAAACTGATACTGTAAATACAAACACAATAACAATTACAAACAAAGTTTCAGCAACGACCTGACGTTTTTCAGGCCAGCTTATTTTGCCCCATTCAGACTTTACGCCTTTAAAGTAACTTGTTATTCCGTTTATAAATTCCGGAGCTTTTCCCGGTTGAGAAGTATCATTTCCTATCATTTTTGGTTTCCTTATTTTAAAATCGCGCCCTGAAGGACTCGAACCCTCGACATCCGGTTTTGGAGACCGACGTTCTACCAACTGAACTAAGGACGCTTGAACCGTGAATTTCACGGTATCTTGAGCTTGCAAATTTTCGGGCTGTTCTTGTTCCTTGTTTTCGCTATGCAAATTTTATAAAATCCGCGCCGTTCAAACGGAACCGGGGATGACTTTGCGAAACAGCATCCCGCTGCCAAAAATCCGCCTACTTAGTTTCTTTATGGTTGGTATGTTTTTTACATTTCGGACAATACTTGCTTAATTCAAGTCTTTCTTTAATATTTTTTTTATTTTTTGTTGTTGTGTAGTTTCTTTCTTTGCAGTCTTCACAAGCAAGAACTACCATTCTGTCATTTTTTCCTTTGATACCCATTTTGTATTTCCTTTTTCTTATTAAATTTTCAACGATTTATATCCTTTTTAAAATAGAATGTGAGAGAAGTCACATTCTATTTTATCGGCTTATGATAATATCATAAAACAAAAATAAATAAATGCAAACAATTGTTAACAATTGCAAACAAAAAACGAGCCGGCTAAAACCGGCTCGTTTTTATCTTATTTTAGACCTTTATTACTTAACAACAAAATCAGATGAACTGTTTCTTCTTTCATAAGATGTCGGAACATCATAATTTTTATAAGATTCAGCTCTTAATTTTTCCATATAAATCTGACCGTTTTTTGCAATCTGCTGTAATTGAGTCAAATCGCGCTCCAGATTTGTAAGAACCTGTTCCGCATAAAGTTCTGCACCTTCGCGTGTTTTCATAGCGTCTTCTGTTGCTCTTACACGAATTTCATCAGCTTCTTCAATTGCACGTCTTTTAAGTTCTTCACATTCTTCCTGAACCTGAGTTCTGATTCTGTTACCTTCGCGTTCAAGTGCTTTTATAAAATCAGCTTCAGACAATTTTCTGTCTGCTTCAGCCTGTGCATCGGCAACTATTTTTTCAGCCTTTTGCTGAGCTTCCATCTGCATTTCGTCACGACGTCTCAAAAAAGCCTTTGCTTCTTGAACTTCCATAGGAAGAGCTCTATATATTTTATCGATTAATGCCTCAATTTCTTTAGGTTTTGCAAGTACAAAACGTCCGGGAATTATCGGGAAACTTTCTTCAATCGACATTTCTAACAATCTTAATAAGTCATATACACCATTTTGTTGCATTTTATTACATATCCCTTTCTTGATAATTACATTCTACAAGAGCGGAAATTAATTGTCAAACTATTTTTAGAGTAATTATCAAGTATTTTAAGATATTTTACGCAAGCTGAAAAATTATGCCTTTTTACGCGCTTCTAAAAAATTATAAACAGCTTCCGGAACAAATTTGGATATGTCTCCGTTATTCTGATAAATTTCTTTTATTGTACGTGATGAAATGAAGTTATATTTCGGCTTTGTGATTAGGAAAATGGTTTTTATATCGCTTGACAGGGCGCTGTTTGCCTGTGAAAGCTGCATTTCGTATTCAAAATCGGAAACGGCGCGCAATCCGCGCAGAATTACTTTCGCCCCGCATTTTTTTGCATATTCGATTGTCAAGCCGTCAAAACTGTCGACTTCAACATTTTCGATATCTTTAACACTTTCTTGTATAAGTTTTACCCGCTCGTCAACGGTTAAAAAAGCGCTTTTTTCGGAATTTTTGGCAACCGCAATAATTACTTTGTCAAAAATTTCGGCACCGTTTTTCAAAATATCAATATGCCCTTTTGTTACGGGGTCAAAACTGCCGGGATAAACTGCTATTTTCATATATTTCCTCTCTGTTTACCGCAAATCAATTATAACACCAACAAAATGTTTTTTACAAACTTTTGTAACAAAAAATCAATTTTGTGAAATTTAGTATATAAAAAATACTTTATTCGTATATAACAAATCTATAATCTTTACTTACTATAAATCTTTGAACTACACACTTACTACCTACTTAAACTTCTTTTAAAGAAGTTTTTTTTTTGCATTAAAAAAACACCGCTGTCACGGTGTTTTTATTTTTTTATAAACATTATTTTTACTATTTTAAAGTAATGCTTACTGAAGAACCTTTTTTAGAAATAGCAACTTTATCTTCTCTTGCTAACCAGCCGAGTCCTAAGTCTGCAAAATTTCCTTTAAGATCTAATTCTTTTTTCATTTTAGCAAAAGTTGATTTGCCGTTGTTTGAAGACAAATAGTTGTAAATTTGTCCTGCTGATTGACCGATTTGTTCTTGTAATTCTTGCATTTCTACCTCCACTTTCTTGCAATGCTTTTATAGTTCTTTATTTACAGTATAATACTAGAACATTTTTTTCAAAAATGCAATAGTTTAATAGTATTAATTTGAATGGTAAAAATAACACTTTTTTGTGATAAAATACTGTAAAAAGAGGATTGATTAACGTGCTTTTGGAAGGAAGTGTATCATCTAACAAAACAGACATGCTTATTGAAAAGTATGCAAAACTTTTGAATGCAGGTATTCCCGCATCAAAAATTCTTGTACTCGTTCAAAACTCACAGTTAAAAAATAAATTTGTAGAAAGTACACTTAATCTTCTTAAAATTCCGGCAGTGGAAAAACTTGAGGTGCATTCCTTCTTTTCGCTTGTTTATAACTCTATTATTGACAACTGGGCTGTGTTGGAGAATATTAATCCTTACCCCGGCGCTGAAATTCTCCCGAACCTTGCGGGTCTTGAAGTTTCCCAGTTTATTTTGAAAGATATTATTAAGGAAGTTAAATTTAAAGGTTACAACTCAAAAAAATCACTTCTTCATCAGCTATTCAGACGCTATTCCCTGATTGTTCAAAATAATCTTTCGGATGACGAAGTTGAATGGCGTTCGCGGATTCTGGGGGAAAGTTTTGCGGATGATGCAAAAACAGCATTAAAAAAACTTCTGGCCAGAACGCTTGCTCTCAGAGACTTTGATTATTTGCGGCAGGGGCTTGTGTTCAATTATATTTATAAAAATACGGAATATTTTAAAAATATTGAATATCTGATTCTTGACGACGGTGACGAAATTACACCTCTTTGTTTTGATTTTATCAAATATTTGTCACCGCAATTTAAGGAAGTGTTTATTGCATTTGATAAAAAAGGGGCAAGCAGAACAGGCTATCTAAGTGCCGATAAAACCGCTGTCTGGGAATTTGAAAAACTGTTTAACGAACCGGTCATTTCAATAGATTCCAACACTAAAATGAAGTTTGACGCGGAAAATATATTTAAAAACGTAACAGAGGAAAGCGGGGAAGTTTTACATAATTTTTCACTGCAATCACCATCCAAACGGGCAAAAATGATTGATTTGGCAATTTCACAAATCAATTCTCTTTTAAAAGCAAAGGTTAAGCCTTCGGAAATTGCAATTGTAACTCCGCTAATTGATGACATGCTGAAATTTTCATTGAAAGAAGGCATCAAAAATCATACCAATCTGTTGTTTTTATCCGGAAGCGAAAAATTGATTCAAAATCCGCTTGTTTTATCTGTTTTGACTATTATCAAACTCAGCTGCGGAATGAAAGAAAAACTTTCGGAATTTGATTTGCGGATAATTTTATCGAACTTTCTCGAAATCCCTGTTAAATACTGCCGTGACATTTTAGAAACATTTGACAGAACAAAAGAACTTGTTGATTATGAATTTCCGTACACTGATTATACGGAAAAATACCGGAAGTTTTTGAACCTTGTAAACGGACAGTTAAAGAGCGATAACAAACTTTCATTACAGGCGCTTGAAATATACAACGAACTTGTCGAACTCAAAAGTTTTGATGCATCCATTTTAAACAAATTCAACTTTTTTATCAAACAGCTTCAGGAATTTGAAAACATTTTTAAAGATGACTTTGAAAAAAGAAAAATTGAAATTATAACGCAGATTGAAAACTCAATCATTTCAGAGAATCCGTATTCTATTTTGGAAATTAAGCCGCGGGATCTTGTAATCGGAACCCCGCAAAAAATAATTGACAATCAAATCAGAACAAAATATCAAATTTGGCTTGATGTTTCAAGCGACGAATGGATTAAAAGCGATACCGGTCCGTTATACAATGCGTGGGTATTTCAGCGCGGCTGGTCAAAAGATGAATTTACAATTGACGACAACATTGAACTGGGAAAAGAAAAAACAGCAAGAATTTTACGCAAACTAACGCTTTGCGCGGATGAAAAAGTTTTTGCGTTTTCAAGTCTTTTCGACGGCAACGGGATTGAAAACTTCGGCGGAATTGAAAAGAGTATTGTTATTGCAAATGAAACGCAGGCTCAAACTGAAACTCAGAAGAAATTTAGAATTGTTCCGCGCCCCGACCAGCAGCCGGTTTTAGACTACAAATCAGGACAAATGGCAATCTCTGCTGTTCCGGGTGCCGGAAAAACAACCATATTACTTGCGCTTATTTTAAAACTTCTGGAAAACGGTGCAAGTCCGGAAAACATTTTTGTTTTGACATATATGGAATCTGCTGCGCGGAACTTCCGCGAAAGAATTAAATCCATAAGAGAAGACTCTGCGCAATTACCAAATATCAGCACTATTCACGGGCTTGCTCTCCGGATTTTAAAAGAGAACGGAAACTTTGAACGGCTGGGACTTGCGTCGGATTTTGAAATTTGCGACGACACACAAAGAACCCGAATAATTAAAGAAATCTCACAAAAGTTAAAACTAAAAAAGACTGAAACTGATGATTTTGACCGTGCTGTTTCTGTTTTCAAAATCGGCGGCGGAGTCTTTGCAAATTCACAATCGCAAGCAAATATTGAGAAAAACCCTGCGCTGGACAAGGGGCAAAAAGTAACCGGCTCAGAAGATTTAAAAATCAAAAAATTCCAAACATTTTTTGAAGATTATCAAACAACATTAAAGTCATTAAATTTAATTGATTATGACGATATGTTGATTTCGTCTGTCAGACTTCTGGAAGAAAATCCTGATATTCTGGCGCATTATCAGGAAATATGCCATTTTGTTATTGAAGATGAAGCACAGGATTCATCCGCCATTCAGCAGAAGTTGATTAATCTTTTAAGCGCAAAGTACAAAAATCTTATCCGCTGCGGAGATATAAATCAGGCAATAACCACAACATTTTCAAACGCGGATGTCGAAGGTTTCAGAAATTTTATCAAAAATTCAAATAACGTCAGCATGGATTGTTCGCAAAGATGTACCCGAGACGTTTGGACTCTTGCCAATGATCTTGTAAAATTTGCGGATACTCATGATGAAATGAAAAATGCATTCTTCAAAATTTTTATGCATCCGGTCGAAGGCAGAAATCCGGAATCAGAAAACGCTGTTACCGCAAAGATTTTTGACAACACGCTTGAAGAAAAAAATTATATTTTGTCAGTTATAAAAAACACCTTGAAAAAAAATCCGAAAGCTACAGTAGGAATTCTTTTACGCAACAATTTTCAGGTTGTTCAGTGGATGGACTTTATAAACAACAGCGGACTGAAAACTATTACCCGAAGCGAATGTCTTGAGCAGAAAACTATTTTCCGCGTAATTTTTGCGGTGCTTTCAATGGTGTTAAAACCTTTTGACAACAACGTAATCGCTGATAATTACGAAATTCTTGCGGAATGTGGCTGCTACAAACAAAGGCTTGGCACTGAAATCAGAAAATACGAAAATCCGTTTATTTCACTGAATTGCGACAATATAAACAATACTTATCTTGAACAATTCTACTGGGATTTAAGTTACTGGCTGTCATTCCCGCATTTGAGCGCGGATGAACTTGCTATCAAAATCGGACTTTATTATTTTTCGAGCGAAATCGAAAAATCAAATGTTTATTTAATTTCAACGCTCATTAAGCGTATCGGAATGGCAAATACGAATTTTGAATATATTATGACAAGACTTTCTGAACTGGCAAAGAAAACATCTCTTAGCGGATTTAAATTTTTCTCGGAGGAAGATGAAAGCGATAAAGAATTTTTGGAAGGCAAAGTTCAGATTATGACGCTTCACAAATCTAAAGGTGATGAATTTGACCTTGTTTTTCTTCCGGAAATGGCTGAAAAAAATCTTACGCTCGATTTTGAACAAATAAAACTGAAATCTTCCGACTTTATGGAAAATATCAGACAACTGAATCCGAATTATAAACCCAAAACCGAATTTCAATTAAAAGAAGAGCTTCTGGCAGAAAATCTGCGGCTTTTATATGTTGCAATTACGCGCGCCAAACGAAATCTTCAAATTACTGTCAGCAGAAAAACCAAGTCATTTGAAAAAGTTGTAGACCAGCAGCCGTCAATGATTTTTGATATAATTCAAGAAAAGGCAGGCGTTTTATGAAGAACTTTTCACCTAATATGCTAAAAACTTTTGAAAGCTGTCCTGTTAAATTCAATTTAAAATTCAATGAAAAAATTACGGTTCCGCAAAATCCGTCATTGTTTGAAAAAGGTAAAAAAATTCACGCACTGGCCAATTACTATCATCGCGGTGCAGACATTTCAAAATTAGAAAAGGCACTGACTCCGCAGGAACTTGAAGTTTGGGAACGGCTTAAACGTAACGAATATTTTTCAAAGAAATGCCTGCATTCGGAATATCCGATTACTGCAAGATTGGATAATGTCTGGATTTTCGGGCGTCTGGATGCTATTGTTACAGATATACAGCCCGCACAGGCAGCTGAACCTTTAAATGAAGATTTAAAAAATCAATCGGTAAATTCAACAGCCCAATCCGCTAAATATTACATTTTGGATTACAAAACCGGTTCAATTCCCAAAAATCCCGAAAAAGATTATCAAACAATGATTTATCTTCTTTGTGCTGATTTAATTTATCCGGAGCGCAGCTCTCTCTCTTTTGTCTATATTGATTTGAAAAACGACGCAAATAAAGTTATTGAATTTACGCCGGATTTGAAAGATTTTTATGAAAAAACTTTAAAAGAGCAGTGTAAAATTATCCTTGACACAAATGAGTTTGAAGGCAAGGAAAACAGAAACAACTGCAAATTCTGCGAATATAACAAAATTTGCAGATTATTCTAATTTACATGTTGAACTGTCATTCAAAAATTTTGTGAACACAACAGACAAAGGATCTGATGTATATGACATTCCATTACCTTTATAAGTTTCCTTCTGGTTCGGATCTTTTTTACTTGCTTCCAGTATTTCCTGCAATTGAGCCTTTGTAAAATAACATGTCCTTTTACTTTTCTCCGGCTGCTCTTTCACAAAATTTGAATAAACACACTTTCCGTTTTTCCAGCCATCTATAACAACGGTAGGCGTAAAAGGTACGTCAAACATTATCATTGGAGTTTCTTCTCTATATTTTTTACATTGCACAAGATGGGAAATAAATTCTGAGGAATATGCAGAAGATTCACCTGAAGCCTCAACCTTACCTGTAACAGCAAAACAACAACAAATACCTAATACTATCAATACTAACCCATTTTTCATATGCACCCTCTTTTATAATAAATGACTAAGTTTCAACATTATACAATATAAGAAAAAGAGGTGACTTTTTCGTTTAAAAAAAGGAGCATTCACCTCTAGAAACTTGCAGCATGCTATGACTCATGCTGCAATTATTTCCTCAGCTATGATAAGGAAATACCTTTATAAACTCATATTTTATTCAATAAACTTTTTTAACATTTTTATGGACCGCGGGATACAAAATCCCGTTAAGATTTATAGAAATCTCGGTAATTGCCTAATATATTTTACATATTACCATAATATTATGTGGAAAGTCAATATATAGGTGTTTAAAATAAAAAGTATGAAAAAAGAAAGTCATACTAATTTAACGGAAAAGCTGGGGCAAAAAATACGTATTGAAAGAATGAAAAGAAAAATGTCTCAAGAAAAATTGGCTGAACTCGCGGAACTTAACCGCAATTTTATCGGTATGGTTGAAAGAGGTGAAAGCAATATCACTGTTAAAAATCTGGAAGCAATCTCTCTCGCTTTCGGTATGGAAATTAAAGATTTATTTAATTTTGTTATTTAAGGCTGCATTCCGTTCCTATATCATAACTTTTTAAACATACAAATTGATATTTTCTGCTTGTATGCAATATTAGTGCTCTTATTACAAAAACTCCCTGCGAAATTCACAGGGAGTTTTATAAAGTTGTTTTTATAAATTAAACTACTTGATTTCAACTGTAGCGCCAGCAGCTTCAAGTTGTTTTTTGATTGCTTCAGCATCTTCTTTTTTGATACCTTCTTTAACAGGTTTCGGAGCACCATCAACAAGGTCTTTTGCTTCTTTCAAGCCCAAGCCTGTAATAGCACGAACTTCTTTTAATACAGCGATTTTGTTAGCGCCGGCGTTAGCAAGAATTACGCTTACTTCTGATGCTTCTTCAGCTGCTGCTTCGCCTGCTGCTGCCGGTGCAGCTGCTGCAACTGCTACAGGTGCTGCTGCTGATACGCCGAATTTTTCTTCCATAGCTTTTACTAATTCAGCTGCTTCTAATAAAGTTAATTTTTCAATTGATTCTAAAATTGATTCTACGTTACTCATTTTTTTCTCCTTGTATGTTATTTTATTGTGTACATATTGTTTGTGATTATTCTCTTTAAGCTGTCTTACGGTAAACACTTCTAGTCAAAACAGATTTGCCGCGCCGTAAAAGACTGAGAATAATTATGCGGCTTTTTGGTCTCTGACTGCTGCCATAGCTCTTGTAAGTTGTGCCATAACTGCGTTGACAGAATTTGCAATACCTGATGCAGGTGAATTGATTGAACCAAGTATTTTTGCAATAAGTTCTTCTTTTGAAGGAAGTTTTGCCAATGCTTCTGTTTCTTGTGCTGATAACAATTTGCCGTCGAGTGCTGCACCTAAAATTACACCTTTTTTGCTGTCTTTGATGAATTTTGCAACAACTTTAGCAGGACTTACCTGATCTTCGTAACCGAAAGCCAGAGCGATTGGTCCTTTGAATGTATCATTAAGAATTTCAAAATCGGTACCTTTTACGGCAATTTTAGCAAGAGTGTTTTTTGTAACCATATAGTCGCCGCCTTCTTTTTGAAGCGCACGTCTGAGGTTAGTGATTTCTTCAACTGTATAACCTTTATATTCGGTTACAACAGCTACTTTTGCTTTTTCCAATTTTGATTTAAGAGCATTTATTTTTTCTTCTTTGAATTGTTTTGTTGCCATTTTTAGCTCCTTGTATTTTGTATCGACCTTATGTTTTGATGGCCTTAAGTCTTTTTCATACAAAAAAGATTTTGCGCATCTTTACCGCAAAATCACACATTTTGAATTATTTTTACCGGAAAATCCGGAACAATTGCCAGTGTAACCTCGATTAGCTGTTTTCACATTTGACGGCAGATGCCGGCTAACTGTCTGCGGTTGTAAGATTATACTATATCACATAAAAATAAAAATCAAGCCTGTTCTTAATATTTTTTAACCAAAGTCCAGACGTTTTCGGGTTCCGTGGTATCGTAAACACCTTTCAAATATGCTTCAAACAAATTTTTTGATTCCATATAGTATCTGTTACAGAAATTTCCGTAACAAACGATTTCGTTATAAAGATTCAGTTTCAAAAGAATCTGCAAATCGTAATAAACATCTTTTAAAAGAGCTTTGTCGTCAAATGCGTCAATTGCTGCGTATGATTTGAGAATCCAATTGTCTTTTCTAAGTTCAGTACGCATATCCTCAAGCGCTTTGTCCACATAGTAAAGGAGTTTGTCAACATGTGTAAAGCCTTTTAGAGTAACAACAAGTTGATCCGCATTTTTAGCAAACTTGCAGCAGGGAGACTCTTTAATTCTTGTATAGAGTTCACAGACGAGTTTGTCTTCCATTTCTTTGGCTTCCTGTTCTTTTTCTTCGTCTGTACGTCTGTCATCTATCATGCGTTTTTTTGCGGCAAGACGAACAATCAGAACAACGTTGCGATATGCAAGAATTGCCTGATCTGCTTCTGCGCGGAGCTGGGCATTAAATTCATCTTCTTTTTTGACTTTTACTCTGTCTATCAAGCGGGAAACTTTTCGTATTGCGGTTCCCGAAAATGACTTCACCTGCGTCAAAAAAGTAATGGCTATAACCAGAAACATTATGAAGAGGAATAAAGAGCCGTCTGTATTGTTTGCGCCTTTATTAAGTGATTCTTCAAAATAGGCGTGCATAAAATCTGTAATATTATCAGCAACAGGAGTCAAAAATGCCAGATATTGATAATTAATTAAATCCAGAAACCAGTACATTGCAAATGCAAAGATTATAACCGTTATGATAATCTGTCCCATAAATGACATATCAATAAATAATCTCAGAAGTTTTTTGAAAAAATTTAATATTGCAAGCATCTTTTCCTCTTATTTGATTAATTACTCAAGTCAATATTGTCTATTAATCTGACCTCACCTATTTTTACAGCAATAAAAACTATTGTATCTTTATCTGCAACTTTTTTTAATTCCAAATCATTTTTATCTCTAAATTCCAGATATTCAAGCTCATGACACGGTTTCAAGAACTCATACGCTGTTTCAGTTAAGGCTTTTACATCCTTAATACCTGAATTATAGCATGATTTTATATTAAATAAAATATTTTTAAGCGCAAGAGCTTCTTGTCTCTGTTCGGAATTTAAGTATTTATTTCTTGAACTCATTGCCAGACCGTCATCTTCGCGGACTATAGGGCAAGGAATTATCTCTATCGGAATATTCAAATCCTTAACCATTTTCTTAATAATTATTAACTGCTGTCTGTCTTTTTCGCCGAAAAATGCAAAATCCGGCTGTACAATATTAAACAACTTATTTACAACTGTGCAGACCCCGTCAAAATGTCCGACGCGGGATTTACCGCAGAGTTTGTCCGTATAAAAGAAAGGAGGGATTACATAAGTTAAAAAATCATTAGACATTATATGCCCTTCTCCGTACATTTCCTCTGCAGAAGGTGCAAAAACAATATCAACACCGGCTTCTTCCGCTAATTTTGTATCAGCATCAAGAGTTCTCGGATATTTGGCAAAATCTTCGCCCGGGCAGAATTGAATCGGGTTTACAAAAACGGAGATTACGGTTCTGTCACACTTTTCAATACTTTTTTTAATAAGGCTCAGATGCCCTTTGTGTAATGCACCCATAGTCGGCACAAGCCCGACTGTCAAACCTTGTTTTTTCCATTCTTTAACTTGCTCTCTTACTTCCGCTATTTTATGTAATAACATTTTCTCTCACCTCTTGCTGGAATTATAGCACAAAATATCTTTTCGGTTTCAAAATTTAAACTCTTTTTTCTTTTGTGCGTAATATTCTTCATAATAATTTTTGTTTTTATATAAACTTTCTAACGGTTTGCTCTGCGGACACAAAGATTTTGCTTTTTGGTAGTCTTTTTCAAACAAATCATTTTTACCGAGTTTTCTGTATATATAAGCTCTTACTGCATAATCCCAGCAGGATGGCTTTTTATCAGATTTAAGTGATTTGTTGATTACCTCCATTGCATTTTTATAATCTTTCGCAAGAATATAATTTATCGCGACAGACTGAAAATAATCGTTTTTAGAACAGCTTTCAACGGCATTCTCAGTATCTCCTTTGTAGGAATACAACAGGCACAACATTACGGAAGCATGTTTATTATCACGAATTTTTCGTGAATTTTCAAAGGCTATAATTGCTTGTTTACCATCAAAATTTTGCAGATAATGTTCGCCCAACTCTGCAGTCATAAATGACTTTACCGAAGGAATAACTGAAGTATTTATTGACAATTTATACAATTTTTCAGCCTTTTCAGACTCCTCAGCCTTATAAGCCGCACTCAAAAACCAGAACGGCAGCCCCAAATATAAAATAAACAGCGCCGCTATTAAAATTCCGCAATTTAGCGGAGTAATTTTAAACTTTTTACTTTCTGCATATTTAAAACCGGTTACAATCAAAACAGAGAAAATCAAAAGAAATGCAATAACGGACAACAAAAACATTACAACTGTCGTTATAAACAAATCATCCTGAATCATAAATCCCCCTTGACTATTTAATTAAAAAACTTCATTTTCCGAAGGAAATTTTCCGCTTTTGACATCTTGGTCAAATTTTTTCGCACACTCAAGAATCAAAGCTCTCATATCGCCGTATTTTCTTGCAAACTTCGGTGTAAAGTCGCTGTATTTGCCAAACACATCATCAGACACAAGAACCTGTGCATCACAATACCCGCCTGCACCGCAAGATATCGTCGGAATCGAAATATTTTCCGTAATATATTTTGCGCTTTCCTGCGGAACCATCTCCAAAACTATAGAAAATGCCCCTGCAGCTTCCAGTTGCTTTGCCTGCTTTAAAATTTCTTCTGTTGCTTCTTGCGTTTTCCCCTGAATTTTATATCCGCCAAGAGTATTCAAAAACTGCGGGGTAAAACCAAGATGTCCCATTACAGGAATTCCTGTTTCTACAAGCCTTTTTACAACTTCAAGAATATAATCGCTCCAGCCTTCAATTTTTACTCCGTTTGCGCCTGCTCTAATCATCTCCCCGCAATTTTTCACGGCAGAGGGAATATCAGTGTGATAACTCAAGAAAGGCATATCAGTTATCACCAGCGCTCTTGAAACACCTTTTGCCACGGCTTTTGTAAAGATTTTCATCTCCTCAACGCCTATGTTATGAGTTGTTTCATATCCGAGAGCCACCATTGCAAGGCTGTCACCTATTAAAACAACATCAACACCGGCTTCATCAATATATTTTGCGGTCGAATAGTCGTATGCAGTCAAAACAGAAAATTTTTCACCTGAATTTTTCAAATTTTTTAAAGTGTTTACATTTACTTTTTTATTCATGTACTACAACTTTCCGGTTAGCAAATTCTTCTTGCGGCAAATTAGTATGTTTTACCGTTTTATGTTCTTTTCTAAACCAGTAATATATGGCGCGTGCAACGCGGTTTGAACTGTGTCTTACGAGTCCTTCACGGCTGTCTTCTATTAGTTTTTTCG
>CALVAS010000030.1 GCA_944325585.1 Candidatus Gastranaerophilales bacterium
TGACGTAAAAATCCATGCCCAAAATTGTTATTTGTTTTTTAGTTTCGTCGTAATTTCTGACTCTGAATAGCCACTGAACTATAAATTTCCAAATCCGACCGATATAAAGCAATAAAAATTCATACTTAAAATCTGTCTTAAATATAAGCGGAAAAGTCATATAAACAAAGTCTCGTTTTTCGGTTGAAACATAGTGAACAATGTAAGCATCTTTGATTAATTTTTTGAAATTTTTATTTATCAAATTGCCCTGACAATTCCATTTTACATCTAGTTCTTTGATTTGACCTGCAAAATACATATTTATAACATCTTGATCATGAAATTTTAGTTTATCTGAATTAGCCTCAATAAACTCAAAAACTTTACTGCTAAAATTAATTTCGCGAAGCTGTGATAAATTCATGACTAAAACTCCGGCATTAAAATAATTCTTAAGATTCAAACGCTCTGCTTGTATATCTCCAATAACATCAGGAACAGCTGCAAAACAACAATCATCCAACTCTACATTATATAATTCTTGCAGAGAGCTTTTTACCTCAATGTCACAATCCAGATAAAGAACTTTGTCAACATCTGGTAAAAACTCAGACATTAAAAGTCTGTAATATGAGGCAATTGTTAAATGTTTGGAATTGTTCATCGGACAATTTGCAAACTTTTCACTATCAACCTTTACAAATTTTATTTCACAATCTGCAATTTGTTTTAGATTAAGTATTTTTTGTTTTGCTTCAGCTGATATCCCGCCATCCAAAATATAAAAACGAATATCATCGTCCGAATTTTTTGAATTTAAAACCGTAGCAATTGAGAGTGCTAAATATTTTGCATAATTACTGTCGCTTGCATAACAAATATTAATTTTATTACCCGTAATCGGCAAGTCTGAAATTTCTGGACTTTCCCCGTGTTTCAATAATGACATGACATTTTCACCCTTTACTTTTAATTACTTTTCCCTCAAATATTATATATAGAATAGATAGAAAAGAATTAATAATAAACGCATTCTTTACAAAAAGTAACAGAAATTCCTCCCCATTTTTATTTTTATTGTAAGATATTTGATATACAACACAGAAAGAGGTCTAAATGAACACAGCAACACTTGTAGGCAGAGTCGGCAGAGACGCTGAAATAAGATATTTTGAATCAGGAAAAGTTAAAGCACAATTTTCAATCGCGGTTAACAGATGGGATTCTAAAACTAAATCAGAGGTTCCTGACTGGTTCAATATTGATGTTTGGGATAAATTGGCCGAATTTGCCGGCGAATTTGTTAAAAAAGGAACTCAAGTTGCGGTTGACGGTCGTATCGGTCAGAACAAATGGACAGATAAAGCTACCGGCAACGACAGAGAATCATTTTTTATCGTTGCAAACAACATTCGATTGTTAGGTTCTAAAAGAGACGTGAATAATGATAATAGCTTCTAATATAACCGGAATTATCGCTGATGATTTAACGGGAGCCAACGATACGGCTCTGCAATTTCATCTTCACGGAGCAAACACACAAATTCTTCTTAACTGTGAAGTTGAACCGTTAAATATCAAAGGGACACAGACCTGGGCGTTATCAACCGAATCCAGAAATGAATCTCCGGAGGAAGCTTATCATTGTGTAAAAAAAGCAACACAGGTTCTTGTTGAAAAACTTAAGCCTGATTTTTTCTATAAAAAAATCGACTCCACAGTCAGAGGCAACATTGCAATTGAAGTTCTTGCGATGCTTGAGGTGCTTGAATGGGATGCCGCGGTTATAATTCCTGCGTTTCCTGCGGAAGGACGTGTCACTATCGGCGGATACCACCTGTTAAAAGGTATTCCTATAGAACGAACAGAGATGGCGCGAGATCCGCACTCTCCAATCAGAGAATCGCATCTGCCGACACTTTTAAAAAGCCAGCTTGATGAAAGTTATGAACATCTTGTCGGCTCTATTGAATTGAAAACTGTTATGAAAGGTGCCGGCCCTATCTTAATTAAGTTGAATGAACTGATTAAATCAGGTAAAAAACTTATTGTAATGGATGCGGTTTCTACTACTGACATCGAACAAATCATTCTTGCGACAGACAAATCAGACTATAATATTCTTCCGACAGGAACTGCCGCAACAGCACAGGTTTTAAGCGATTTGTGGTATTCCGATACAGAACCTAATCAAATAAACAAAACAATTCCGGAACTGCCTAAGTTGATTGTTTCCGGAAGCGCAACAGAAATTACTGCAAAGCAAATCAAAAGGCTTGAAGAAAGTGATGAGTTTGATGACACTTTGTTTATTGAAGTTAATTTAAAAAGCATTATCGGTTGGGAATTTGACGAAATTACAGAACGCATTGTCAACAATCTTGTCCAAAACAACATTGTAATAGTCCACACATCAAATCTTATAACTGATTTTGACGGATTTTCCGAGGAATTGTTGGATGCGGATTTAACAAAACAAAGTCTTGCCTGCCTGATAACTGATTATCTTGCGGAATTGACAAAACAAGTAACAGCAAGAAAAGAGTTTATTTTGATAACACTTGGCGGAGAGACTTCATATAAATGCTGTGAAGCAATCGGTGCAACCCAGCTGCAGCTTGTTGATGAAGTTGCTCCTGCAATTGCGCTTTCACTTGATCATAACGCAAGATGGATTATCACAAAATCCGGCAATTTGGGCGGAATAAATACTCTGATTGATATTCTTAAATACTTTGAACACCACGAATAATTTACATTAATTTGTAAAGTTGTTTAAAAAAGTAAAAAACTGGGAAAAGTATCAGAATATATTTTTTTAGTCTTGGGGAGGTTTAATTATGAATAAAATCGCGATTACAACAGGCGATCCGAACGGAATTGGCGCGGAAATAACAATTAAAGCGCTTAACAAACTGCGGCTTCCGCAAGAAAGCATTGTAATCCTTTCAAATAAAAAAATTCTGGATTTTTATGGAAAACTTGACACGGATTATGAACTGATAGAAATCCCGTTTGAAGCCGATATAACGCCCGGAAAAATCACGGCGGACTGCGGAGAATTTTCATATAAGTCACTGTTAAAAGCAATCGAAATAAAACCGGACGGACTTGTAACCGCGCCGATTGCAAAAAATGCTCTCTATATGGCAGGACACAAATTTAACGGACATACGGAAATTCTGCAGCAATTTCTGGCACATGACGGGCAGAAGGCAGAAATGCTTTTTGTTGCAAAAGATTTCAGAGTACTGCTTTTGACAAGGCACTGTGCCTTGAAAGATATCGTTTTGACAAAAGAATGTGTTGTTGAAAAAGTTTTAAAATTGCAGGAATTTTTCAATAATAAACTCGGAATTATTCATCCGAAATTTGCACTATGCGGCCTGAATCCGCATTCGGGAGAAGACGGAATCCTCGGAAGTGAAGAATTGGAAATTTTAAATCCTGCGGTAAAAGCATTAAGGACAAAAGGGATTAATATAACCTATCCTCTACCTGCTGACACGTTGTTTATAGACGCTGCAAAAAATTATTATTCCGACAAAAAACTACCTTATGACTGTTATATTGCAAACTATCATGATCAGGGGCTTATACCTATAAAAACAGTTGCAGGAGACGATACGGTAAATATGACAATCGGACTTGATATTATCAGAACATCTCCGGGGCACGGAACGGCATTTGATATTGCAGGGAAAAATATAGCACGCGAAGATGATATGATTGCAGCAATTAATGCTGTTCTTAAATTCGTCTAACTTAAAAACCATTACAGACGCGCCTCAGGAACTCCTGAGGCGCGTCTGTGTTTAAATTTTTATCTGCTGATTTAAGCAGCAATCTGTTTTGATTTTTGTTGTCTGTCATTCCAGAAATCAACAAGCATTGAACAGAAAAAGATTGATGAATATGTTCCGATAATAATACCCAGAATCATAGCCAGCACAAAGTCTCTTGTTGTAACCCCACCCCAGAAATAAAGAGCTAAAAGGGTAATCAATGTTGTTAGAGAAGTGTTAATACTTCTTGTTAAAGTCTGGTTAACTGAGGCATCAACAATATCTCCGAATGACATTTTTTTTGAATAATATCTTAAATTTTCACGGATTCTGTCAAAAACAACGATTGTATCGTGAACAGAAAAACCGATTACTGTCAAAATTGCCGTGATAAACAATCCGTCAATCTGCACGTCATAAACAAGACCGAGAATTGAAAATACACCCGTTACAAACAAAACATCATGCAAAACACCCAGAATTGCAGCCAGCGCATAATCAAATCTGAATCTGAAGGAAAGATATGCTACAATTCCTAAAAATGCCAGAGTCAGGGCTATCAGAGAATTTTTAAACAACTCTTTACCCATTGTAGGGCCGACAGAACTGACTGACATTAATTCAGGATTTTTGTATTGTTCTGCCATTACCTGAGTAATTTTGTCGCCTTCTGATGAATCTTTATCAATAAATTTGGTTCTTACCGAAATAATTGATTGGATTTCTGATTTTGTATTTTCCTGCTGCTCGCTGTTTACGTTCAAAATCTGCAAATAAGGATTTTCAATTCCGTTTTTTTCAAGATTTTCACGAGTTTTTGCAAGGTCATCATTTGTTACTTTACTTTCAATTCCGTATTGAAGAATTGTTCCGCCTGTATAATCAATTCCGACTTTTAAAGGTGCATGATTAGGATATGTCATAGATGAATATATCATTGCAACAATCCCCGGAATAAGCAGAATTGTTGTTAATGCCATCCACCACCATCTGTATTTTACTATATGCACCAAATGTTTTTTTCCAAAATTGAACATTTTTATTTTACCTTTCTATAATTGCCTTATCTTAATTAATCCAATATACCGAAACGGGCTTTTTCACGTTTAGTTTCTTCCGCCTGATAAGCTGCCCCTATTTCATCCTTCCGCAATCCGAATAATCCCGGATGTTTCAGTTCGCCTGTTCCGAAGATTAAATGCATAAAGTTTTTGGTAACGGTAATCGCCGTAAACATTGAAACCATAACACCAAGTGCCAGTGTCAGTGCAAAACCTTTAACGACACTCGTTCCCAGAAGATAAAGAATCACACAGGTAATGATTGTTGTCATATTGGAATCGAAAATACTCGTAAATGCTCTGTCAAAACCTGAATTAATTGCCGTAAACAGATTTCTTCCGGCTCTCAATTCTTCCTTTGTTCTTTCGAAAATAAGAATATTCGCGTCAACCGCCATACCGATTGAAAGAATGAAACCTGCAATACCTGCCAGTGTCAATGTTACCGGTATTGTTTTAAACAAAGCAAATAAAATTAAACTGTAAATTATAAGTGCAATATCGGCAATCAGACCGGGAACATGATAAAATGCAATCATAAATATCATAACCGCTGTCAAGCCGATTATACCTGCTTTTTTAGAAGCCGCAATACTGTCTGCGCCCAATGTAGGCCCAACCGTATTTTCTTCAACGATTTCCGCAGGAACAGGAAGAGCACCTGCGTTCAGCAAGTCAACCATTCTCTGCGCTTCTTCATAAGCAAATCCGCTGTCTCCGCCGGAAATTTGAGCATTTCCGCCGTATATCGGCTCTCGGATTACAGGAGCTGACTGAAGTTCGCCGTCAAAAAATATTGCCATTTGCTGATTTACAAGAGCTTCAGTTAATTCGGCAAATTTTTTCGCACCCTCTGCGTTAAACTCCAGAGATACAACCCATTGTCCTGATGAATCGGTTGTCAATTGTGATTTTGATAAATCTTTACCTGTCAATCCAGTAGATTCCCAGGTTGTAACACCTTTTTCAACTTTACCGGGCTTTTTAAATTCAAGCTGTGCTGTCTCGCCGATAAATGCTTTAGCTTCTTTTAAATCCGTAACGTCCGGAATTTCAACGAGTAATCTTTTGTCTCCGACTTGTTGAACAACTGTTTCAGCAACACCGAGTTTGTTAACACGCTGCTCAATTGCAAATTGCAAATGACTCATAACCTCCGGTGTAATTTCTTTGATTTGTTCGGTAGTTTGCGCTTCAAGCACAAGTCTTGAACCGCCGACCAGATCAAGTCCTAATTTGGTGGGTTTTAAAAGTATCACGGCAATTGAAGCTATTACAATCGCCATAATTACCCAGAACATAATAATTTTGTTTTTCACTTTTTTATTCCTCTTTAATGTCTCTTATTTTTACATTTTCATATTTTATTTCAAAAAATAAAACTTTATTACAGCCCTAACCGGCTAATTCACGTTTCACATCATCAATTACCGCAAACAATTCTGCCTTTTGAGCATCATCCAGTTCAACAAGCGGACGTCTCACGTAATCTTCAATTAAACCCATATGTTTTAAAGCCGCCTTTACCGGCACAGGATTCGGTGCCATAAACAACTTTTTAAACACCGGAAACAGAGTTTTGTGCATATTGCGAGATGCAAGAACCTCTCCTGTTTTAAAATTACGAATCATTGACTTCAATTCTTTGCCGAAGATATGAGAAGCAACCGAAATAACTCCGTGAACGCCTAATGAAAGCATCGGAAGAGTCAAACTGTCATCTCCGGAATAAATTGCAAAATCCGCAGGACATTTTAGTTTCAATTCAGAAATTAAATCCATATCCGGTGAACTTTGTTTTAATGCCACAATATTAGGATATTTTTCGGCAAGGAAAGCAACCGTTTCCGGAAGCATATTAACGCCTGTGCGTGACGGAATATTATACAAAATAACCGGCAAATCAGACGCTTCAGCAACAGCCGAAAAATGTTCAATCATTCCGCGCTGAGACGGTTTGTTATAATACGGAACAACCGATAAAACCGCATCAACGTCCTCTTTTTGTGCAAGTTTTGTCATTTTTACCGCGGTTTCTGTTGAATTTGAACCTGTACCGAGAATAACTTTTGCTTTGTTGGCAGCCGCGCGTTTTACAGTGCTCAAAAGCTCCAGTTCTTCTTCATGAGTAAGCGTCGGACTTTCACCTGTTGTTCCGGCAACAAGAAGCGCCTCGCTCCCGTTATTAATCAAATACTTCGCCAGTTCTTCAGTTTTATTATAATCAATTTCTTTATTAGCCTTCATAGGCGTAACCATTGCTGTAAGAACTTCTCCGGCGTCATATCGCAATGCCATATAAACCTCTTTTCTGTTTACAATATCCCTATCTGCGATAATTATATTACAAAAGTATTAATATTGTTTAAAATATTAAGATATTTAATTTCTTTTTGTCTAAAAAAGATAATTTATGATAACATTTTAAATATGAACTGGAAAAATTTAAGCAGAAAAAGAAAAGCATATATTCTTGCTTTAGTTACAGTTATAGGGATTTTGGTATGGGCGTTTGTTTCTGCCGGAATTATTACCCACAACTTCAACAGAAGCCAGCTTTCCACTCAGGAAGATAAACAGGAAGCCCTAATCAACGGTCTTATACTGACTGAAACAAAGGAAGCCGAAAAATACTGGGAAATTTACGGTGAAACAGGAACCTACAACAGCACAAATGAAATTGCTCTTCTTGATAATGTAATCGGTAATTTTTATGATGAAAACAACACCGTTGCGATGAGTTTTGAATCTTCTCACGGCACATACAACTCGAAAAAAAACGAAATTATTCTTTATGAACATACTAAAATTGTCCTGAAAGACGGTACATGTTTATTCGCTGACAAACTCGTATGGTCGGGTTCACAAAATCCTGTTCGTGCAAGAGGCAATGTAATAATCATCAGAAATCAGGAATTTTATGCTACCGCCAACGAAATTGAAATAAGTCCGGATTATTCATCTTTCAAAATAATAGGGCATGCCGTTTCAAAAATTTACGACACTAAGGAGAACAAATGAAAAGAATCTTAATTGCAATAACAAGCATACTTTTACTTGCCGGATTGGCATCTCAGGCTGCTGACCTTGTAATTGAATCCAAAACACAGACTTTCAATGAAGGCGACAGCAAAATTAAGTTTAACGGAGATGTAAAAGTTACAGTCGGAGATTTGCGCGTTGAAGGTCAAAAGGCGGATGTAAACGTGACAAAAGAGCAAAAACTTGACACTGCAACGTTTTATGACAAACCGTACGCATACGAAATAAAAAAGAACAAAAAACGCGAAGTTAAGGCAAACATTCTGAAACTTTCTTTAATCACGAAAGTTGTAAGAGCCGAAGGCGATTCTCAATCAATAGTTTTTGAAGGCAAAAAGCCGATTGTCGTAATAAACGCGGATGTTCAGGAATATGACACCAAAACCGGTGTTATGACTGCAACAGGTGCCGTTACTATTATGTACAAAGAACTTGAAACCTTCTCAAACAAAGCGATAATTAAAACCGCCAAAAACGGCGACTTAAAAAATCTTGAGTTGATAGGAAATGCGAGAGTAAAAGAACAAAATAACGAATCTTTTGCAGACAAATTCTTTTATGATGCAGACACAAAAATTTTAACCGCGACCGGCAACACAACATCAAATGCCACAATGGACAACGGTGAAATTCTGACATTAAAGGCTTCAAGACAGGAATATTCACAGGATTCAAACATATTTAACGCAAGCGGAAACGTAAAAGTCTGGTATCAGGATTATTTTGCACAGGGACCGAAGATTGCGTTATATCCCGACAAAGTAACAAAGAAACCAAATGAAGTATATTTTGTCGGACGTTCAAGCATAACTCAGGGAATGAGAACTATATATGCAGACAAAATCCGTATGATAATAAATCCGAAAGATTTTCACGCTGAAGGCAACACCAGAACTGTAATTAAAAATATCGGTGACGGCGGCGGAGACGGTGATGATGAAATGACGCTCGGATTGTAGGGAGAAAATGTGATGACAAAAACAGATGAGGCACTGGAAGCATTTAAAAAACAGGATTATAAAACAGCACTTGATTTATTCAGCTCTGTCGTTGAAAAAGGCGAAGACACTGCTGAAATAAGAAATAATATCGGACTTTGCTATTACAATCTCGGAAATATAGAAAAAGCGGAAGATAATTTTTTGAAGGCGATTAAACTAAATCCGAAACTTCCTCAGATTTATATAAACCTTGCTGATTTATACTACAAAGCGCACGATTTTGATAACGGAATTCAGCTTCTATCGCAGGGAGTTTATGAAATGCCTGATGAAATGGTCATTGCGCATTATCTTGCAAGGTTTTATATGGAAGATGCAAGGCTTGATCTTGCAATTGATGAGTTAGAAAAAATTCTGGAAAAACAGCCCGAAAATTATGACGCATATTATGATTTGGGCAAAGTTCATTTTGAACTCGGAAATTATGCTCTGGCTGCGGAAAACTTTGAAAACGTTCTTGAATTTAAAGACAATAACGAATGGATTTATTACTATCTCGGGCAGGCTTATGAGGCAAACGACGAAGTAGATAAGGCGTTGTCAAACTTTTTAAAAGCAATTGCTGTGAATGATGAATTTGCTCCGGCATACAAAAAAGCGGCAATTTTATTTTTGGCACGCGGAGACTATGATGATGCGATTGAATATTTTGAATCCTATGCGGATATGAATATTCCGGACGAAGAAAAACAAAATATTCAAAACCTTATAGACAGAATTAAGAAGAAACAGGAAAATGACAAGTAAATACTGGATAGCATTCTCATCAATTGAACAAATAGACAGCTTATTTACGCTTAAACTTTTTGAATATTTTAAAGATATCGAAAAAGCCTTCAATGCGTCATCTGATGATTTAAAAAATATAGAGGGCTTGAGTGTAAAGAAGGCCGAAAATTTTTTAAAATTCCGTGACAAAATAAATCCGGATAAAGTTTTGTCAGATGTTGTAAACAGAGGCATAAAATATCTGACCTTTGAGGATGACAGATATCCTGTTATGCTTAAAAATATTGATAACCCGCCTTCTGTTCTTTACTATAAAGGTGATTTGGACAGTATAAATTTTGAAAGAACTCTTGCGGTTGTGGGTTCCAGAAAAACAAGCAAATACGCAAAAGATGCCGTGCATTTAATTGTGTCACAGCTTGCCAATACGGATATTTGTATAGTTTCGGGACTTGCTTCGGGAATTGATACTTCTGCACACCTTGCGGCGCTCGACAGTAATTTAAAAACAATCGGCGTTATCGCAAGCGGGTTTGATTTTGTTTATCCTTCTGCAAACAGTGATTTGTACAGAAAAATTGAAAACGGAAACGGTGTAATTTTTACCGAATACTTCCCGACATTTGAACCTTTAAAATTCAGATTTCCGCAGAGAAACAGAATAGTTTCAGGGCTTTCATACGGAACGCTTGTCGCAGAAGCATCAATAAAAAGCGGGGCACTGATTACGGCTAACCTTACTCTTGAGCAGGGCAGAGAATTGATGTGTATTCCGGGGCTCATTACAAACCCGAATACAGAAGGGATTTACAAACTTCTCAAAAACGGGGCAACACTTGTGACCTCGGCTGATGATGTTTTGGAAGCCCTGAACTGGGAAGTGAAACCGGCGGAACAATTGAAAATTGATCTTACCAATCTTGATGAAACAGAAGCAAAAATTATGGATGTCATCAAAATAGAAGAAAAAGGTGTTGATGCAATAATGTCCGCTACAGGGCTTGATTTGGATACTCTTTTAATCAACTTGACAACCATGGAGCTTAAGGGCATAATAGAACAGGTCAACGGCGACAGATATAAGAGGGTGTAAATATAAATGGCAAAAACAGCAGAAGCCGCAGAAAAAAGCACAAAAAAAACATCAAATAAAAAAGAGAAAGCGCTTGTAATAGTCGAGTCTCCCGCAAAATCCAAAACTATCAGAAAGATTTTGGGGGACGGTTACACTATAGAAGCCAGCTACGGCCAGGTCAGAAACCTTCCGACAAAAGATCCGTCAACAGAAAATTTGGGGTTTGATATAAAAGACCATTTTAAACCGAAATTTGAAGTCATTCCCGGTAAACAGGCCGTTGTGAAAAAACTTAACGATATGGCGCAGAAAGCAGATAAAATTTACCTTGCATCCGACCCTGACCGTGAGGGAGAAGCAATTGCCTGGCATGTCCGCCAGCTTTTGAAAGTGCCTGACGAAAAGGTTTTGAGAATTGTATTTAACGAAATTACACCGAAAGCCGTTAAGCATTCGGTTGAAAACCCCAGAGGCATTGATATGGATATGGTGAAAGCCCAGCAGACCCGCCAGATTCTGGACAAACTCGTAGGCTACAAACTCAGCCCTGTTCTCTGGAAACAAATCGGAAACAGAAACCTTTCAGCAGGCCGTGTTCAATCCGTTGCACTCAGAATGATTTGTGAAAGAGAAGAGGAAATTGAAGCGTTTGTTCCGCAGGAATACTGGTCAATCCATACTGATCTGGACAAAGACGGCAAAATATTTGAAGCGGAACTTGCAAAATACAAAAACAAAGCCGTTGAAAAAACAATTAAAAATCAGGAAGAAGCGCAAAAAATTGTCGATTATCTTCAAAGTCCGGACAGAGAATTTGAAGTTGAAAAAGTTACGAAAAAGACAATGAAACGTAAACCCACGGCACCTTTTATAACTTCAACCCTCCAGCGTGCAGCAAGTTCAAAACTCGGTTTCGGGGTTCAAAAAACAATGCAGGTGGCGCAAAAGCTTTACGAAGGTATTGAAATCGACGGCACCCCTGTCGGTCTGATTACGTATATGAGAACCGACAGCGTAAGGGTTTCTGATGATGCGCAGGGAATGGCAAAGGATTTTATTCTCACAAACTTTGGCGACAAATACTACCCTGAAATCCCGAATGTTTATACAAAAGGCAAACAAAACGTTCAGGATGCACACGAAGCAATCCGCCCGTCATATCCTGAGCGCACTCCTGACAGTATCAAGAAATACCTTGACAGCGACCAGTATAAATTATACAAACTCATCTGGAATAAATTTATGTCCTCCCAGATGGCAAACGCAGAAATTGCAAACAAATCAATAGAAATCAAAGCCGGCGACTGCCTTTTGAAAGCTGGTACTTCCAAAGTTACTTTTGACGGCTTTTTAAAACTTTACAACGATTCTGAAGAAGATGAACAGGCTTCGGACAGCAAGATTCCGGATCTGGAAAAAGGTGATAAGGTAGCCTGCAAAAAAATTACTCCTAAGCAGCACTTTACCCAGCCGCCGCCGAGGTATAACGAAGCATCTCTAGTAAAAGCTCTGGAAGAACACGGAATCGGCCGTCCGTCCACTTATGCAACTATTATTACGGTAATTCAGACCCGTAAGTATGTTGAAAAAAAAGACAAGGCGCTTGTTCCGACGCTTCTTGGCAGAACTGTTTCAAAACAGCTTGTAAACCAGTTTGCGGATATTATGGATTACAAATTTACAGCCGGCATGGAAAGCAAGCTGGACGAAATTGCAGAGAAAAAAGCTGTCTGGAATGATGTTTTGGAAAAGTTTTACGAACCGTTTATTGCGGAAGTAAATAAGGCCCTCGGAAATAATGAGCGAGTAAGAATTGAAAGCAACATCAAATGCCCGAACTGCGGCCGTCCGATGCTTGTTAGAACAAGCCGCAAAGGCCAGCAATTCCTTGGCTGTTCAGGTTATCCGGAGTGTAAAACGGTTATGTCAATGAATGCTTTGACTGAAAATATGCAGGATACACCTTCTGAAGAAGAAAAATGCGAAGAAAAATGTGAAAAATGCGGTTCTGATATGGTGTTTAAGCAAGGCCCTTACGGCAAATACCTTGAATGTACAAATGCAGAATGCAAATTCCGCAAACCTTACCGCCGTTCTACCGGAGTAACCTGTCCTAAATGCAATCAGGGTAAAATAGTTGAAAGGAAATCCAAAAGAGGCACTGTATTTTTCGGGTGTGACAAATATCCTGATTGCGATTTTGTTCTATGGAACGAACCAACCGGCGAAACCTGTCCTGATTGCGGCTCACTTCTGATTAAAAAAGAACTTAAAAAAGGTACAACAATAGAATGTTCAAACCGTTCCTGCGGTTATAAAGCGCCTGTGCAGGAGGCAGACGAAACTACTGAAAGCGAAACGGATATTTAATTTATTTCTGCAAAAAAAGGAGGTAATATGGAAAAGTTCGGACTTATAGGATTTCCCTTAGGGCATTCAATTTCGGCATATATTCATAAAGCAGGTTTTGAGAGTCTTGGCATAAACGCAAGTTACGAACTTCTTGAAACAGATCCTGAGGATTTGGTTGACAGAGTGAAATTTTTAAAGCGTGAAAATTATTCGGGCTTCAATGTCACAATTCCTCTGAAACTTCCGATATCGCTTTTTGTGCAGGAAGTAGATAAATACGCAGATATAGCAGGTGCCGTGAATACCGTTAAAATCAATTCCGATAAAACTTTTAAAGGGTTTAACACTGATGCTTCAGGTTTTAAAAAGGCAATTCCGAATGATATTGATTTGACAGGTGGAACTGTTGCAATTCTCGGCACAGGAGGCGCAAGCAGGGCAGCCGTTCTTGCTTTATCAGAATGCGGTGTGAAAGAAATCGGAGTTTATACAAGAAATATCCCGAATGCCATGGATTATATGGCATATATGCGCAGACAATTCCCTCAAATTACCTTTGAAGTCTACCAGATTGACCAGATAAGAGATTTGTCTAAATACAAAATGCTTGTTAATACTACTCCGATAGGCATGCAGGGAAAATCAGCCGACATGACACCTGTGGAGGAACCTGTATTAAAAACAATGAATGAAGGTTCCATTGTGTATGATGTAATTTACAATCCGAAAAAAACAATTCTTTTAAAAACAGCAGAAAAACTCGGGTTGAAAACAATAAACGGTCTGGATATGCTTATTTATCAGGCTATGAGTGCTCAGGAAATCTGGTTTAACAGAACACCGGATTTTAATGCAATGAAAGTTGCGGCATTGGAAAATTTGTAAATTTATTCGGGAATGAATTCCAAAATATCATTTATGTCACAATCTAAGTAAACCAACTCTAAGCTATTCTGTACGTCATAGGACAAGAACAATTGCGAATAAAAAAGGCGCCCATCAAATGCTGAGCGCCGAAACTTTTGCCTGAATTCAAACTATTTACCGTTGTTAACAGCAGTTTTGAATTTTTTGCCGGCTGAAAATGCTGGAACTGTTTTTGCAGGAATTTTTAATTCTTTACCAGTTTGCGGGTTTCTACCGGTTCTAGCAGCTCTTTTACGTGCTTCAAAAGTTCCAAATCCTACTAAAGTTACTTTTTTGCCTTTAGCAACTGTTTTTTGGATTGTATCAACCCAAGCTGAAATTACTTCTGCAGCTTCTTTTTGAGTAACATTAGCTTTTTTTGCAACTTCTTGTACTAACTCTTCTTTGTTCATAATCAAACTCCTTTACTTTATGTACATGCTCTATTATAGCCAAAATTCAAATATATGCAAGTATTTTAAGGAATTTTTACATTAAAAAGGCGATTTGTGTGCGCAAAATCATTTTTTTGGTACAATGTTTAAGGATGTAATAAGGCTTGGGAGCAATAACTTTAAAAGGAATTTGTAATTAAAGAGGTTGATATGAAAGAACGAATTGTTTTATTCACTATTATTTTCGGACTGGGCGTTTTTATCTACATATTCCAAAGTTATTTTAATACTCTTTGGGGGCTTGCGTTTTTATGCACGGCAATGACAATATATGTTCTTTTTATGAACCTTGCCTACAAACTCAAAAAACGCCAGCTGCAAAAACACCCAAAAATTATAAATCAGGATTTTAAACCCTTTGTTTCCGTAATGATTCCATGCCACAATGAAGAATCCGTTATTGAACACACGGTTGCAAATATATTGGGCATGGATTATGAAAACTTTGAAGTTATATTGATTGATGACAGAAGTACAGACAATACCGCAGAAGTTATAAAGAAAATTTCTGAAAAATTTGACAATGTTACGGTATTAATAAGAGACAAAGATGCCTTTCCCGGCAAATCCGCAGTTTTAAACGATGCGATGGAAATTGCAAAAGGCGAAGCGATTCTTGTATTTGATGCGGACGCAACGGTTGACGCGAACTTTTTATCAAAACTTGTTCCGGAACTTGAACCGAAAGATGTCGGCGCTGTTCAGGCAAGAAAAGTTATAAGAAATAAGAATTATAATCTTTTAACAAGATGTCAGAATAATGAATACACAATGGACACACATTTTCAGGTTACAAGAGACTGTGTTAAGGGTGCGGTTGAGCTTCGAGGAAACGGTGAACTTATTAAAAGAGAAGCAATCGAAGATATCGGAGGGTGGAACAATTTCACAATAACTGACGATTTGGACATGTCAACGCGTCTTCATATAAAGGGCTGGGATATAAGATTCTGTCTTGATGCGATTGTATATGAAGAGGGTATAATTTATATTTGGCCGCTGTACAGACAGCGCCGCCGCTGGCTTGAGGGAACAATCAGAAGATATCTTGAGTATTTTGATCAGGTACTATTTTCTAAAAAAATGTCCCTGCGCGCGAGTTTGGATATGACGGCTTATGTATCGGAATTTATTATGCCCGGCTGGTTTATCATGGAAATATTGATAAGACTGTTTAAAATTCTGGCAAAAGACGCACCGACACAAACGTTATACTCATCAATTGTTCTTGGCGGATTAATCGGGCTTGGATTTTTTCTGGCAGCACGCTACGCTCTCAGACGATATGATAATATCCCCCGACTAGACGCAATGTTTGAAGCGTTACAGACTACAGTTTATCTGTTTATAATCTGGTTTCCGCTTGTTTTGTTCATTGCCTTTAAGATTTTATTCTGCAAAAAGGACATGAACTGGGGCAAAACAGCTCACGGACTGGTGATGGAAGAACAGGCAAATATTGAAGAAGAAAAATTACAAAAAATATAATAAGGAGACAAAAATCAAATGACAGAAACAATTACGGATGTTAAAAACAAAATAAGAAATGTAAAAGATTTTCCAAAAGAAGGAATCATTTTCCGTGATATTACAACTGCTCTTAAAGATGCCGAAACTTTAAAAGTTATGATAGATTATCTTTGCGACCAATTTAAGGACGTTAAAATAGATTACATTGCAGGTATTGAATCAAGAGGATTTATATTCGGCATGCCCATGGCATACAAATTGAATGCGGGATTTGTACCTATCAGAAAACCGAACAAACTTCCTGCAGAAACCTATTCACAGGAATATGCTCTTGAATACGGAACGGATAAAATAGAAATTCATAAAGACGCACTTCCGCAAGGTTCTAATGTTTTGATAGTTGATGATCTTCTTGCAACTGGCGGAACAGCAGAAGCGGCATGTAAACTTGTTAAGAAAACAGGTGCTAATCTTGTCGGAATCGCATTTTTAATAGAACTTGAGGACTTGAACGGACGCGAAAAACTGAAAGATTGCGGTGACGTTGTTTCAATGCTGAAATATTAAAAAATGCCCTTTTTAAGGGCATTTTTTAATTTATACCTTTCTTATAAAGTTTGTATGCTTTGCCGAGCGCTGAAATTGCAGAAGTTTTTACAATAGTATTTTTGTCGTTAGTCATTTCAATCAAATGCGGGAAAAGGATTTCAGGATTAACGGATTCACTTTCGACAAGACGGGAAAGACAAATCAGAGCGGAATTCCTTCTTACCCAATTTTCGTCTTTTAATGTTGAAAGAAGTTTTTTTACGGATAAACTGCCGAAATTTAATATTGCATTTATTGAAGAAGTTCTAATTAAGTCATTGTCTTCTCCCATTTTTTCAAGAAATAAATCAAGAAGTTTTTCATCATTCAATTCTGACAATGCACCGATTGCCGCTGCCACAACCGTTGAATTTATATCTTTTGTCTGCTTTATCAGCGTTTCATATACAACTTTATCCAACTCTACGGAATCTTTTATAATCTCCTGTTTTAAAGCAGGTTTTGTTCCGTCCGGAAGAACATATTTAAACCCCGAAAGTTCAATAGCTTTGATAGCTTCCTCTAATGTTTCAAATTCCAGATAATCATCCCCGAGAGGATGAGCAATCCGCTGTTTTGTAGTTCCCTCGGCATTTTTCAGATTAAGAACCGGAACCAGAAAAACAGTTTTTCCATTCTCTTTTTTCACATCCTTTTTTATTGAAACATACTTCATAAATAGTTTTTCCTATTTTACGTAAATATCCTCTTTTGTAACCGGTTTAAAATCAGATTTATAATTTTTCAGATATTCAACAGCTTCCTGAGGAGTTTGCGCCACATAATAAATTTCTCTGTGATTTCCGCGCCCGAAGTTTTGACAAATAATCGTGTCAAAGAATTCAATGAGTTTGTTGTAAAATCCGTTTGTATTTAAGATTACAACAGGCTTACAGTTGTAACCGAGTTGTTTTTGAACAATCATTTCCGAAAGCTCTTCAAGGGTTCCGAATCCGCCCGGAAGCGCAATCACCGCATCGGAAATTTCATCCATTTTGGCTTTTCTTGTTCTCATACACGGCGTAACAGTCAATTCAACACAGTTGTCGGTTGAAACGCCCATATTATAAAGTTTTTCAGGCATTACACCCGAAATACTGCTTCCGTTTGCCTTGGCCGCTCCCGCGCAAGCCCACATTAGCCCGAGAGAACTTCCTCCGTAAACAATATCAAATCCGGATGCGGCAAGCAGTTTACCTAAATTTTCGGCATCTTCAAAGTAGCATTTTTCCACTCTTTCACTTGAACTTGCAAACACGCAAACATTCTTAATCATTAAATCCTCCGCCGATTTTATAATAATATGAACAGCCGAGTCCGGTGCCGAATATTGAACAATCCTTTTCAAGTTCTTTCATCGGTATTCTTTGTCCGAAAGGCTCCATACCGCTCTCATATATATTTACCCCGTAAATGTCTTTTCCCCAGGTATTGGGCGGCAAAATTCCGTTTATGTCAAACATCATTATAAACTTGGGCTCATCTGAATTATTACAATCCAAATCCTTTATGCCGACAATCATTCCGTTTTCGCTTGAATAGGTATCCGTAAAATAATATTTACTTGAGGCTGGTACGGAAATTTTATTCATAAATTTCGGCACGTAACGCCTTGGCAATTCTTGCTTATGAATACGAAAATACGGCTGAATCAAATTTATCATCAGTTGTTCACGTTCATCCGCTGTCTTGGCACGCTGAAAACTTTTTAATATTTCCTCTTTTTCATGCGCGCTTATTACGCTGAACATATATTCCAGCCGCGAATATTTGTCCTGCCATCTTGATATAAAATCCGCCTGTGCTTCGTTGTCAAAATCAAACGGAATTATCATCAAAACAACTGCTATTATTACCAGCAATGTTACTGTATATTCTATTTTTAAATAATTTTTTTTAGCCATAAAGGACCCGTTATTTAACCATCACCTGAAAAATTTTTACGCCATATCTATTAACTTCTTTTCTTTAATTAGTTTTTCATATACCCATTCGGGTACAAAATTTTTACCTAATATAATTTGCCCGTTAATGATATTCGGCGCATGAAAATCGGAACCGCCCGTTACAATAAGCCCTAATTCCTCAGCCATTGATGAAAAATATTCAACGCAGGCAGGAGAATGTTTTCTGTGGTAGGCCTCTATTCCGCGAAGTCCGTAATTCATAAGTTCTTTAATTAACTCCTCCGCAATATCAAGATCATGCGGGTGAGCAATAACAGGAATTCCGCCGGCGTCATAAATTATTTCAACCGCATCATGCGGTGAAACGGTCTTTCTCGGAACATAAACCGGACTGTCATCATGAATGTATTTGGCATAAGCCTCAATTACACTGGAGGTTCCGCCTGCATTTGTAATTGCTTTTGCAATATGCGGACGCCCGATACTGCCGCCGGGGGCAACCTGTTTTACGATATCTTCGTATTTGATTTTAATCCCTTCCTTTTTAGCAAGAAGCGAGATTATTTCATGAGTTTGTTCAACACGCGCATCCTGTTGAATTTGCAAAAGTTTCTTAAAATCAGCATTGTTTTCATCAAAAAAGTAACCGAGAATATGAACTTCGTAATTTTTATACAATGTATTAATTTCAACACCCTGTATAATTTCCAGTTTGTCCTCTTTGCCGATTTCTTTCAAATGATTTTTTGCAACACCGTAAGAAAGCACATTGTCGTGATCTGTCAGAGCAATTACATCAAGCCCGACATCAAGCGCGGTGTCAACGATTTTTTCCGGACTGAAAACGCCGTCCGAATAGTATGTATGAATATGCAAATCGCTTTTCATTGACTTTCATCCTCTTCTATATTATCTATATTACAAATAATTCTTTTAATAGATGCAGAAGAGCCGGTATAAGGATTTACAAGAACCTCAACCGCATTAATTTGTGCAGATCCGCCCTCTGCCACATCATATCGTTCCGGAATACCTTTCAAAAAACGATTGAGAGAAGTTTGATATTCCATCCCTATAACACCGTCAACCGTGCCGCAGAATCCGGCATCCGTAATATATCCCGTCCCGTTTAAAATTTTTTCATCCGCTGTCTGTACGTGTGTATGAGTTCCGAAAAACGCCGTTACACCCAATTCCGAGCAGAACCGGCCAAAACATATTTTTTCGGCAGTCGCTTCCGCGTGAAAATCAACGATTACAACAGGAGTAATTTCTTTCAGCTTTTTAATTTCCGTTTCTGCCAGCTTAAACGGGTCATCCGCAAGGTTCATAAAAACACGCCCCAGCATATTAACAACCCCGATTTTAA
>CALVAS010000031.1 GCA_944325585.1 Candidatus Gastranaerophilales bacterium
GGTTTCCGCGAACTCGGCTGGAACATCAAACCTTCCAAAGCAACATTTTATTTGTGGCTGCCGGTGCCAAAAGGTATGTCAAGTGAAGAGTTTGTAACGGAAATGCTTGAAAAAGCTAATGTTGTTGTTCCGCCCGGTAACGGATACGGTCAATGCGGCGAAGGTTATTTCCGTGTTGCTCTTACAAAAGACGTTGACACAATTAAAGAATGTATCAGAAGAATGAAAGAAGCCGGTATCAGATATAATTAAGATTTATTATTAATTTGTTTATAGTCGGTTGATATGGTATAATTTTTGTATGGAATGTCCAAAATGCGGTTTAGAAATAGATGATAAAACAACGGTATGCCCTAATTGTAAAAAGGTGCTGAAAGTTGTATGTCCTATTTGTAAAACCATAAACAAGACCAATACCTGTAAAAAATGCGGTTATGTTATTGTTACCAAGTGCAACAAATGCGGCAAGGTTAATCAGACCGTTGATAAGAAGTGCAAAAAATGCGGGTTCTCATTAGAGCAGAGTGTAATTTTGAATGAATCCAATACTGATAATTTTGCACTTATGACTATTGATTTTCCGAATGTCAATGAACTGCGTACTCTTTTGGGCTCCGTTCAGCTTCTAAACAAATTTAAAGTTAAACTGGACAACATAATTTTAAGTGTAGCCAAATCTGCAGGTGTGCGTCGTCAGGTCTTGAATAACACATATATTCTGAGATTCAATAAGGACTACACGTTTAACAGCAGTGTCAATACAGCAATAACAACAGCAGTCAAAATTCTTACCGAAATTACAAAAATGAATTACAAACTTACCAACAAAAAGAATGCAACGGTAAGATGCAATATGTTTCTCTTAAAAAGAAGCATTGACGACAATCCTTATGATATCAAATCCGGCTTTAACATAAGCATGGTAAAACAGAGCGATAATTTGAAACAAAAAGTTTTAAATACTTTTCAGATTATTGCGGACAATTATGTTAAAGAGGCGCTTGATCCGATGTATAATGCAAGTCCCTTAAATTCTGTCATGATTAAGGATCAGATGGTTATGTTTCATGAAATTGAAATCAACAGCCATATAAAAATTAATTATGACGAGTTGGAGGACAAACCTGATGAGGAATTGGAAGTTCCGAACTTTGTTCAAAATATGCTTGTTGAGCAGGACAAACTTGACGGTGAAGCCTTAAGCAAACTTGAAAGCCCGACGGATCCGGATGCGATTTATGATATAGAAACAATTCATTTTAACGAAATAAAATGCGATTTTATACGGACGGAAAATATAGATGTGTTTTATCATGTTGTAAACAAACTTTCAGAATATCCGTACGGAATTTGTGCAATTAAAACACCGCCTTTGTATGTTCCGTATTCTTTAAAAATAATTTCAACTATTGAAGAGTTGAATATTTATAAAAATATAATCAGCGTAACCTGTTATGATGAGATGAAATATTCGCCTTATTCATTTTTCCGCGAACTGGTTGCTGCAATTTTTGAGTATACTGTTTCTCAAAAACTTTTTAATACGAATGATTTTACAATGTTCAGATCAATTGATCCTGATAATATGATAAAGGATTTGATTACGCTGTCTGAACGCGGAATAACAAATCCGGAAGATACAAGATTTACATATTACGATATTTTCTTCACTTTGTTGAATGTTATTCCTGAAACCTTAATTTTTATCGAAAACTTCGACAAAATCGACTCAAGCTCATATGATGTAATGAAATTCCTTTTTGAGCAGTTTGACCGTCTGAAGATAAGTTATTTAATTTCTTATGACAAAGATTTTTCTCTTCACAGAGACACGTATTCTTTAATGACGAAACCTTATTACACGGAAATTGCTCTAAAACCAACTTCATTTGAAAAAATGGTTGAGGAAAATAAAGAATACTATAAAGATATAATGGACAGTTTTTACTTCCACAGAATCGCAAAATATTCGTACGGAAGTATTCTTTTCCTAGATATTGCAATCCAGTACCTGATTGAAAGCGGAGTTTACGAAGCGGATGAAAACGGTATAAAACTTGTTAATCCAAAAACTCTTATTATTCCGTCAAGTCTCAGCAAATTGATGAAACGGCGTCTTAATCTTCTTGAGGATGATGAAGAAGCAATTAAATTCCTTGCAACCTGTGTGCTTTTGGGTACAAGGGTTGATCAGCAGACTATTAAGAGTCTTGAATATTCCAATATTGATGAAATTATTCAAAAACTTTCCGATATGGGATATATATATTTCTGGAACAACTGCATGTATTTCCCGAATTACAATCTGCTTCGCGAAAGTATTCTGGCAGTTCTTAATAAAGATTTGCTTAAGTCAATTGCAAATGACCTGTTTGAAAAAGTGTTCGTAAATAATATGCCGAGTCCTACAAAAGCATATTTATACGGACTGCTGGAAGATTACAAAGCAGAGTTTCTTGAATGGGAAAACCTTGCAAAAATTAACCTTTCAATGGGCGATTTCAATGCATACATAAATTGCGCTGATAAAATTATTGAATTTCTTGACAAAAATACAGATGAGGAAAAACAGGAAGAAATTGAACAGTACAAATTGGATTTGTCTGAAAATATCGCAAATAACATGTACGAATATCTTCCGAATAAAAATTCCAGAATCGCGGAAATTACGCTTCAGCGTCTTGAAGCCGCAGGGGATAACGAAAAAATTATCAATCTTTGCAACAAAATGATTCAGGGCTGTTTGAACAGCGGGAATTATACTCATGCGCTCGAATTGACTCATAAGATTCTATCACGTCTTCCGAGCGGTTCAATTGATCCGTCTTCACCTGATTTCAACAAGTATTTCTTCCTTATGTCGCTGGTTCATATAGAAATTCTCTTTAATATCGGTGCACTGGAAGACTGTCTTGATGTAGGATATAAAGTTTTGAGCGTTGTAAATCAGACTAACCTTGATTTGCTGCGGCCTGATAACTTTACAAAAGAAGATTTTGAAAAAATTATAATTGATTCTGCCGGTTTTGTTGCCCTCTCAAATGTTCTTCAAATGAAAGGCAATGTTCAGGACTTTTTGCGTATCGTAAAAGGCGATTTGCCTAAAATTCCGCCGTCATATGATATATTTAATGCTTTGCAGGACTTTTTGCACGGAGAGCGCGGAACCTACAGTCCTGTTATGGTTTCGGAACTAGACAAATTCTCAGGAATTTTGTTCCATATTATGGAAGCGTTCAGCAAATATTCAAACGATTGCAATTCCTTTGCGGAAGAAGTTTATCAGGCAAAACGTCTTGCACGCTATAACAAACTTCATCAGCTTGAATATTTCTGCGATTTGTTAATCGGCTATGCGTATATAAATTTAGAATCTTATGATAAAGCCTCTCTGATTATTTACAAAATTATCCGCGCAAGGGGCGATAACGGTATGACTAAGCTAACCTATCTTGCGTGGTATTTAATGAGTGAAATGAGTATCAGACAGGGAAGATATACAGTTGCGTACGGAATTGTGAATAATTCGCTTATCCAGCTTGAAAAAGCTGACAATTCCAACGAATATCTGCTGATGCTTTTCAAATATCAGATGTATAAAGTTTTGATGTACAAGGGACACGAAGATAAAGCTCAGATTTGCATTGCCCAGTGCGGATATTTGACGCAAAAATACAATATTAAATTTAATTTTGATACAGATCCGTCTCATTACATACCGCTTGAAGATCCTGATGACGAAAGTAATCTGGTCAATTCGGGCGTCGGTGCGGTGCAGCGGAATCTTGGCAGTCAAAATCAAGAAAATGATAATGAAAGTGAGGAATAATGAAAGTTCTTTTTGCAGCAGCGGAAGTTGCGCCTTTTTCGAAAGCCGGCGGTCTGGCTGATGTTGTGGGAAGTTTGCCGAAATATCTTGAAAAAGATGCAGAAATTGCTATTTTTACACCGCTTCATGGTTGTATTGACCAGAAAAAATACGACATTAAAGAACTTGAAAATTCCGAAATGTGGCTGACCTTCGGACGCAACGGACATAAGTTCAGACTGTTTATGACGCAGCTTCCGGGAACGAAGATTAATGTGTTTTTTGTGCATAACGACTGGTATTTTACTTGTTTTAATGAGGTTTACCCCAAATGGCTGGATCCTCAATATGAACATGAAAGATATATTGCATTTTCACTTGCAACCATGGAATATGCAAAACTGCTTAATTTCCGCGCAGATGTAATTCATGCAAACGATTGGCATACAGCAATGATACCTGTTTATCTTCACAGTAATTACAAGTTTGATGAATTCTGGAAAGATACCAAAACTGTTTTCGAAATTCACAACCTTGCATATCAGGGTGTCTGGTTTGAAAGCGTGCTGGATTTTGCGAATATGAGAAAAGATATTGTTTACAATGAGTGGTGTGTAGAGCATTACGGGCGCGTAAACTGGATGAAAGGTGCAATAAATTATTCGGATCGTGTTGTTGCGGTTTCACCGACTTATGCAAAAGAAATTCTGACAGGCGAATACGGTGAGGGAATGGATTACACATTACGCGGTGCACAGCACAAACTAAGAGGAATTTTGAACGGTATTGACTATGATGTGTTCAATCCTAAAACTGACAAATCCCTTGTTAAAAATTATGATATCAAATCAATTAAAAACAAAGAGGAAAATAAAAAGTTTGTTTGTGAATATTTCGGATTAAAATATAATCCGGAAAGACCGCTTTTTGTAATGATTTCGCGTCTTGTTGCACAAAAGGGAATTGATTTAATCCGCGGCGCGGAAAACACTCTTTCTCATCTGGATGCCGATTTTATCTTTTTGGGAACAGGAAACAAAGATTATGAAAATCTTTTAATCTGGCTTTCAAATAATACCCCGAATGTGCGGGCATTTATAGGATATAACGGTGAACTTGCGAATAAAATTTATGCGGCAAGCGATTTTTATCTGATGCCTTCAAAATTTGAGCCGTGCGGTTTAAGCCAGCTTATTGCAATGAGATACGGTTCTCTTCCTGTTGTCAGAGCAACAGGCGGGCTTGAAGATACTGTTGTCGGATATCCGCTTGACAATTCAACGGGATTTAAATTCTGGGGATATGATTCCGGCGCGATGGTTGATGCAATAAAATGTGCAATGTATGTTTATCAGGATAAATATACATTCGGTGCAATGCGCAAATCCGCTATGGAAGCAGATTTTTCCTGGAAGAAAAGTTCAAAACAATACCTTGAAATGTATAAAGAATTAACTGGAAAATAAATTTGACTCAAATATAGAGAAGATAGATAATGTTTTTGTAAGATTGCAATATAACAATTAAAAAACTCAGTTCAAATGAATCAATACTTTGTCAAATTACATTTATCTATTCTTATATCTTGTTTTACCGGAATTTTGGGGCGCATAATTACGACCAGTGAAATTCTTCTAGTGTGGAACCGTTTTTTAATAACGAGTTTGTTTTTTATGGCAATTCTTTTCTTTACCAAAAAGTTTTGCCTTGTTCACTGGAAAGAATTCTGGAAAATCACAGGACTCGGTGCGCTTCTTGCGATTCACTGGATTCTTTTTTACGGAAGCATAAAGTTTGCAAATGTTTCTGTCGGGCTGGTTGCATATTCGACAGTCGGACTTTTTGCAGCTATTTTTGAACCGATTTTATTGAAAAGACAATTCTCTGCGCGCGAACTTTTTTTTAGTTTAATCACAGTTGCAGGAATCGCATTGATTTTCAGTTTTGATTTTGAACACAGATTCGGGCTGATTCTGGGAATAATTTCAGCTGCGTTTGATGCTTTGTTTACGATTCTGAATAAACCTGTTATGAAACGCCACACTTCAAATACAATGTTGTTTTATGAACTTCTGGGCGGATTAATCGTAACATCAATTATTTTGCCTGTGTATCTGAATTTTGCAAATATTCATACGATTGTGCCGACAACCCATGATCTGTTTTATTTGTTAATTTTATCCATTTGCTGTACGGTTTGGCTTTACAAACTCCAGATTCAGGTGTTAAGAAAACTTTCGGCCTTTACCGTAAATCTTACCTACAATCTGGAACCGGTTTACACAATAATTCTTGCAATGATAATCTTTAAAGAGGCTAAAGAGTTGAATTGGGCGTTTTTTACAGGCCTCGGGCTTATTATTTTATCGGTCGTGCTGCAAACTATATGTGTTTTATATTCTCAAAAGCGGCAGACAGCAGAAGTTGAAGTTGTTAACGACGATTTAAAATTGCAATAAATCAATCCGGATGATGAAATAACTTCATACTGGAAAAATTTGCCCAAATGATATATTAAGCACCGCGCCGCGTTTTGCGCGGCGCGTGTCTTTAATTATAAATCTTTCTGTTTAAATCGGCTTTTCTTATCCGTACATTTTGCGGTGTAATTTCAACAAGTTCATCATCTCCTATATATTCAAGACACTCTTCCAATGCCATAATTTTGGGAGCCTGAAGCGTTACCATTACATCAGCCGTTGCACTCCGCATATTTGTCAATTTTTTTGTCTTGCAAATGTTTACGACAATATCCTGCGGTTTGTTGCATTCGCCGATAATCATGCCTCTATAAACTTTTGTTTTGGGCGTTACGAAAAACGTTCCGCGATCTTCAAACTGTGCCAGAGCGTACGGAATAGCTTCACCCTGCTCAATTGCAATGATTGAACCGTTTCTCTGACGCGGAATATCACCCGCATAAGGCCTGTAGTGCAAAAATGTATGATACATAATACCTTCACCGCGCGTCATTCTTATAAATTCGCTTCTGAATCCTATCAAACCACGGGCTGGTATATGAAAAATTAAGGTTGTTCTGCCTTTTGCATTGTTCATTTCCTTCATTTCTGCTTTTCGGCCGGAAAGTCTTTCAATACAGCTTCCCGCACAACTTTCGGGAACATCAACAATCAAATTTTCATAAGGCTCGCATTTTTCATCATTAATCGTTTTATAAATAACTTCCGGTTTGGAAACCTGAAACTCATACCCCTCACGGCGCATTGTTTCAATCAAAATTCCAAGGTGAAGTTCGCCTCTTCCCGAAACTCTGAAAACATCCGTAGAATCCGTATCTTCAACACGTAAACTTACATTTTTTTCAAGTTCGTTATACAATCTTTTTCTTAATTGTCTTGATGTTACGAATTTTCCTTCTGTTCCTGCAAACGGGCTGTCGTTTACTGAAAAATTCATCTGCAAAGTAGGCTCATCAACTTTGATTAACGGAAGAGCATTCGGATTATTTAAGTCGCAAATCGTTTCACCGATTTGAATGTCTCCGAATCCCGCAATTCCGACAATGTCTCCCGCAGACGCTTCATCAATTTCAATTCTTCCCAAATCGTGGAATCCGAAAAGTTTTGTAATCTTTCCTCTTTCCTGACTGCCGTCTGCATGAATTACACAAACCTGTTCCTGTGATTTAACAGAACCGTTTTCAATACGGCCGATTACTATACGTCCGACATATTCATTATAATCAAGGGTTGTTGCACGAAATTGAAAGGGTTTTGTTGCATCGCATTTGGGCGGTTGAATGTTTTCTAAAATACAGTCCAAAAGCGGCACCATATCTTTGGGTTCATCTTCCAAATCCTTTATTGCAAATCCGTTCAAACTGCTTGAAAATATAAACGGAAAATCTATTAAATCTTCGCGGTCAGTAAGTTCGGTAAATAAATCAAATACTTTGTCAAGTGCGGTAAGAGGTTCTGCTGCGGGCTTGTCAATTTTATTTATTACAACAATGATTTTTAAACCCAATTCAAGCGCTTTTGAAAGTACAAATCTTGTTTGCGGCATCGGGCCTTCCGCTGCGTCAACAATTAACAGCGCGCCGTCAACCATACCTAAAACCCGCTCAACTTCTCCGCCGAAATCTGCGTGTCCGGGGGTATCTACAACATTGATTTTAGTGTTTTTGTAGTTGATTGAAATGTTTTTTGAAAGAATTGTTATTCCGCGTTCTTTTTCAAGGTCGTTGCTGTCCAGAACCCGTTCCTGTACATGCTGGTTTTCCCTGAAAACGCCCGCCTGTTTTAAAAGACAATCGACAAGAGTAGTTTTGCCGTGGTCAACGTGTGCAATTATTGCAATGTTTCTTATATTTTCGTTTGTAGTACTCATAATTTCCGCCATTTATATTAAGTAATTAAAGTGTAAAATTTACACTAATATTTTATATTGAGCATAACTATTTTTCAAGTTTTTTTGAAGAAATGTATTTAAAAGGTTCAAGATTTAATATTATCTTTATATGCAATCAGTGCAAAAATCAAACAGCAGAGTCCGAAAAATATTCCGAAACACATTGTTATTCTGTATGAAAATAAAAATGCGGTATCATAGATTTTCCCTGATTCAAGCAGTATATTCCGGAAGGTTTCAAACAATGTAATTGTAACCGCAACGCCCAAAATGTTTCCCATATTTCTTGAAAGCGCAAGAATACCGGAGGCCAGTCCGAGCTGTTCATTTTCGACGCTTGTCATAATCGCATTGTTTGAAGGCGATTGGAAAAGTCCGTTTCCGATACCCATAATTCCCGATGCAAGAATAATCTGCCACATTGCAGCATTTTTGTCATAAAGCGTAAACATCAATAGTGCAATACAGTAAACTGCGGGGCCTGCTAAAGTCAAATATTTGCTTCCGTATTTTCCGGATAATCTTCCTGCAACCGGAGCAATAAAGGAAAGAGTAACAGAGTACGGCAGGATTAAAAGCCCTGTTAAAAGAGCGTTGTATTTTAAGATTTCCTGTAAAAAGAACGGGAGCAGAATACTGTTTGTGTACATTGCCATATATGATGTCATAACGCCAAGATTGCCGAAGGTAAAAGTTCTTATTTTAAAAAGAGAAAAGTCTATGAGCGGGTAATTTATGTGGTGGTCTCTTATATAGAATAGCACTCCGAAAATTAAAGTTATAATTCCCAAAATAATTATTTTTAAAGAATTCCAGCCCCAGCTGTGGCCTTCCGCGATAGCAAGAAGAAGAGCAAAAAGGCTTATTGTAAAATAGACAAATCCTTTATAATCAAATTTGAAATTTTTTCTTTCAATTTTAATTGTATGCGGGAGCATTCTGTAAGCATAGTAGGCTCCGGCAAGTGCGACCGGAATACACGGGAAAAATACCGAATGCCAGCCGTATGAATTGATTAAAACGCCTCCGATTGCAGGTCCGCTCATTCCACCTATAGCGACAATACAGCCGTTTAATCCGAGAGCTTTGCCGCGTCGTTCGTTTTTGAAAATAGAAGCAATTATTGCCTGAGCGTTTGAAAGCATAATGGACGCGCCGAGAGCTTCAAGACATCTGTAAGCTATTAAAAGTCCGAAACTCTGCGCTGTAGTGTTTAAAAATGCGCCGAGTGCAAAAAGTGAAAAGCCGACAGAATATAATTTATTTTTAGGGAATATGTCGCCGAGTTTGCCAAAGAACGGCAGGAAAACTGTCAGCACAAGCATGTAAGCAATCATAACCCACTGGATTTGGCTCATTGAAACGTGCAAATCAACGGACATCGGATACAGCGCAAGATTAACAGTAGTTGAATCGAGCATTGCAATGAAGTTACCGATTGCAGTAATTACAAAGATTGTCCATTTAATTGATTTGTTCGTCATAAAATGATTGTAGCACGAACACTAAAAACGCAAGGTTGTAAGTTTTTTTAACGATTATCCGTGGTAAAGGCTGCAATTGGGTTAAATTTGTTTTTTAACCCAATTTTCGATAATCCTAAGCGGTGCACGTGTGAGAGCAAGCGCCCATCCGCCGACGTTTTTGGTTATAACGCTTCCTGCTCCGACATTTGTTCCTTCACCTACTTCGACAGGTGCAACAAGAACTGTATTTGAGCCGATTTTGACATTATCTTTCAAAACTGTTTTACTCTTAACTTTTGTTATCGGATTGTAGTTTGCCGTAATTGTTCCGGCTCCAATGTTTACATGAGAACCAAGTTCGCTGTCGCCTATATAGCTAAGATGGCCTGCATTTGTGTTGTGGTCAATTTTTGAATTTTTAACTTCGACAAAATTTCCGATTTTGCAGTTGTCCGCAATTTCGACATTTCCGCGCAAATGCGTGCAGGGACCGATTTTACAATTTTCACCGATTTTATTTTTGCCTTCAATATATGTAGCCGGATAAATTATTGTATCTCTGCCTATTTCCGTGTCTTCCGAAATCCAGGTTGAATCAGGATCAACAATCGTAACCCCGTTGTCCATCAATTCGTTTAATTTCCGTTGATTCATTATTTTAGTTGCTTCTGCAAGATGTTTTCTGGAATTTATTCCGAAAATTTCATCGCTGTTTTCAAGTATGTATGCAAAGACATTTAAGTTTTGTTTTTTACCCCATTCAACAATGTCTGTAAGATAATATTCGCCCTGCGCATTGTTGCTTTTGAGATGAGAAAATGCGGATTTGATTTTTGCCCAGTTAACAAGGTAGATGCCTGCATTAACTTCTTTTACTTTTTTTTCATCATCAGTTGTGTCTTTTTCTTCAACGATTGCTTTAAAGTTCCCATTTTCATCACGAATAATACGTCCGTAATTTGTTGGATTTTCAAAAATCGTACTCATAACAGTCAAATCAGAGTTGTTTGCAATGTGGAACTCAATAAATTTTTTAAGCGTACTTTCCGTAATAAGAGGAATATCTCCGTTAAGAATAAATACTTGTCCTTCAAAGTTTTCAAGATAAGGGCAAACCATAGAAACAGCATGACCTGTTCCTAATTGCGGGGATTGAAGAACGCATTTTGAATTTTTGTAATTTTTATCAACAAACGCTTTGACCTCATCAGCATGGTGTCCGACAATTACAAAGTTTTCATCCGTTAAATTCTTTACGTTGTCAAGAATATAGCCTAATAAAGGTTTTTCAAAAATTTTGTGCAAAACTTTGGGCGTTTCAGATTTCATTCTTGTGCCTTTACCAGCAGCCATAATTACAGATTTAATATCCATATACTCATTCTCCTTAACTTTTATTAATTTTACGGCTTGAAGGATTTATGTCAAACGATTATTTGCGCGGGTTATGCAGTGCGTTTTTTAGAATATCCGTCAGACATTCGTATAAATCAAGAATTTTGTTTGTTAATAACTCTTTCAAATTCAATTTGTCGTAACATTTAAACCAGCCGTCGTTTCCGAAGTCTCTGCAAACTTTCGGACGGGAATCGTAAACATTACATCTGCCGATTTCAGTCAAATAAGGACAGAAGTTATCCTCGGAATTTAAAACTTTCGTTAAATCCAGTTCAAAGACTTTTCGTCCGTCTTTTGTTTTCCCTGATGGTTTTATAAGTTTGTCAACGGGTTTTGTAATAGGAATCACTGCATCTCGGCAATAATCGTTATATTGCGGTGCCGGAATAGTCATAAAAACTTTTCTCACCTGTTTTTCCGGTTTAACGAATTTTAAAAACAAATCCGGAATCGGCGCGCTTGAACAGCATCTGGCATGACAATGCGGAATATAACAATATTTTGGTTTATTAAAAATGTTATCATATTGTTTTGCGGCATAATTTGCCAAATTTCGGGGTAAAATATTTGTTTTCATAGTTTTTCCTTTTTATTGATTTATAAATGTTGTAAAAATATTTTTTGCTATTTATGTTAGTATAATATTATGAACAAAAACGGAAAAAAAGCAGTTGTAGCATTAAGCGGGGGCGTCGACAGTTCAGTGGCGGCTCTGTTATTAAAACAGCAGGGATATGAAGTTGTCGGACTTACCGGAAAAATGATAGATTCTCCCTCTGCGGAGATTGTAATTGAAAACGCGAAAAAAGTTGCTGAAAATCTTGAGATTGAACATTATGTGTATGATGCAGCCGATTCTTTCAAGGAAAAAGTCATTGACTATTTTGAAAATTCTTACAAATCAGGCAAAACTCCGAACCCTTGTATTATGTGCAACAAATTTATAAAATGGGGCGAGCTGTTTAATTTTGCTGTTGAAAAACTCGGCGCAGATGTGTATTCAACAGGGCATTACGCAAATATTCAGGAAAACGACGGAATTTTCAGACTTTATCCTGCGGCGGACGAGCATAAAGACCAATTGTATTTTCTCTACAAATTAAACCAGTTTCAGCTGTCAAAGACGGTGTTTCCCTTAAGCGGTTTTTCAAAAGCCGAAGTGCGTGCGCTTGCAGAAAAATATAATCTTCCGACAAAATCATCAAAAGAAAGTCAGGATATTTGTTTTATTCAAAAACCTATGACTTCTAAAAAATATTTGACTGAAAAATTCGGTGTGAAACGCGGTGATTTTGTAGACATTCTGACTGATAAAAAGTGGGGAGAACATGAAGGATGTTATCAATATACAATCGGGCAGAGAAAAGGAATTGGTATTGCAGCGCCTTACCCTCTTTATGTTATAAAAATTGATGCCTCAAAAAATATAGTTTATGTCGGGCGTGAGGAAGATAATTACAGAGATAATTTAAAAATAATTGACCTTAATATGATAGAACCTTTTAAAACAGAGCAGGAGCGGGAATTTGATGCTAATGTCAAAATCCGCTATAACATGTCAGCGCGCAAGGCAAGAGTGAAAATTTTTGATAATTTTGCGGATATAAAATTTTATGAGCCGGTAAACTCCGTAACCTCTGGGCAGGCAGGAGTTATTTATGATATAAATGACGGGCATTTAATCGGCGGCGGAGTTGTTGTTTAGATTTTTTGTTGTAAAAAAATATTGTAGTTGTATTATATTCTTGTGGGAGGCGGTAATATGTATAACCCTAAATCAAGCAAGGCTGAAGAATTTATAAATCATGACGAGGTGCTTGCGTCATTAAAATATGCGGATGAAAACAAAAATAATATAGAATTGATAGATAAAATTCTTGAAAAGGCAAAATCAGGAAAAGGCCTCTCGCATAGAGAAGCGGCTGTTCTTCTTGATTGTGAAATCGAGGAAAAGAATAAAGAAATTTTTGCACTTGCAGAAAAGATTAAAAAAGACTATTACGGAAACAGAATTGTTCTGTTTGCACCTTTATATTTGTCTAATTACTGCGTAAACGGTTGTGTATATTGTCCTTATCACGCAAAGAATAAACATATTCCGAGACGAAAACTTACACAGGAAGAAATTAAGCAGGAAGTTATAGCGCTTCAGGATATGGGACATAAGCGTCTTGCAATTGAAGCGGGTGAAGATCCTGTTAACAATCCGATTGAATATATTTTAGAATCAATTAAAACAATTTATTCAATCAAGCACAAAAACGGTGCAATTCGCAGAGTTAACGTAAATATAGCGGCAACGACCGTTGAAAATTACAAAAAACTCCACGAGGCCGGAATCGGAACCTATATTCTGTTTCAGGAAACCTACAACAAAGAAAGTTATGAACAGCTTCATCCGACAGGCCCGAAACACAATTACGCCTATCATACGGAAGCAATGGACCGCGCAATGCAAGGGGGAATTGATGATGTAGGTTTAGGTGTTTTATTCGGACTTGAATCTTACAGATACGAATTTTCTGCTCTTTTGATGCATTCAGAGCATTTGGAAGCCGTTTTCGGTGTGGGACCCCATACAATAAGTGTTCCGAGAATCAAGAAAGCTGATGATATTGATCCTGATGCTTTTGACAACGGAATTGACGATGACATTTTTGCCAAAATCGTTGCCTGTATAAGAATTGCAGTTCCATATACCGGCATGATTATCTCAACGCGCGAAAGTGAAAAATGCCGTGAACGCCTGCTTCATTTGGGAATTTCTCAGATAAGCGGGGGGTCTAAAACAAGTGTCGGCGGATACTTTAAGCCTATGCCGGAAGATGAAAATTCCGCCCAGTTTGATGTGTCAGACCGCCGTCCGCTCGACGAAGTCATAAAATGGCTTATGGAATTAGGTTATCTTCCGAGTTTTTGCACTGCATGTTACGGAAGCGGGCGCACGGGCGACAGATTTATGGAAATTTGTAAAAGCCAGCAAATTCACAATTTTTGCCATCCGAACGCAATTATGACACTTAAGGAGTATTTGGAAGATTATGCGTCTGATGAAACCCGTAAAGTCGGCGAAAAATTAATTGCAAAAGAAGTTGAAACTCTTGAAAACCCGCAAATAAAATCAACGGTTAAAGAAGATCTTGTAAAAATCCATGCGGGTGAAAGAGACTTTAAATTCTAAGAGAGATTAAGGTAAGTATTTTATTGCGCATAAACTTCAGGAATTTTTAGATTTTTGATAAAAATTCCGGTGAACGGTCTTATAAAAAATCCCCAGAGTTTTAAATCTTCAAATTTTAAAGTTTGTCCGTCTTTACATACTATTGTTAAAGATGAGGTTTTGCCATCTTTTGCTACAATCTGTCCGGGAATGAAATTTTCTTTTTTATCCTCAGAAATCGCTGATTCTATGTTTTTGTACATTATTTCTTTTAATGTGGACACCGGCGGATTTTCAAGTGTGACTTTATAAGGGTTGACTCTTAAAAAATGTTTTCCGATAGTTATGTAGCAGGGAAGCCACGGATGAAACGCACGGATTGTCGCATAAAGCTCTTCCGCTGTTTTATTTTTAAAATCGAGCATTTTTTCAATTTCATTAATGTTGCCGAAATATGTTGCCCTGCTCTCGTTTTGTTGTATTGGGATTATGACTTCCGTTTGAATCTTTTTTAAAAATTCTCCTGTCAATTCTCTTGCTGCAACAAATGTTCTTTCTCTCAGTTCTTTTCCCGTATCATCAGGCAGAATATCAATTTCTTTCTGCAAAAGAATTGCTCCGGTATCCCAGTTTTCGTCCATAAGATGAATTGTTACACCGGTTTTCTTTTCTCCCCGTCTTATTACCTGCATGTAAGGATTCGGACCTCTGTATCTTGGCAATAGCGACGGGTGGATATTAACCGTTCCTATTTTGGGCATTGAAAATATTTCTTTTTTTATTTTTTCGCGCCATGTGCCGACAATTAATATATCAGCGTTTGACTTTAATATATAATCTCTAAACTCTTCTGAATTTGCTGAATTGCATCGGATTTCAGGAAGTTTATATTGTTTTATCAGAGTTAAATCATAAGACGTTTTAAATAAATCGTGTAAAAAAAGTTTTACGGGAGAAAGCGTTGTTCTTTCATAGCGCATAACGCCGGCAATTTCAACGCCGGATTCCAGCGCACTTTCAATCATATTTGCAAGCATTTTGCCTTTTCCCATAAGTATTACTTTCAATATATACTCCCCTGATTTATTTATTTTAACTGCAAAGCCACGCGTATTTTAGTATCTGATTTTGGATGCTCTGTCCATTTCGCGTTTTTGATCTTTTTTTGCAATGTCGTCGCGTTTATCGTGCAGCTTTTTACCTTTTGCAAGTCCGATTTCAACTTTTGCAAAGCCGTGGGACAAAAATACTTCCAGCGGAATAATTGAAAATCCGTCTTTTTTAACTTTTGAATGCATTTTTAGAATTTCTTTTTTGGTCAGAAGAAGTTTTCTTGTACGTTCAGCCTTGTGGTTGAAACGGTTGCCCTGCTCATACGGCGAAATGTGGCAGTTGTATAGAAAAATTTCGTTATCTTCAATTTTGCAGAAACTGTCTTTAAGATTTATCGCATTTTTTCTGATGGATTTAATTTCCGTTCCGGTCAACACAATTCCGGCTACATATTTGTCGAAAATCGTATAGTCGTGAAATGCTTTTCTGTTTGTTGTGATAACTTTTCTATCCATACTTAGATTTTAGCATAAATATTTAATCAAGTTATGTTTTGCTTAATTATAAAGGAAACATTTGACACAATGTCCGTTTTCAAATTCTGTGTTTTGCGGACAATTTTCTTTGCATTTAAGCATAACCTGCGGGCATCTTGTGTGAAATTTGCAGCCTTTGGGAAGATTTGCCGGAGACGGCAGTTCTCCTGTAAGAAGAATTTTTTCGCGTCCTTTGTTATTAATTTCCGGAACAGCACTTAACAGTGCTTTTGTGTAGGGGTGTTTTGGATCGTTAAAAATCTCGTCAACCGTTCCGATTTCTGCGATTTCACCCAAATACATAATAGCTACACGATCAGCAAGATATTTTATCACACTCAAATCGTGAGTGATGAGCAGAAATGTCAGATTGTATTTTTCTTTCAAGTCTTTCAAAAGGTTTATAATCTGTGCCTGAATACTTACATCAAGCGCACTAACAGGCTCATCCGCAAGAACAAACTCAGGATTTAAAACAAGTGCTCTTGCAATTGCAATCCGCTGTCGTTGTCCGCCTGAAAATTCATGCGGGTATAAGTTAAGGCATTCTTTGTCCAAACCGACTTTGCAGGCTGTATCTTCAACTATTTTTTCAATCTCTTCATCAGATAAATCTGTATTGATTTTTAAAGGCTCTTTGAGAGTGTTAATGATTTTCATTTTGGGATCAAGGCTGGAGTACGGGTTCTGGAATATCATCTGAACCTTTTTTCTGAACTCTTTCAATTCTTTTTTGGACATTTTCAGCATGTCCGAATTGTTGTAAAGAATCTGACCCTGAATTGGCGTTTCAAGTTTGATAATCGCTTTTGCAAGCGTTGATTTGCCGCAGCCTGATTCGCCTGCAATTGCAAGAATTTCACCTTTTTTAATCTTCAGATTTGCGCCGTTTACGGCATGAATGATTTGAGTGCCGCCAAAGACTCCTTTGTCAGTTTTGTATTCAACATGCAAATCTTTAATTTCAACAAGAGAATCATTCATAAGATGAGTTTAGCTTATTATTAATATAAATGCAATTGCATAAAAAGGGGAATCATGGTATTATAATGCCGTGTTAAAACAGAAGGAGCTAGAAATGCAGAGTATGACTGAACTTTCAGGGGGGGGGGGCACCCGTTAAATAAGCTCCTGTACCGGGTTAAATTAAAATTATTGTCTGGCCGTATAGGAAAGGGCTGTTTGACAAGACATGCATTTACAATGGCGGAGGTGTTGATAACCTTGGGCATAATCGGTATTGTTGCCGCCATGACATTGCCTGCGGTTATGGGAAAGTACCAGAAAAAGGTTACTGTTGAGAAGCTTAAAAAGTTCTATTCAGTAATAACTAATGCTGCAAGACTTTCGGAGTACGAAAACGGCGAAATGGCTGATTGGGAGTTTCCAAAACAAGGTTATGATGCGAATATGAATACCTTTTTCAGAAGATATTACATGCCTTATCTTAAGGATGCAAAAGAATGTAATTCTCCAAATTGTTTTACAAAGGAAAATTATTCTTTAAAGGTATTTAGCGGAGAGCCTGCAAACGGCCTGTTTTTAGCAAGTTATCTTATAAAAACAAATGACGGTATGTATGTTTATTTTCTTCCTAATACGCCGGCTAATTATATATGGATGTTTGTGGATATAAACGGACATCAAAAGCCAAATCAAATCGGGTATGATATTTTTGTTTTTGACATATACGGCTACCCTAATCCTAATAATAGAAAAAGCTATCGAATTAAATTTTGGGGTGAACATTTTACGGATGAGCACCTTTTAACAGATGCAAATTATGCGTGCAGTAAATCGCCTTCTAAATATTCTGGATTTTACTGCGGTGCACTTATAATGCATAACGGCTGGGAAATTCCTGATAGTTACCCGTGGTAATTCTATATCTCTCTTCTGCCTTCAATTGCTTTTGCAATCGTAATTTCATCGGCGTATTCAAGATCTGCACCGACTGGAAGCCCGAATGCAATTCGTGAAATTGTTATTCCGAACGGTTTAATTAATTTTGTCAAATAAAGACTTGTTGCCTCGCCTTCAACGGACGGCGGAAGTGCAAGAATTACTTCTTTAACTTCCTCAGACGTCAGACGGCTTAAAAGCTCTTTAATTCTGATATCATCAGCGCCTATTCCGTCCATTGGTGAAATTAATCCCTGTAAAACGTGATAAAGCCCCTTAAATTCATTTGTCTTTTCTATTGCGATAAGATCTTTTGTCTCCGCCACAACACATATTGTAGAGCGGTCACGTTTGGGATTAGTACAAATCTCACACGGACTGGAAGATGAAAGATTAAAACAAACTTCACATGTCCGCGTGTTTCTTTTTGCTTCAATGATTGCCTGAGCGAATTTTTGTACTTCGCTTTCAGGCATTCTAAGCATATAAAACGCCATTCTTTGAGCAGATTTAGGCCCCACTGACGGAAACTTTTGAAAATGCTCAATCAGCGTCGCTATTGATTTAGGATAAATCATTTTAGAATAATCCCGGTATATTGATTCCGCCTGTTACGGCTTTCATTTTTTGTTCCATCTGTGCGGAAGCCTTGTCTGTAGCCTGAACAATTGCTGCAGAAATAATATCTTCAAGCATTTCAATAGAATCAGCATCAACAGATGACGGATTTTCAGGGTTGATTGCTTCTGCCGTTAATTTAATTGATTTGAATTTTCCAAGTCCGTCGCAGGTAACTTTAACTTTGCCGCCTGCGGATTCGCCGGTTATTTCTATATTAGCAAGCTCTTCCTGTGTGTCTTTCAATCTTTTTTGCATACTTTGAGCTTGTTTCATCATTTGCATAATATTCATGCCTTATATCCTCCATTAAGTCTGACTTCTCTTTTTCGTAATTTTATTATACAATAAAAATATGCAAACACGTACTTATGTTTCGGAATCTTTAAAAAACGGAAGATTGATGCGCTGGACTTTTATGCCTTTAAAAGTTTTTATTGCACCTATGAAATTTTACTCCAAAGCCGGTCAGGATTATAAATACCGAGGACTTGTAAGACGTGCGCTTGACGAGTGGCAGAATGCGACAAAAGGAAAAGTTGCATTTAGTATTGTGGACAATCTTCTTGAATCAAACATAAATATTGAGTGGAAACGCGTTGAAAGAAAAGCTCTCGGATTATGTAATTTTTCGTATGACGCAAGTCACAGACTATACGGGGCGGAAGTCTCTATCGGGCTTACAGAGGGGCTTGTGCATGCGGATTATATGGATGAAAACGAGGTTTATCACACTATTTTGCATGAAATAGGCCATGCAATCGGGCTGGGACACAGTCCAAATAAGAAAGACATTATGTACACTCCGCACCAGAGGGGCGTAAACAAAGTTTCAGCAGGGGATGTTTTGACGGTTAACTGGCTTTACAGGCTTCCGCAGGGAGCTACGGTTTCGGAGATTGCCTCAAAATATCAAACCGGCGGTTCTGATATTGACGAAATAATAGCAAAAGTTATGGGCGGGCAGGCTGAAAGTGAGTTTGAAAGAGTTAAAAAAAGTATAAATCTTCCGCCAAAACGGGATTTATTGGAAGAACAGGAAAATATTGCAAATATCAAAAAATACCACCTTGCACTGCAAAATCTTCAGATTTCACCTGAGATGCGTAAGTTTTTTGTAAACAAAGACCGTAAAAAGTGACAGAATTATTTTTTGATGTATAATGTTCATGTTAAAAGAATTATTAGAATTATTTTTATAGGGATATAAGTTATGACTATTCAAGATTGGTTTGAAAAACGTAAAGAAGCTCAAATTCAAAGACGAGCTTTGGAAGCAAGAGCAGAAGTCGA
>CALVAS010000032.1 GCA_944325585.1 Candidatus Gastranaerophilales bacterium
TGTCCCTGCGAACAACCGATGCCGACCGTAACAGGTCCGGCTTGTCCGTGTGAAGAGGCTTTACCGGTAGTAACCGGACCTGCATGCCCGTGCGAGACAAAAACACCTTGCCCGAAATGCAAAAAGGCTTTACCGGACTGCGATTGTAAAAAACCGGATCCGTGTGATCCTTGCGACCCGTGTGAAAAGAAAAAATCAGACTGCGACTGCCCTGATGAAATCAGTTGTGATGATCCGCCGGAACCGGCTTGTGCCGTTTGCCCTGGAACAGGCAAACCTGACAGAAAAGACATGAAACAGGTTTACGGATATCCTAATGCTGTTTATGGAACAAACAACTATGTTGGTCAGCCTGCAAACTCAATCTTTTCAACAGACACACCCCTAGCCGCTACACCGAGAACACTTTCTTCCAACATTAGCGGCACAACCGTTGCAAGCGACGGACAAATTACAGGTGCGGCCTCTCAATTGCCTTGCCTTAATGAAGCGCCGACACGCCACAACGGTATTCCGATTGAAAGAGACGAAAGGGTAATGGATGGCAACAATTGTCCGATTGATTTGCAAACAGCAAACTCAATTGATGCTATCAGAAAAAGTTTTGTACCCTATGAAATAAAAAGCGAAGGTTATACAACCGGTGCTGCAAGTCCGATGTCATCAAATTCTTGTATGTTTCCGGACGTTCCGAACAACTTTTGGGCATCATGCGACATCGACAAATTAGCTATTAATGATGTTGTTGTAGGTTATCCGGACGGTATGTTCAAACCTAACAGAAACATTTCCCGCGCGGAATTTGCAACAATGCTTGTTAAAGGTTTCAACCTTGACAGCTGCGGATTGTCTACTGAAGCTAAATTCAAAGACGTTCCGACAAGCAACTGGGCAAATGCCGCTATTGCAAAAGCAGTTGATGAAAATCTGCTTGCAGGCTATCCGAACGGAAAGTTTGAGCCGGAACACCCTGTAACAAGAGCAGAAGCATTAACAACAATTGCAAAAGGTATGACCTGCGATATGGACCAGTGCAAAGCAGATGAAATCTTGAGCAAATATGCTGACGGAAACACTGTTCCTAATTGGGCAAGAATTCCGATTGCAAAATCACTTCAAAACGGTGCTTTAAAAGACAGCCCGAACCCGAATATGATTATGCCGAACCGCGACGCAACCCGTGCTGAAATCGCTTCAATGATGCAGACTGTTCGTGTGGCTTTAGGTTATGATACAAATCCGAAAACCGCCAACAACATCTGCCCTGCTTGTCCTGTAAACAAAAATGCTTTCATTGAACAGGAAGAAATCGTTAAAATTCCGACATTGAAAGTTAAGATGATTGACCAGTTGACCGCAAAGTCATCTCACGTAGGTCAATACTTCAGAGCAAACACGCTTGAAGACATTACTATCAACGGTGTAACTTATCCTTGCGGTTCAACCGTAACAGGTCAGGTTGTTGAAGTAATCAGACCTTCAGGATGTGACAAGGGTGCTTTAAAATTGTCCTTCACATCAATCAAAAACGGCGATTGCAAGGCAAATCTGCCTAAACAAATTTTGCAGGCACAGGTTAACAAATCAAAACAGGTTAACCCAGTAGCAAGACTTGTTGAAATGCCGTTTACTTTAGCAGGTTCTCTGGTTGGTGTAACCGGACGTACAGTCGGCGGTGTTGTTACAAACCTCGGTAACGCGGTAGAAAACGTATCTAATGATGCCGGTTATATGTTAGGACACGTATTCCAGGGTCAATTCGGCGCAGCAGCACGTAACCTTGGCGACGGACTCTGGGAAACTGTTAAAGCTCCGATTGACGTAACAAGAACAGCTTTATCAGGTACAATGGGCTTGTTCCAAACTACAGGCGACGAATTTGCTTACCTTGTTGATCCCCGCGGATACAAAATATCTGCCGTTAATCCAAGAGAACACGTTACTATTGCATTCGGCTGCAGTGAATAGTGAAAACATTCAGATTCCACAAACCAGCCAAACAGTAATTATTCGTCTGCCGGAGAAAACCCGTGAATATCACGGGTTTTCTTGTTTTTAATAATCCATTTTCCATCCGGATTCCATAATCCTTGCCGCACATCCGCGCCCTTGAATACTGCTTATTGATACACTGTTTTCTTCCGCCCCGCACAAAGATGAATTATCCCGCCAATATATATAATTAAAAAAATCAATATTTTACAATTTGTTACAATATAAGATTTTTGCTTTATGCTACAATTGTCTTATGGAAAGAAAACCAATAGTTGCAATAGTTGGCAGGCCGAATGTTGGCAAATCAACTTTCGTTAATCGTCTTTTGGGTTCACGAAACTCAATTGTCGACGATTTACCGGGGGTTACGCGCGACAGAATTTATTTTGATGTCGAATGGCAAAGCCGTCCTTTCACCGTAATAGACACGGGCGGAATAATTCCGGGTGACGAAGATGAAATTATGATTTCAATCTTTGATCAGGCAAAAATCGCCTGTGAAGAAGCCGATAAAATTATTTTCCTTGTAGACGGCAAGGAAGGTGTAAATCCCGTAGATTTTGACATTGCAAACATTTTAAGACAATCCGGAAAACCTGTAATTGTTGCCGTAAACAAGCTGGACAATCCTGAATCGCTTTATATGATAAACGATTTCTATTCACTTGCTCTCGGCGATCCTGTCGGAATTTCAGCACTTCACGGAAGCGGCGGTGTTGGAGATTTGCTTGATATTGTGACAGAAGGTTTTGAAATTGATGAAAACGAAGTTGAAGACGATACTATAAGAATTGCAATAGTAGGAAGACCGAATGCCGGCAAATCTTCTATCGTAAACAGTCTTTTAAACGAAAACCGCGTAATTGTTTCGGACATTTCCGGAACAACACGTGACAGCATTGACAGCAGAATTACTCACAAAGACAAAGAATACATAATTGTTGACACTGCAGGAATCCGCAAAAAAGCAAGAGTTGAATACGGTGTTGAAAAATTTGCGGTAGATCGTGCAATTCGTTCAATCAAAGACTGCAATGTTGCACTTCTTGTAATTGATGCAAAAGAAGGGATTTCCGATCAGGACAAAAAGATTGCATCTATAATACTGGAAGCAGGCAAAGGTATTATTATTGCAGTAAACAAATGGGATTTAATTGAGGACAAAAAGGCAAACACTATAAATCAATTTGACAAAAAGCTGTCAAATGAAATTCCGTTTTTGGAATTTGCGCCGAAAATTTATATTTCGGCATTGACCAAGCAAAGATTAAATCAGATTTTTGAAAAGGCTGATGAAGTTTATGAGCAATGCAGAAAACGTGTTTCGACCGGACTTTTAAATAAAGTTATGAAAGAGCTTTATGCGCTCAATCCGCCGGCAACAGTAAAGGGCAAACGATTAAAGATATTATACACAACGCAATCAAACATTTGTCCGCCGACGTTTGTTATTTTTGCAAACAACGCAGATTTATTAAAAGATCATTACAAAAGATACATAGAAAACAAGCTGCGTGAAGCATTCGGATTTTTCGGAACGCCGATTAGGATTTCAGTCAGAGAGCGCAGCGACAAACAAAAGTAAGAAAGCCCCGAGATTTGGGGCTTTCCGTTAAAATTTGTTCTTTACAAATTATTCTTCATCCTGACGTTTTACCATTCCGCTGGTTACAGCATATAATGCAGCTGAAATTTCCGCGGTTGTTGTAAACGGCCCGTAAGATTTGATGAATTTTGCAACATCAAATGTGTTCAAATACTGCTGTAATTGTGCAACTGACGCGTCTGTAAGATTGCCTGATGCAAGAATGTTCTGAATATAATTTGAAACTTTATCTTCAACGTCGGATTCAGAATATTCATCAGTATTTGAAGACAATTCAATTTTGTCACCGCTCTGTTTTTCGGTTTTTGAAGATTCTTGAGACGCTTTTTCTTCTTCCGCTTCTTTTAATTCTTCATCTTCTTCTATTGCTGCTGCTGCGGAGGTGTAAGCGCTTGATGATACTCCTGAAATTTCCATAAATTACCGTCCTTTCTTTAAAAAGTTACATGGTCGTTTACGGAAAATGACTCTTAAAACTTTAATATTTTGTAAAGAAGTGTGAATCTAACATTTTTAAAATTTTGACGCTCTTTTATTCTATAAAGAAAGATAAGTTTCTTTCAAAAGTTTTGCATCATCCTCAATGTTAGGGCTTTCACAAACCAGTGCGCCTTTTACTTCAAACTCTTTTAAAACCTTTAGTAAATCAATATAATTCATATCGGACTCTTTCAAGTTCAAATGCTGTCTTTCACCCTTTTGAGTGTATTCAATCCCCGCAAGATGCCCGTGAAAATTGTCCAGTGCAAACCGCCCGATTTTTTTGGCTATGCTTTCCAAAATATACGAAAACTCGTCATATGTATTATATTCTCCGGCCGAGCGGGCGTGAAGATGTGAAAAATCTATACAGGGCAAAACGATATTTTCAAAATCTTTTGAAAGCCTTATAACTTCATCCAAATCGCCCCACTGAGTGCCTTTTCCCGTTGTTTCAGGCCGTATCCAGATTTTAAAGTTTTCTTTCTCCATTAATTCAACAATTCTGGATATTTGAGTTTTTACCTGATTATAAACAACCTCTTTATCCTGCCCCAGATAATATGCAGCATGAAATGTTATGCTGAATGCGCCCGTATCACGTCCGGCAAGAGCTGTTTCAAAAACTCTTTGAACACTTGCATCAACTTTTTCCTCTTCTCTTGCATTCAAATTCACATAAAAAGGCGCATGAGCCGTTAAAATAAGCTTTTTCTCTTTTGTTGCGGTTTTTACAAGTTTTCTTGTTTCATCACTCATTCTGACGCCATGAACAAATTCAAGCTCCATGCCGTCAAGCGACATTTCTTCCAAAATCTCAAATGCTCTTCCGTAACTGCCTTTTCCGGTAGATAAGGGCATTCCTGCCGTTAAAAAATTAAGTTTTTCAAACATTTACTTCTTTCTCTAAACCTTTACTTTTAATATTTGTTCAAGTATATCACAGGCGTCTCCAACGTATTTTGAACAGTTCTGCTTTCTCTCCATTCCGGACAAGCCTTTAGAAAGAACACGGCAGCAGGTTACCTTATTTCGTTTTTTAAATTCCTCAACAATAAAAGCAGCTTTTTCACGCGCAGAATCTTCGTTTCCGTATTGATTGCCACGTCCGTAATGTAGGCCTGATATCATCTGAATTGCAGCAATCGCCCCGCAAACACATCCTGATGACATTCCGCCGGAAAATGCTGTCGCTGCCGCTAACATTGATTTGTCGCACAAACCTTCGTCAATTGCAGCTTTTATAACGCTTTCACTGCATGAATAGCCGCCATTCATATAATATTCAATTGCTTTTTCTTTCATAATTTATCCTTATCTGATTTGTACCGGCATTATCAAACAAACAAAATCATCTTCACAGTCCGGTCTCAAAACAGTTGCTGAAAGACTTGTGTTTAAGCCGATTTTAACATTATCACAGTCCATATTTTTTAATGCTTCAAGTACAAATTTGTAATTAAATGCAATGTCTAAATCTTCACTGTTATAAACAATATCAAGTTCTTCTTCAGATTTTCCGCTGTCAGGAGTGTCTGCTGTCAATTTTAATTTACCTTCTGAAAAAGCAAGTTTTACAATACTTGTCTTGTCGTCAACCATAATTGATACACGTTCAAGAGCTGAAATCAAACCTAAAACTGATACAAGAGCTTCTTTCGGACTTTCGTTCGGAATCAACTGGTTGTATTTAGGGAATTGACCTTCTAGAAGTCTTGAAACCGTCATTGTTCTGTCGCTTTTGATAATCAATTTTGTGCGTTCCGTGTAAATTTTGACGGAATCCTCTTCAATAAAAGCGCTCATTTTTATAAATTCGTTTAAGGTTTTTGACGGAATTATCAACTGGCTTGTTCTTCCGTCTTTGTTTTCTATTTTTTCGCGCACTCTGGCAAGGCGGTTGCCGTCTGTTGACGCAATCTCAAGAACATCACCGGAAATATCACAAACAATTCCGGATAAAAGATTTGATGTTTCATAGTTTGCAGCTGCAAAACCGGCCTGACGAACAGCTTTAGTCAAAGGTTTTACAGCAATATCAAAGCTGTTTTCATCATTTAAATCAATGTTATAAACTTCTGGCGGAAACTCGTTTGCAGAAATACCGATAATGTCGAATTTAGAATTTTGACAGGTTATATTTACAGTATTTTCACCTTCTGCCATTTCAAAGGTAATCAGTTTGTCACCAAGTTTTGAAACGATTTCATTAAGTTTCTTTGAAGGCAGTGTAATTCTTCCTTCTTCTTCAACCTGAGCGTCAACAAGAGCAACAACTGTTAAATCAAGATCTGTAGCAACAAGTCTTATTGTTCCGTTGCCGACTGTTTCAATTAATATATTCAAAAGTACCGGCTGTAAAGCCTTCATGCTTGTTGCGCGTTCAACGATTTTAATCCCGTTATATAAATCTTCTTTCTTTACGTAAAATTTCATACCTTACTCCTTTTTTCTATCCCATTAATGAAATTATATAATAAAAAGTTTTTAAAAACTTAGGTTCCCGTCAAAAATAAAACAAAAATTCACGTTTTAAGTTTTCTACTTTAATTCTCTTATTATATATAAATATAATAAATTAATATAAATAATAGTAATAGTAAGAGAGAAATATTTGTAGAAAAGTGTCTGAAACTAGCATGATGTGCCGAGCATGTTATGTAGAAAAACATGTAGAAAGTTTTCTTCATCAATGTAGAGAATTTTTGTTTTCTAACTTTTTCACCGGCTGTTTGTAGAAAACTCATGAGTTTTCTACAATATTCTACATGGTTTTCTACAAAGAATTGCTCTGTCGGGTAATTGAATTTTAATTGTTAGGGCTGCTTGACATTTTATATATTTTATGATATAAAGAATGTGGGGTAAATGTATATTTATAAGTCTTGTCAATTGACGAGACTTTCTTTTTCGGTATAAAGTGTTTGTATATAAAGGTTTTCAGCTTTTTTTGCCAGAGCATGGAATTTTTATTATACGGCATGACAATTTCATTTCCAAAAGTGTAAAGATTTGTAACAATATATAATTTTTATATATTTCTTTGTCAATTAATTCTTAACAAACTTTTTTATATAAATATAAAGAGGTATAATATTCTTATGGATAAAAGAGAGTTTACGGTCATAGAAAATAAAAACGATGCTGTTGTTAAACCTGAAAAAAGAGAAGTTAAACATCAGACAAATCCGATTGTCAGAAAACTGGCAAAATTTTACTTTGAAAAGGCTGAAACTTTCTCTGTGAAGGACTTATTCAAAAAGTAGGCAATGTATAATATAAAAAATCAGATATTTCAGGAGTTTACGAAAACACAGAAATCAATGCTGTGCAGTTTTTTGCGTGCTTTGGTGAAAAAGTCTCCAAACAAAGATACTGCAGAGCTTTTCGATAGATTTGCAGATGATGAAAGATATTATTTAGAGATAAATAATCCGCATTTTGAGTTTTTGGCAGAGATTCTGGATGATGAAAATTTCCGTCGTGATGCGTTATTGTTTATGAATGAATACAGGAAGTATTATGATTATAAAAAGTCTCAGGAGCCTATAATTAAAGCGCAGAAAGCATTTGAAAAGAAAAAACGGGAATTTTTGAAGGAAGTTAAAATGGGGCATGAACTTCCGACAAAGAAGCAGTTATACTATTATGAGAGGCTTTGTAAAAAGTATAATATTGAAAAAAAAGAATTAAAATCAAAACTCGAAGCCAGAAATGAGATTGACAGAATAATAAAAGAACATGAGAAGGAGAATTTATATGGAATTTAACAGTATACAGGATTTCAGATCTAATTTTACGCAGGTATATCACAAATCAGTTGTGCCGATGCTGGCTCCGTATGAAACGGAAAGGATAAATATAAATGGTAAATTTAAAATATTGGCTGTTGTTGTTTTAATATTATTTGTATTATTAGGATTGAGTTATTTGGGTATTTTGGGAGAACGTTTTCAAAGACCGCCTGTGTATACTCTTTTTGTTGTTCCAATAATGTTTTGTGTTTTTTGCATGAAGATGATGAGCAAAAACTTTGAAAACAAATTGAAATCAACGGTTATGCCAAATCTTATGAAAGCATTCGGCAATTTTGTCTGGACTACTGCTTATGTAATAGATACGCAAACAGTTAAAGATACAAAAATCTTCTCAAAATTTGATCACAAAGATAATGATGACAATTTTTTTGGAACATACAAAGGTTTATCAATAAATATTAACGAAACAGAACTGTATTACTATAGAAAAGACTCAAGAGACAGATTAAAAAAAGAAATAGAATTTAAAGGAGTGCTTGTAGAAATAGATGTCAAAAAGCCATTTAAAGGACATACGATAATAAGAAATCGTTGTTATTTGTTTAATGACAGTGCTTATGAGGAAGTAAAACTGGAAGATCCTGAATTCAGCAAACTATATTACGTCGATTCGAATGACCAGGTAGAGTCAAGATATCTTTTGACGACATCTTTTATGGAAAGATATAAAAATATAAAAAATGCTTTCGGCGGAAGTTCAATAGAGGCTTCTTTCAAGAATAACAAACTAATTCTTGCAATAAGCACAGAAAGAGACCTGTTTAAACTGGGACGCCTTGGCTGCCCCGTAAATGACACAAAACAGTTTACTGAATTGTTAAATGAATTTGTTTCAATTCTTGCGATTGTTGATGAATTGAAATTAAATCAAAATATAGGACTTTAACGGATGGATAAAATGGAATATAACAGTATACAGAATTTTAGAACAAATTATACACATGTTTACCATTCCTCGGTTGTTCCAATGCTGGAAAAGTTAGAGAAAGAGAGAAAATTTTTAAAATTAGTTTCTTTGTTATCATGGATTTTAGTTTTTGTAATAATTGGAATATATTATTTTACTTTGGGAATAAAGAGTGAAGATGGGTTTTGGTTTGGAGTAGTATTAATTATTTTTTGTCCCGGAACATGTTTTCATTATGTCCGTCGTGCCGCCAAAAATTTTGAAAGTAAAATAAAAACCAAAATAATGCCTGAAATCATGAAAGCCTTCGGTAATTTCAACTGGACTCAAGCGAGTGTTATAGATATAGATACAATAAAAGCAACAAGATTAAATGATCAATTTGAAACAAAAGATGATGATGATAATTTTTATGGAACTTATAAAGATCTTTCTATAAAAATTAACGAAGCAAAAATAACATATGGCTCTCGCGGGGATTATGATAAAGCTCGTACGGAATATATTTTTAAAGGAGTTTTCGTAGAAATAGATGTTAAAAAGCCTTTTAAAGGACATACAATAATCAGAAAACGCCGTCAAATAAACAGCCATTCTTACGAGGAAGTAAAACTGGAAGATCCTGAATTCAGCAGAAAATACTACGTTGACAGTAATGATCAGGTAGAAGCCCGTTATGTTTTAACGACGTCCTTTATGGAACGCTTTAAGAATATAAAGAATGCCTTCCGCGCTTCACAAATGGAAGCATCTTTAAAAGATAATAAAATAATAATCGCAATATCAACGAACAGAGATTTGTTTAAACTTGGAGACATAAATAAACCCGTAAATGATACAAAACAGTTTACGCAATTGTTAAACGAGTTTGTTTCAATCCTTGCAATCGTTGATGAATTAAAACTGAATCAAAATATAGGGCTTTAAAGAAATGGCAATTAATGAAATCGTAAAAATTTTGACAGACAGCGGGATTGAACCTAATGAAGCAAATATTGAAGTCAGACTTTTGATAGAACATTTTGCAAATTACGGATATATGGATCTTGTTATGGGGAAAAAACTTTCTCCCGAAAAGCTGGAAATAGTCAAAGAAAAGGCTGAATTAAGAGCGAAAACGCATCAGCCGGTTCAGCATATAATAGGGCTTGCGTATTTTATGGGCGAAAAGTTTATCGTAAATCCGTCAGTTTTAATTCCGCGTGATGAAACGGAAATTCTTGTCCGTAAAGCAATTGATATAATAAATACAAATAATTTTAAAACAGTTCTTGATGTCGGCACCGGTTCAGGCTGTATTGCCTGCATGATTGCCAAATACACGGATTCTCAGGTAATCGGGCTTGATATATCTTCGGATGCTTTAAACACGGCGCTTGACAACGCGTCAAAATTGAACCTTTATAACAAGGCTATTTTCAGAAAATCTGATATCTTTTCAAATGTAAAAACTGGTGAAAGTTTTGATATGATTGTTTCTAACCCTCCTTACATTCCTCCGTCAGAAAAAGAAAAAATTCAGGAAGAAGTAAAATTTGACCCTGAAATTGCACTGTTTACAAAAGACGAAAAAGGGTTGGAATATTACGAAAAAATAACTTCAAAAGCTGCATCAATTCTTAACAAAGGCGGATATCTTCTTTTTGAACTGGGGATTGGACAGTCAGAAGACGTTAAAAAAATACTGGAAGATAACGGTTTTGGAAACATAGAAATAATCAAGGATTTGGCGGGAATTGACAGAGTTATATCCGCTGCGCTAAAATAAAAAGAATAATAAAAAGCCGGTAACGGGAATTACCGGCGCTTCACTTTCGATTAAAAGTAAAGAGGTGATGATTATTGTAGTTTACTTCCTGTTGCTTTATACAGACCGATATAGTCAATCATAAATTCAACTTTATTTTGAGCGACAAGCTGGTCCATATAGAGCAAGTTTTCCTTTTGCTGAATTAAATCAAGCAGGGAAATAGTTCCTTCATTGTATTTCATTTCGGAAAATTTAAAGTCTGCTTTTTCAAGGTTAGCCTGTTTTAAAGTTTGATCAACTTTTTCTTTGTCTTTTCTAACCTTAACAAGAGCATCATTAACTTCCTGAATGGCTGTCAAATTAGTTTTGTAGTAGTTTTGCAGTATTCTTTCATAAGTTGCTTTTTTCAATCTCAGATTAGCAATTCTTTGTCCGCCTGTGAACAAAGGAAGTAAAAATCCTCCGCCAAGCATAAGAAGTGAATTTTTTGTCGTAAATAAACTTCCCAGATCCCCTGCATTGAATAGAGCCAGTCCGGTAAGATTTATACTTGGCAAAAATTCTTTTCTTGCAACTCTTACATCAATTCCTGCTTTTTCAACAGAGTTTTCAGCCTTCAAATAATCAGGTCTCTGCATAATAACATCAGATTCGATATAATCAGGAATTGCATGATTGTATGTGATTTCATCAAGTGATTTTCTCTCAAGCGTTTTTCCGCTTTCAGGGCTTTCACCGATAAGAACATACATTTGATTAATCAGCACATCTCTTTGTTTGTTAAGTTCTATTAAATCAGTTTCACTCTGAACATAAGATTTGTTTGCTCTGACAACATCTGCAGTTGATGTTAAACCTTCATCATTGCTGACTTTCATCAGTTCATAAATCTTCTTTCTTAAAGCAACGATTTCTGTCTGAATTTCAATAGCTTTATCCATGTTTACAATATTCAAATAAGTTGAGCCGACAGCTCCTGCAATTGAAATATATGCAGCACGTTCATCAAATTTTGAATTTTCGTAAAGTTTTTTGGAAGATTTTGTTTTGTCATGGTTCTTTAAAAATATATCAGCTTCATAGTTTACAAGGAAAGGAAGTCCGAAAGCCATATCAGTACTTGTGCTTCCCGGAGCTTTGTACCAGCCGGGGCCGCCTCCGACACCTGCTGTCGGTAATTCGCTTGCAAATTGAATTCTTGTTTGTTGATAATATTCTTCAACATTCAAAGTTGCCATTTTTAAGTCATAATTGTTTACAATTGCCTTTTCAATGTAACCTTTCAAAATATCATCTTCAAAAATATCCCACCAGGGCATGTTCACATATTCATATTTGTAATCATTATTAACTTTCTTTTTGTCTTTTTTGACCATGCTCTTAAATTGTTTCGGGGTTGCAGTCGAGCTTTGTGCATAAGCCATGTTCATGCATGGGGCTGTCTGTATAACTGCCAAACTGAGTATAATTGCTGTAGAAATAACCTTTTTCAACTCTTGTTTCCCTCATTAGATTAAATACTTGCTTTTTTAATAATCATATGGTAGCATACTATTGTTGTAAATGCAACATATTTTTTTTACAACAAATTTTTAAAATAATAAAACAAACCGGAAAACAAATGAAAGATATAAAATTACATTATACGGACAGCATACATTATGAACTAGAACAAACTGCTCGATTGATGAGAATTTTGACTCAACAACTGTTTGAGCGTTTGGAATTAAAACTTTCACCGGATGAATATTCAACGCTAGATACTGTTTCCATAAATGCAGGAGTTTGCCAGCGGGATCTTGCAAAACTTCTTTTGAAGGATAGAGCAAACACAGGAAGAATCTTAAATTCTTTGGAAGAAAAAGGTTTAATAACCCGTTTTATTGATACAAAAAATAACAGACTGGTCAAAAAAATGGGAATTACAGAAAAAGGATTAAAGGAACTTGATAAGATAAATAAAAAGATAAAGAGTTATCTTGAAGGTGTCACTCAAAAAACAATGAGCCCTGATGAAGTAACAAAAGTTCAGGAGACTCTGAAGAAGTTCCGAATGGATTTGGAAAAAATTGTAGATATGAAGATATAATAAATCAAGAGGTAGAAAATGGAAGAAGAAAATACAGTTAAAGAAGAAGAGCATGTAACAGAAGAGAAAAAAGTTCACAAACCCCGCAAAAGATTTATAGCAATCGGTCTAATCGTTTTGATGGCGATAGGCTGCGGACTTTTTATCCATGATGCACTGAATTATCAATCTACAGATGATGCATATGTAGAAACAACAACAGTTCAGGTTGCCCCCCGTGTAAGCGGACAGATTACGGAAGTGTACATAACAGATAACCAGCCGGTAACAGAGGGCATGCTTGTTGCAAAGATTGATGATGCTGATTATAAAGCGATATATGAAGAAGAAAAAGCAAAGTATGAAAGAGTTCTTTTGAATCAAAAAAATGCAAAAGCTATTTTTACTGCTGCACAAACCAAAATAGATGTAGCAAAAAAGGATTTGGACAGATATACAAACCTTTATGCTCAGGGAGCTGTTTCAAAACAAACTTTGGACAATGCGCAGGCAGCTTATGATGCAGCGCAGGCAAACTTGACGCAGGCAGAAGAATCATTATTTTCTCAGGCAAAGGATAAAGTTGCCGATGCTGATTTGAAGGAAGCAAAAGCCAGAATGGATAAAGCTGCACTGGATTTGTCATATACAAAAATTTATGCACCGCAAGCCGGAACAGTTTCCAGCAGACGTGTAGAAAAAGGAATGTATGTAAATGTCGGCGCACCGTTGTTTACAATAGTTCCGCATAATGTCTGGGTTGTTGCAAACTTTAAAGAAAATCAGCTTGAACATATGAAACCCGGCCAGCCGGTAAACATAAAAATTGATACATATCCGGGCAAAGTTTTCAAAGGAAAAGTTGACAGTATTCAAAGAGCGTCAGGTGCAAAATCAAGTTTATTCCCGCCTGAAAATGCAGTAGGATCATTTGTAAAAATCGTTCAAAGAATACCTGTAAAAATCGTATTTGATGAAAAGATTGATCCGAACGAATATAACATAATACCGGGAATGTCAGTAATTCCGAAAGTAAGGGTAAGATAATCAATTTAAAAACAATAATTTTGAAACGTTAAAAAAGAATAGAAACAAGATATAAAAGAAAAGAGAGAGGTGAAGAGTAAAAGGACATTTTTTTAATAAAATGTGCTCTTCACCTTTTTAACAGGGTAAAAAGAAATGGCAGAAACAATAGAAACAACACAAGAAGAATGGAAACCGTCGGTAAATCCGTGGTTATTAATATTGCCTGTAATGCTTGCGACATTTATGTATGCGTTGGATGAAACTGTTGCAAACGTAGCATTACCGCACATTGCAGGATCATATTCAGTCAGCAATCAGGAATCTATCTGGGTATTGACAAGTTATTTAATGGCAAGCAGTATTGTAATTCCTATGATAGATTATTTTTGTCACCTTGTGGGGCGAAAAAATTTCTTTATGCTTGGCGTTTTTATATTTACGATAGCGTCTTTTTTATGCGGAATATCGAATTCAATAGGAATGATAGTTATAGCACGTGCCATGCAGGGGTTTGGCGGAGGATGCCTTCTTCCAATGGCGCAGTCAATCACAATGGAAAGTTTTAAGGGAGAGGCAAGAAACAAAGCAATGGCAGTTTTCGGACTTGTCGTTGTTGTTGCACCGATTCTGGGGCCTGTAATGGGCGGATGGATTACGGAAAACTGGTCATGGCCGTATATTTTCTTTATAAATATTCCGGTCGGATTTATTTGTATAGCGCTTGCTAAACAATTTCTTGAGGATCCGCCGTATGCAAGAAAACAAAAAAATGTTCAACTCAACAAATGGGGGTTTTTGTGGCTTTGCGTATGGTTGGTTCCGTTGCAGATTGTGTTTGATAAAGGCAACGATGCAGACTGGTTTAATGCAACGTGGATATGCTGGCTGACAGCAGTTGCCGTAACAGGTGCTATATTATTCTTTATATGGCAGGTAAAAGGTAAAAATCCGTTGATAAATCTTGAAGTTTTAAAGGATGTAAACTTCCTTTGCGGAACAACAATGCTTATTTTGTTAAATGCGGTATTGCTGGCGTCTCTTGCCATTTTGCCGCAGCTTCTTCAAAATATGCTGGGTTATGATGCATTTACGAGCGGTGTTGCGATTATGCCCCGCGGACTCGGAGCGTTTTTGTCGCTTGCGATATTCGGCGGACTTGGCGGAAGGCTTTCTTATAAAACATACGGTATTATAGGTTTATTCTGCCTCGGCTGCGGCGGATGGATGCTGAGTGAATTGAATTTGGAAATCAGCATGATGAATATTGTACTGCCGAACTTTGTTTTCGGAATCGGACTTGTCTTTACAATGATGCCGATTACAACGTTGTCCTGTATAACTTTGAGAAACGACCAGATGACAAACGCATCAGGGTTCCAGAACCTGTTAAAAACAATCGGGGGTGCAATCGGAACTTCTCTTGTTGCGACGATGATTTCAAGATTCTCACAGGTTCACCAGTACGGGCTTGTAAAAAACATGCATGATTTGAATCCGCAGTTTTCCGAAAGATTAAGCATGTACGCGGGTTCATTCATTCATCAGGCCGGAGATATGCTCAATTCAACATATATGGCGGCAAAAATGCTTTACAATCAGTTAATTCAGCAGTCAACGTTGTGTGCATATATGACGACTTTTAAAGTTTTTGCAATAGCATGTTTTATTTTGATTCCGTTTATGTTTTTATTGAAAGGAGAAAAGAAAGCAGCGAGTTAAAACATGTCGGATGAAATAAATAAAGAAGAATGGAAACCGTCAGTGAATCCGTGGATTATGGTAATTCCCGTCATGCTGGCGGTTTTTATATATGTACTTGACGGAACAATAGGAAACGTGGCTTTGCCGCATATGGCGGGAAGTTTTTCGGCAACGCGCGATGAGTCCATGTGGATTTTAACAAGTTATCTGATTGCCGCGGGGATTGTAATTCCTGCAGTTGACTTTTTCAGTAAAGTTTTCGGGCGTAAAAACTTTTTCATAATAAGTATTATGCTTTTTACAATAGCGTCAATGCTTTGCGGAATGGCAAAGAACATTGAATTTATGATATTTGCCCGTATATTGCAAGGATTTGGCGGCGGAGGAATCCTGCCGATTTCACAGGCGATTATGATTGAAAGTTTTGACAAAGAAAAACGCGGTCTTGCAATGTCAATTTTCGGGATGGGCGTAATTCTTGCACCTATAATAGGTCCTGTACTCGGCGGATGGATTACGGATAACTGGACATGGCCGTGGATTTTTTATATAAATGTTCCTTTCGGATGTGCAGCGGCTCTTTTGTGTCACAAACTTCTTGAAGATCCGCCGTACGCCAAAAAACAAAAAAATGTAAAAATTGACGTCAAAGGTTTTATATATCTTACAATCTGGCTTGTTACCCTTCAGACAGTTCTTGATAAAGGTAATAATGCGGACTGGTTTAATGCGGTATGGATTCGCTGGACTTTTGGCGTTTCAATGATTGCATGCGTTCTGTTTTTCCATTCGCAAATTACAAACAAAGAATCTTTGATTGATTTGTCGGTTTTCAAAGACAGAAACTTTTCCGCCGGAACTATAATTCAAGTTGTTATTCAAGCTGTTTTGTACGCGTCTCTTGCAATTCTGCCCCAGTTTTTGCAGAGTATGATGGGATATACTGCTTTCTTAAGCGGTGCAACTATGATGCCGAGAGGGTTTGGAAGTATGACGGCCATGCTTCTAACAGCAACATTAACAAACAGACTTGATAACCGTTTAATGGTAGTTATCGGACTTTCCTTAATCGGTGGAGCAAGCCTTGCGTTCGGGGCGTTGAATCTTCAGATTTCAAACATGAATATTGCTGTTCCGAATTTCTTTATGGGATTGGGAATGGGGCTTGCAATGGTTCCGATTATGAACTTGTCTGTTGATACTCTGAAAAACGAACAGATGACAAATGCTACAGGTATTCAAAATTTGTTAAAAAATATCGGCAGTGCAATCGGAACTTCTCTTGTTGCAACAATGCTTACGCGTTTTGCTCAAATTCACCAGTATATGCTTGTCGGAAAACTTCATGACCTGAATCCTGTTTTTGTTGAAAGAGTTCAGGCTACAGCCGGCGCTCTTGCGGCATACACGGAACATACAGTTGCACATTATATGTCGCAATATTCGATTTACGGTCAGCTTGTAAAACAGTCAACGTTGTGGGCATTTATTGATTCGTTCAGAATTTTCGGCGTGTTATGTTTGATAGTTATTCCGCTGATGCTGTTGATGAAAAAGCCAAAAAAAGCGGAAGTTCCCGTAGAAGCGGAAAAAATTCCCGTTGGACACTAATGACATTTAAATAAAGTCAATGACTACAATTTCCGGCAGGCAGAAAAATCTTAGAGGTAAAACGCTTGTACCTATTCCGCGGGAAACAAAAAGTTTTCGATTCTTGACGTTGTACATTCCGTATGCAAATTTTGTTCCATATTTGGAAGGTGCAACAAGAGCACCGTGAAACGGCAGGCGAATCTGTCCGCCGTGAAGATGCCCCGCAAGAGTAAGGTTTACATCTTCCGGAACATTATAAATTATGTCGGGAGTATGAGACAGCAGAATTGTCGGGGATTTTGCGTATTTAAGAGCTTTTTCAATATCCGGATTTTGCGTTTGCATGTCTTCAACGCCCGCGATGTAAACATTGCCTGCTTTCTGAGAGTTGTTTTTTAAGACGGTGATATTATTTTTTGTAAAATTGTCATAAACGCCTTCTGCATCCTGCCATACATCATGGTTTCCGAAAACAGCAAAAACGCCGTATTTTGATTTAAGTTTTGCAAATTCTTGTGCAACGACTTTGCTTTCTAAAGACTTACCTTTTTCATGTCCGTTCAGAAAATCTCCGCCCAGAAGAATTATGTCGGCGTTTTGTTCATTAATTTTTTTGACATCACGCTTTAGCCGGAATTTTTCATACGGTTTGTAGTGAAAATCTGTCGCAAAAACAATTCGGAGACCTTTTAAAGCGTCATCTTCAATCTGAATCTTTTTGACCGTCAGAATATACGGTTCAATTAAAAATCCCCAGATAAATAAAGTTATGACGATAATAATCATATATATTAAAAATTTCATAACTTTATAATATTACAATAAAAATAAATGCTTATCTGTTCGTCATAAGAATAATTAATCTTCAGATTCTGTTATATTTTTTTCGATATTTCTGATTGAAACTGCAATCAGTTGTTTATCTTTATCAAATTCTAAACTGATATAACCGAATTGCGGATTCTTTTCATCAGAGTATTTTTTTATAAAAGTTCCGTCGAAAGAGTAACTTACAATTTTTGCAACTTCTCCTTTTTCCGTGTATTCAATTATGCAGTCAGGCCGTTTGGAGGAGTTATAAAACGTTGTTTTATAAAGTTTGCCGTTTTTAAATTCTTGTATATTAACGTTTCCGGTTTCGCTGAAGAAAATATTTTTTATTTTTTCATCATTATCAAAAACTTTTATTTCTCTTACATTTTTTCCGTCATAACCGGTGATATATTCGGTTTTTGTGTTTCCGTCCGAAACGGTAACGGATTCAAGAGAACCGTTTTCGCGGAATTTTTTTTCGCCTTCCAGTGCAGAAACTTTTGGCGCCTCAACAAATTCTGCCGGTTTTAACGCGATATTGTCAGGTGTGATTCCGTAAGTGTTAGTTAGCGGTTTTAATTTGCTTTCGGCGACTTCTTTTATTTTGCCGTTTTGATACGAAATCTCTTTTAAAATGTTGTAATTTTCATCTTCAATATTAACAAATTCAATGTGATTATTCTCATCAAGCGTGTAATGAGTTATAAAGCCTGTTTTGTTGTCTTCTGTATTAATCCATCTTAATTTTCCGTCATTTCTAAAGGTGTTTTCAATATTTTTATCATCATCAAATATTTTCACTGATATTAATTTTCCTTCATCAAAATAGGTTTCTTTTTTAAGTTTGTTTGTCTGCGGTGTGAATTCTTGTACGGTTCCGCTTGTGTTTGAATTGTATTTTATGCCGAAAAGATCTATTCTTATCGGAAAACCTGTTGCGTTGTCACGTTCGACGATTTTTGTTATTGTTTTTGAGTCTTTGTCAATATGATATTCTTTTGTTGTTTTATCGTCTTTAGCAATTATGGCTTCGAGTTTTCCGTCATTATCAAGGATTCTTTCGCCTGAAAGAGTTTCAATCTCATCACCTTTAAGAGTTACAGGAGAAGGCGTGTCTTTGATAATAAATTTATCAATATTTTCGTCAGGAGTAATGAGATTAGTATCAGATTTAATTATCGGCCTGTTATAATTTGCAAGAGCTTCGTTTCCGTTAAGATTAACGTTTTGATTAACATTGCCGTTTTTTAAATTCTCTTTGAATCTGTCCAGAATGTTTGTATTGCCTTGAAATACAGCATTAATACTGCCGAGACTTATTTTATTAATCATATAAACTCCTTTTGTTTTAATAATAATAAAACAAAAAAGAAAATTTTTTGCTAAAATAAAAAAAATACTTTACAAAAAAAAATCAGCATGTAAAATAAATATTGTGACAACAAAATAAAAGTCCGTGGGGGTTTAGCTCAGCTGGTAGAGCACCTGCTTTGCACGCAGGGGGTCAGGAGTTCGAATCTCCTAACCTCCACCATTTTAAACAAATAGAACTATTAAAATCAGAGCCTTCGGGCTCTTTTTTAATGCTTTTGTCGTTGTCGTGTATCAGGGATTTTGAGAAAAAGTATCGCAAGTTTGACATTTAAGTCGGAAAATTTATAAGGTTTGAATTTTTTGCAATTTTTCGAGTCCAGAAATAAAATAAATAA
>CALVAS010000033.1 GCA_944325585.1 Candidatus Gastranaerophilales bacterium
GGGCACCGGCTTTTAGCCGGTGCCCTGCAGGTTAAACTATCCGGACTCACTCCGTCCGCAATTCGCCCCGCTCTGCAGGATTATATTATCATAATCCTGCCTGTCTGCCGATTTCTATGTACAAGGTTAAGTGTGAGGCGCGATGTGTGAACAAGTTTGAATGGATGAAGAACTGAAATGTTTGAAACGGTCAACATCACCCTTTATCTTTCACCCATTCAACAATTCCGTGTAATCTCCGGTTTCAAAGAAGTTGTCGAGCTGTTCTGACGTAAAGCCTAAAAGCGTGCCAACCGCATTAATGTAGGGATTTCCGCGATAGAAGTTGTTGGCTTTGAGTTCGATTTTCAGAGCTTTGATGTCGATAGCTGCACTTTGGCCCTCAGCGTCCATCGGGGCAGCTTCATTGTACTGTTCAACGAGTGCCACAACGTCGTCAAAGTCTATTCCCTTTGCCTTGTAAATTGCGCGTTCAACGTCAGCGGCGGTTAAATTCAGCATATCAAGTCGCTCACGTTCTTTTTGCGCCTGCTCTGCTTCGTAATTAGGATTGATTATAGGCATACCGTCTTCATTCATCATCTCGTTTGCTTCCAGAGCGTAAACCGCAGTTTCGGTTTCTTCAATCACTCTGCCATTGTTGTGGTTGTGTTCAACAACAAAATCGGCATATTGTTTATCTGTATATGGTTTATCAAGTTTATAACTCATTTTGCCTCCTTTCTAGTAACCTTCTGCTCGCCAGAAAAATCCGTAAACATCTCCGTGAGAACTGCTTGCACCAGCTAACTGTGCAACAAAATGGTCTGTATATCGTGCGTAAATTTTAAAATGTGCTGCGTTAACGTTTGTGCCGCCGCGGGTCATTGCATACATACAGTAATTTATGTTAGAGAAGTTTTTCAAGAAATATGCTGAAGTTTGTGACCATCCATCGACAGTTTTATCTGCAAGCCCGCCCTGTTGAATCCAGCCGTCTGACCAGATTCGGTACCAGCTTGTACCGTTTACATAATTCTGAACTACTACTGCAGGTCGGGCTTTTGAAGCTGATGTTGATGTCGTTGCCTTTGCGGTTACCCAGTGGTTTGCCATGTAAGCAGTTGTAACTATCTTATTTGAGTTATCGGCATAATCCTGAGTATATGTCGGACAGGCTGCATAGCATACACCATCAGTATTTCGGATTGCGATACCGCCAACGTTTGAACCATCTTCATTTGCTGCTACAATTTGCACTTCATTTGCGCCATCTTCATTTGTGAAACGTAACGCACCGCAGCAAACATCAGAGGTGTTTTTGGCTAAAATAGCGTCTGTGCTGTCTCCATCACCTATATTGGTTATAATAATATTCCCGTTTGTAGCCGTTTGCTTTACAGTTGAATATATCGGCTGGGTAAACGTTTTTTTGCCGGAGATTTCTGATTCGGTGTTGGCATGAACCGCTGTTGAATTGTTTTCATCAATTTTGTCGGCAAGAGCGTTGAAATTGGCATTTACTTCCTGTGCTTTTGCTTTTGTTCCGGGAGTAAATGAGTATGGAATTAAAGAATTCGTCATATTTGCCTTTCCGGCAACATTTGAGAACTCTGTTCTAGTAAGGCGTGATATAATATTTTAACATAACACTATACGAAATTGTCAACCTTCAAAATCATTTTGAATAAGAACCGAAAAATCTAAAGAAAGTTGTTTTTTCTTTAATTTGTTTAATTGTATTCAGGATTTTTTCATCTTTGATGTGTCCGTCAAAGTTCACGATAAAATTATAATCCCCGAAATTTATCTTAGAAGGGCGGGAAACAATGTATGAGAGATTTATTTTGTTTTGATAAAAAACATTCAAAATATCCATTAAAGCTCCCGGTTTATTTTCTGTAGCAAAGACGAGAGAAGTTTTGTCATTGCCTGTTATTTCAGTTTCAAAATCTCCTATAAGAACAAATCTCGTCTGATTTGTCTGGTCATCATTAATATTTTCGCGAAGGATGTTCAGATTATAGACTTCTGCTGTTTTGCTGCTGCCGATTGCGGCGTATGTGAGATTGTAATTCGCAAGACTTCTGGCGGCTTCAGCGGTGCTTGCCGCTTCAATAATATTTAAATTCCTCGGCATTTCATTATGAATAAAATTCTGGCATTGTGCAAGCGCCTGCGGGTGTGAAATTACGCCGGTAATACTGTAAAATTCCGTTGTTCTTGAAAGAAGGCAGTGTTTAATCGGCATAATAACCTGTGAAAGCATACGGATATTTTGATTTTTCGTAAGCATAAGGTTGTCAAGGGATTCTCTAACGGAGCCTTCAAGGGAGTTTTCAAGCGGCAAAACCCCAAGAACATTCGGAGTTTCGTCAACGAATTCAATAACCTGCCTGATTGTCATCATTTTTTCAGGTCTTGCTGAAATCCCGTATTTGTTCCGGAAAATATCGGCAGCCATTTCCGAAAAAGAAGCCTCCGGACCTAAGTATGCAATTCTTTCGACATTTGAGAAATCCATTGTTTACGAAACTCCTTGTTTTGAATATAATTAATTGTAGCAGAAATCAGATAAAAGGGCAATTTAAATGGATAAAATAAAATTCGGGACAGACGGCTGGCGGGCTGTAGTAGGGGAAGATTTTACGGAAGAGAATGTTGTTAAAGTTGCAAAAGCGGCCGGTAAGTATATTTACGATAATTTTGGCAGGGAAAAACTTGTAATAATCGGTTATGACCCGAGATATAAGGCGGATGAATTTTCTCTGATTGCAGCGGAAGTTCTGGCAAATTCGGGTTTTAAAGTTTTATACAGTGACAAAATTCTTCCGACTCCCGTTCTTGCATACAACGCAAAACTTTTAAACGCCTGCGCGTTAATGTTTACCGCATCCCACAATCCTCCGGAGTATCTTGGAATAAAATTCATTCCTGATTACGCTGGGCCTGCAACATCCGAAATTACTGATGAAATAGTTGCGAATCTGGATAAAGATTTTACTAAGTTCGGCGAAGGAAAAATTGAAAAGTATGATTTTTCAAAAGATTATTTTAAACATATCGAAACCCTTGTTAATATTGATAAAATCAAAAATCTGAAAACAAACATCATTTTTGACGGCCTTTATTCTGCAAGTATCGGATATTTTGATAAACTTTTGGATATTCATGGAATAGATTATAAATGCCTTAACATGTTCCATGATGTAAACTTTGGCGGCGGAATGCCTGAGCCGAAACCAAAATTCTTAAAAGACTTAATTCTTCTGGTGAAACAAAGAGGAAATTCTGTCGGGTTTGCAAATGACGGAGATGCAGACAGATTCGGTGTCATAAACGAAAACGGGGAATATGTTTCGCCGAATGAAATCATTGCGATTTTGCTGATGCATTTAAAAAAATATAAAAAAATGGAAGGCCCGATAGTAAAAACTGTCGGTGCAAGTCTTTTGCTTGACAAAACAGCTGAAAAACTCGGCGTAGAAGTTATTGAAACCGCTGTCGGGTTTAAACATGTAGGGGAAGCAATGCGCAAATTTAACCCGATAATCGGCGGTGAAGAAAGCGGCGGCTTAAGTATTCAGGGGCACATTCCGGAAAAAGACGGCATTCTTGCAAACCTTCTTGTGCTGGAGGCAATGGCATATTCGGGCAAATCTCTTGTTGAGCTTCAAAATGAACTTTATGAATTTGTCGGCTGCAGATTTTATAATGACAGAATTGATAAAAAACTTGAAAATCAATCTCAGGTTAAGCCGGTTATTGAAAAGTTTAAAGAATTGGATAAAATCGGAAAATTTAGAATTTTCAAAAAAGATTTTAAAGACGGAGTGAAAATATATTTAGAAGACAATTCAAGCTGGATACTTGTCAGACCGAGCGGAACAGAACCGCTTTTGAGAATTTATTTTGAAAGCGACTGCCTTGAAAAAATTGATTCTTTGAAGTTTGAAATTACAAAATTTAACATAACTTAATACAAAAGTAAATTTTTACGGGCATATAAACTTTATATAAATAAGGAATAAACATAAGGAATAAACAAGGAGATTCATGATGAGTGAGAATGTGCCCAACATAGGACCTGTAAAAATTCAGATTAAGAAGAATCTGGGGATTACACATGCATTAAAGGATTTGGTCGAACAACAGAAAATGGAATTGTCGGACGGCAAGATTACCGCAAAAGAGTGGAATGCTGTTCTGGACAAGCTGATTGAGATTCAGCAGAACCGTAAAGCAAATGGTCAGGCCTCTATTTTTGGAGGCGGAACTGATAAAACAAAATCAGGCTGGCATAACAGTTTTGTTGTGCATCCAAATCAGGAGATAGAATTTACGGCTGACGAAATTGGACAGCTTTATGAAGCTATGGGAGCTAAATTTACTAAGGATTCCAAACCTGTCGCACCGGCAGAAGACACAACTGAACCACCGTCTGTAACACAGCCGCCTGCGGATGGTACAGACAAACCTGAAGCTCCTGAAGGAACAGGACAAAAACCGGCTGGCAATGTCAAGGAAGAAAAACGTACGGACGAAAAGGGAAACGAATATACCGCACAAATTCGCGAAGACGGTAAAGAAGTTGGCCGTAAATACAGTACGGAAGATGGTGATTATACAGTTTCGATTGAATATGATGAAAAAGGAAATAAAACAAGAGAAGTTGAAACCGGATATAATACTGATAAGCCTGAATACATACGGGAATATGAAAACGATAAACTGAAAACAGTAACACATTATAAAGAAGATGGTAAAACTGTGAATTATATAAGCCAGTACAACTCAGAAGGCGAGGAAAAAACAACATGGTTAGACAATAATGGTATACCATTATTGTCTGATGAATATGATAAAAACGGAAAATTGAAAACGCAAACAAGATATGATGCCGATGGCAAGACTGTTAAAAGTAAAACGTTGTTCGAATATGATTCCGAAGGCAAACAAACAAAAACCACATGCTACCGTGGAGATGGTACACTTGAGCATATTGGGGAGTTTAAAGATGGCGAACTGTACACTACAACATATTATGATGCAGACGGCAAAACTCCGGTTAAAATTATAGAAAATGATCAATTGAAAATGATGAAACTCAAAAGTAAAACAGAAAACGGTTCACCCGTTACACATCAATATAACTTTGATGAAAACGGAGTTTGTACGGGTTCAACCCTTGCAAATTCTCTTCACAAACAAATCAGCGGTCCAAGTTTAAACCGCAACACAATTGCGTTCTTAAAACAACTTACACCTGAAAATATCTTAAAAGTTCTGACATCATATGAGGCTATGGCAGGAGAATCACTCATTAATGCAATTGATGATGAGTGGGGCTTGAATGATGAAGACTTCAACGAAAATATGAAGGTGAAAGATTTGATTCCGACGCTTGTGGCAGAGCGTGCAAAACAACTCGGTTTTGAACCGGATGAAAACGGAAATTATAATCTTGAAGAATTGATTGCGGCTGATACAAATAAAACTAAAGAATCATAATTTTTAATTATCAAAAAGGCTCCGGAAATATCCGGAGCCTTTTTATTGTGTAATTTTGTAAATATTAAAAATGCGGTCTGCCGCCGTAAATTAGTGCCTGAAATAATCTGCTGACAGGCGGGCGTTTGGAATAAGCCTCTGCGCGTTGTTCATCCATTTCCCGCAATTTTACACCGACAGTGTCGTAAAGTTCTCTCATTGTAGCCTGAGATCTTTCCGCCTCTGTTTCAAATTCCTCTCTGATTTTCTGGAGTTCTCCGTTATCCAAAAATTTTCCGCCGCAGCTGTAGCATTCATCAATCTGAATTGTTCTGTTCGCGCTTGAGTAATTTTTTACCATTTTTGAACCGCAGACAGGGCAGGTTCTCGGCAGACTTTCATCCACAAGCGCAAATGTTTTTCCCTCAATTGCCTTTAAAATTTCATCAATGTTTTCAGCCTTTTCATCAAATTTTTTAAACTCTCTGTTATCAAAAAATATTCCGCCGCATCCGTTTAAGCAGATATCAATATTTATCCCCTCTTCAGGCACAAATACTTTTATCATTTCTTTGTTGCATGCAGGACATTTTATCGTTTGTAATGTGTCAGACATTCTTAAATCCTCCTAAATTTTAACAGTTTATATCTTAATATATTTTAACAATTCTGTCAATGAAGAATTTTAAAAGGAGCGCGGGATTTTATCCCGCGCTCCTTTTCTGTATTGTTATTCAAACTTTAATTCTCAGATGAATTTGCAAAGTTTTCTAATAAAGTATATGTTGCATCCCATCCGTTAAGTCCGCCTGTTGCCTTGTATTTTGCAATCTGTTTTGTGCGTTCTGCTTTCTTTTTAGCCTGTTCTTTCTGGAATTTTTCAAGTTTTTTTGCGCTTGAATTTCTCTTTTCGACAATCGGATCAGCATATGTCAAAAAGAATCTGTATTCATTACAAGCGTATCCGGCTTTAACCTTTGAAGGATAATTGTAAGTCAGATAATCATAAATATTCATTGCGCGTTTTGCATTTGACGGATCGCCTTTGATGGATTCCCATACGCTTCCGGGCATTTTCGTAACAAGTACAACCATTGCAAGCGGATTATAGCCTGCTGTAATCATCAAATCAACACCGGTGATATCAGCATCCATGTTATCCTTTTCTGAAAATTTGTTATCTGCAAATTCGCTGTTTGCTGCGGTATTCAAAACGTTATCGCTGCTCAATGTGCTTGCAAGAGCAACTTTTGCAAGATTGCGGAATTTTTCTTTTGACACCTGTGCGTTCATAACGCGTCCGATTTCCTGAGCAACTATAGCTGCAACTTCGTTGTCATTTCCCGCATAAATAAGATTCTGCTTGCTTACCTGAATAACTTTTGTAGCCGTTGCCTCGGAATTGTCCGCTGCTGTTTCCACAACTTTAAATGTAATCGTTGACGGAAGTCCGTTTTTGCTTACAATTTGTTTTCCTACTGTCGGAACCCTGCCGGCAGCATTGTATTCGGCATGTGCCGGTAAAACAAATACCAGTGCCGCAAACACGGTTAACAAAATTTTTTTCATCACATTCTCTCCTTAATTTCAAAATACACTGTTTGTACCTGTTAATTAATTGAATTCTATCACAAAATATTATATAATTAAAATATAATTTGTCAGGTATGGTTATGGAGAAGTTGGAAGATAAGAACAGTCGAAAAAAGAGCGATGGAATCGGGTTAATAAAGCATGCAATCCTTGCTTTAAATCAGGAGAACGCTATTCAGGCAAAAGAAGATTTTACAAAGGCGCTTAACATTTTCAGAAACCGGAAAGACGTCTCTTATATGTCTGTTTGTTTAAGTTTTCTGGGACTTACAGACTATATAATCGACAAAAATAATTATCGAAACGCGCTTGCACTTATGCATGACGGTGCTTATATGGCTGATTATTCAAATTCGGCAACAGCAAAACTTGTTAATGAATTCGTTTCAGGAAGCATTTGTTTTTCTGAAAAAAATGATAAAGTCGCATTACTTCACTATGAAAATGCAAAAAATTATGCCGCCGAATATGACGAATTTCAATTGATGCCATATATTACGACAAACATAAAACAGATAAAAAACAGTGACGGATATTCGGTTCCGGTTCATAATGACCCGCTTGTTTCGCTTGTAAAAATCGGGCGTTCAATTACTGCGTTGACAGACATCAATGTGCTTTTAAAAGTTATTGCGGAAGAAACAAAAAATGCAATGCAGGCAGACAGATGTACGGTATTTATTTATGATAAAGAGAAGAATGAACTCTGGTCTAAGGTTGCGCTCGGTATGGACAGTGAAGAAATACGTTTCCCTGCGGACAAAGGGCTTGCAGGATATGTTGTCAAGACCGGTGAAACTCTGAATATTGCTGATGCTTATAATGACAGAAGGTTTAATAAAGACGTTGATTCAAAAACAGGTTATCGGACAAAAACGATTCTTTGCATGCCGATAAAAAATAACAATCAGGAAATTATCGGTGCGTTTCAGGTTTTGAATAAGGTTGAAGGTACATTCACCAAAAATGATGAAGATTTGCTTATTGCAATCGGCGGAAGCGCAAGTATAGCACTTGAAAACGCACAGCTTTTTGAACAGCAGAAACAGCTTTATAAAGAACAAAAGGAGCTTTTCGAAAGTTTTATTAATACACTTGCTTCCTCAATAGATGCGCGCGACAAAATTACCGCCGGCCACTCAAGCCGTGTAAAGTTATACTCCATGCTGCTTGCAGATGAGCTTAACCTTGATGAAAAAACAAAGGAATTGATAGAAAAAGCTGCAATACTGCATGACATAGGCAAAATCGGCATCAGAGACAGTGTTCTTCAAAAAGAAGGCAAATTAACACCCGAGGAATACAGTCACATTCAAGAGCATGTTAAAATTACACATAATATTCTTGATAACATCAGCATGTCAAAAGATTTCCGGATAATAACGGAAATTGCCTGCTCACACCACGAAAAATATGACGGAACGGGTTATTACAGACATCTGAAAGGTGAAGATATCCCTTACGGCGGCAGAATTCTGGCAGTTGCAGATGTGTTTGATGCAATAACTTCCCGCCGCCACTATCGTGACAAAATGCCGATACGAAACGTTATTGATATTTTAATAAAAGATTCCGGCACGCATTTTGACAAGAATCTTGTTGATGTGTTTTTAAAGATTTCTGTTGATAAAATTATAAAAGTCTTTTTGACTGAAAATCATAACAGATTAAAGTCAGAAGATGCTAAAATATTAAGCGGATACAATCTTCGCGATATTTATAATTTTATTATTAACGAAAATGTAAATTCCGAACAAAAAGCTATTGTGGATTTGTTCAATTACTATTATTCTGGTAATATACAGAAGTAGGGGAAAAAATTTGAAACATAACAAATTCAAATTATTGTTGACGACAATGTGTATTTTTAGTTGCGCGGCTGTAAGAGCCGAAAATCCTTATGCACGTATTCAGCCTGCAAATCCCCTCGGAAATTCACGGCCTGCCGAGTTTGCTTTTCTTGAACCTCAGCGTGCAAGTCTTACCAAAAATGATATATATAACCAGTATGCAATCGGGCTTAACAGATTTATGCAGAGCAATGTCAGAGCGGCATATATGGATTTTACGGTTTTGATTGAAAGTATTCAGCCGAGTGATTTTGCATATCTTCAGCTTGCAACGAAAATGGCTGATATCGGATTTTTTAACCTTGCGGAACTTGCGCTTAATAAGGTTAAAGATAAAGATATTGCAGTTCTCTTGAATGAAGAGATTAAACGTTTTTATTTCCCCTCATCTTCGCTTTCAAGAAATGATGAAATATATTTGGGTGAAGTCTTTTCAAACATAATTTATAATGATCAGAGCCGCGAAACAACATCTGAACTTGTAAAAAATGCGATTTTAATGGCGGGTTCTGATTATGCTAATTATCTGGCGGCTCTGGGTTCTTTAAAATCCGGCAGTCCGGAAAACGCCTTAAAATATATTGACGTTGCGATTGCCAAAAATCCTCAGAATATAAATTACAGCAAATTAAAAGCAGAAATTTTGTCACAGAGCAAAAATCCCAAAAATGCTTTAAAAGTGGTAAGGGCAATTAAAGAACAACCGCTTATAACCGCGGAATATACCAACAAAGTCAATTCTCTTGAACAGTATATTCTTTATAAAACGCAAAAAAATGATTCTCAAAAAAAATACCATTTAGGGTATTATTACTATTACGAAAAAGAGCTTAATAAATCATTAAAAACTCTTCAGAGTGCAGTTTCAACAAAGAAAAAAAATAATAAAGATGTCTATGCGCTTTTGTCGCGTGTTTACTTTGATTTGAAGGAGTATGAAAAAGCCGAGGATATCGCATTAAAAGCATACAAACTAGAAAAAAATAATGTTACAACTCTTCTTGTGCTTGGAGACATTGCATACCGCAAAAAAGATTACAAAAGTGCGCTAAAATATTATGAAACAGCGCAGGCCAAAGAAAAAGTGTCCCCGCTGCCTTCTGTCAAAGTTGCCCAAACATATTTGATGCTCGACAAAGATAAAAAAGCAAAAGAAATTATTGCAAAAATTTTGAAAAATCATTCTGACTGTCCGGAAGCATATTATTATATGGCGCTTTTTGAAAAAGACCGCGAAATTCCCTATCTTAAAAAATCAATCGCTATAAATTTAAGTTATAAAGATGCTTGGATTGATTTGGCGCGTGTCGAAATTGAAAAGAAAAATCTTAATAAAGCAAAATATTATCTTACCATTGCCGGATATATTGACGAAAATGATTTTAGATATTATTATTATCAAGGATTGATTGCAAAGGCTCAAGGGCTTAGTCAGGACGCTGACGAAAATTTCCGTAAAAGTTTAAAACTTAATCCTGATTATGTCCCCGCAAAAGAGGAATTAAATATATGAAAATAAATATCCTTATTGTTGAAGATCATGAATTAACCCGTTTCGGCCTGAAAACTACATTTGAAGGTGTGGATTATATTGACAATATTTACGAAGCTGAATCCGCAGAAAAAGCACTGGAAATTTTTAAAGAAAATCCGATTGATGTTGTGATTATGGATCTAGGACTTCCGAATATGAACGGGATTGAGGCTACCAAACAAATCCGCTCTTCAAACAAGGATGTAAAAGTAATAATTTTAACTTCTCACAATGACGAAAAAGAAGTAATGAACAGTTTAAAAGCAGGGGCAAATGCTTATTGTTCAAAAGAAATCAATCCGCAGAGACTTTTAGAGGTTGTGCAGTCCGTCGCAGACGGTGCAGCATGGTTTGATCCGAGCATTGCTCATATTGTTCTTAAAGCAACAACAACCTCCTCAAAATTCGACTCGGAAGCCGGTGACAAAGATTACGAACTGACGTCACGCGAAAAACAAATTTTAAAACTTATGACGGAAGGATATTCCAATATGGAAATTGCCCAGCTTCTTGTTATAAGTATAAATACTACAAAAGCCCACGTTGCAAGTATTCTGCAAAAACTGGAAGTTGATGACAGATTGCAAGCTGCTCTCAAAGCACTTAAAAATAATATCGTGTAAAGGAACTAAGATGTCTGCATTGGCAAATGTACTATTAGTCGATGACAACCCTAAATATTTAAAAGATGCCCTTCCTTATTACGGGTACAATGTGCGTGTTGCAATTGACGGGCTTCAGGCGCTTGAAATTTTGACAACGGAAAAAGATAAATTTGATATAATTCTGCTTGACATAATGATGCCGAATCTTGACGGGTGGGAAACTTTAAAAGCAATCAGAAAACATGAAAAAACAAAATATATTCCGATAATTATGATAACAGCTCTTTCAGAGGAGCAGAAAGTTGTAGCAGGATTAAAAAACGGTGCGGACGATTACATAACCAAACCCTTTGTTTTACCTAATCTGCTTGCGCGTATGGAAGCTGTTTTAAGGCGCAATGAATGGGCAAAACAGTCAAACAGCGGGGTTGTGGCAGAGCTTCCGTTCAAGTTGAAGGCGCCCGTAAAAACTCTTACAAACCGCGAATTGGAAGTCTTGACATTAGCGGCAAAAGGTGCAAATAATAAAGACATAGCCGAAAAATTGGTCTTAAGAGAGGTAACTGTCAAAAGCCACCTTAATAGTATCTTTAAGAAACTGAATGTAACAAGCCGGACACAGGCAGTATTACTGGCAATACAGATGGATTTGATTAAAAATTAGCTTTAAAAAATATACATAAAGGAGAATAAAATGATTGATTATACAAAAGAAGAATTAGTCGAATTATTACAGAAATATCCCGAAAAATTCAATGAATGGAAGCATGAACAGGAAGAAGTTGACTTAAGCGAAGTTGACTTTTCAGGCATAAACCTTGCGGAAATTGATTTTAGTGATGTTGATTTAAATTCAAGTTCATTTGCAGATTGCGCGTTGTCTTTTGTAAAATTCAATAATGCGGATTTGACATCAGTTGATTTTACCAGAGCACGTGTTCTGGAATGCGATTTTACTGATGCGTTGCTTAACGGTGCTGATTGCAGTTATGCGGAAATGACTTACTGCAATTTTACTGACGCTGATATGGCCGGATGTATTTTTTCTGAAAGCGATTTGAGCAATTCTGATTTATCAACATCCGTAAATTTAAATGCCTGCCGTTTTGATGAAGATACTGTATGGCCTGACAGTGATTTGATGCCGGAAGATTTTGATGCAAAATACAGCGACGATTTATCTTCTCTAAAAGATGATGAAGATTCTATGATTAGTGATTATTAATTAATAAATTTAATAAGAAGGCGCGGGTTTGAATTTCAAACCCGCGCCTTCTTATTGTTTAAAACTTCAATTGGTTTTATTGCACATTTGCACTCAAATATTTTTTCTCATAATGAAGTCTGTCATTAAACTGGTTCAACCGTTTCATAACATCCTTAAACATCGGAATCGGAAGACTTTGTTTTCCGTCAGAAAGTGCATTTTCCGGATCATGGTGAACTTCAATCATAATTCCGTCAGCACCAACAACAAGTCCTGCTTTTGCCATCGGTTCAATTAAATATCTCTGTCCTGTACCATGGCTCGGGTCAACAATTATCGGCAGATGTGAGTATTTTTTTATAACCGGAATTGATGCGATATCCATAACGTTTCTTGTAAATGCACTGTCAAAACTTCTGATTCCGCGTTCGCAAAGTATTACATTGCGGTTGCCCTGATACATAATATGTTCTGCCGCAAGCAAAAACTCTCTGATTGTGCTGGCAAGTCCCCGTTTCAAAATTACGGGTTTGTTGCACCTTCCGACAGCCTGAAGAAGTTTGAAATTTTGTACGTTGCGCGCACCGATTTGAAGAATATCAATATATTCGCACATCATATCCAAATCTGATGCATCCATAATTTCGGAAACCGTTAAAAGTCCTGTGGCCTCACTTGCTTGTTTAAGAAATTTAAGCGCCTTTTCTCCGTGCCCCTGAAAATCATATGGGGATGTTCTCGGTTTAAAAGCTCCGCCCCGCAAGAACTGGCAGCCCATTTCTTTAGCCGCCTGAGCAACCTGTAAAAGTCCTTCATAATCGTCTTCTACAGAGCAAGGCCCGACCATTGCAACGGGTTTATTATGACCGCCTATTTTAACTCCGTTTTTAAATTCAATTACGGTGTCTTCTTCATGACAGTCGCGGGAAGCAAGTCTGAAAGGTTCACGTATAACTTTGACTTCTTTTACACCTTCAAAAGCGGCTATTCTGCCCGGCGTAATGGTTGTTTTATCACCGAGCGCATCAATTACTGTGTGAACTTCACCTTCGTTGCATCTTATTTTAAAGCCGTTCTCTTTAAGCAAATCAAGAATTTTATCAACATTTGCTTTTGTGGCTGTGCGTTCCATTATAATAATCATTTCAAGTTCTCCTAGGGGGTTGTAAAATCCAGCGTTACCAATGTAGCATAAATTTTTTTTCTAATCAATTGTTCGTTAATTTTCTTTTCAAATCAATGGCCGGAAAATATTCAGGCAAGATTTTCAAACACGTTTCAACGGAATTAAGCGCTTTATATTTTTTATTTTCTGCAAGGTAAACATTTGCAAGAAGTACATGAAGTTCCGGATCCTGAAATAAATAATTTTTTGCCTGTTCCAGAAAAAATTTGCCGTATGAATAAAGTTCGTTATTCCAGAACACACGCCCCAAATATTTGTAAGTTTCCGAATTGACTGAAGAAAATATGTCGGCATAACTAATCAATTCTTCAACAAACTCGCCTTTCCGGTAATTTATCAGCAAATTCAAATCAATCTCCAGAAAGTTTCTGAGTTCAAAGTATGTCGGATAAGGAGTGAGGTTTTGTAATAAAATCCCTGTTAAAATACTGCCCCAGTGCGCGCGCGGATCGGTTCCGGCAAGCTGCTGAAACAGTTCATGCGCTTTATCAGGCAATCCAGTTAAAAGTTTACTGTATGCAAGTTCCAAAGTACAATTATTTTTTTCAAAAAAACTTTGACATTCGTCATCAAGGGCGAATGTCAAAAGTTTATTTTTAGCTTTATCGTAATTGTCTAACATATTAATTGTCATCAGATGTATTGAAATCAAAATTGCTCATCATAGAATTCATCATCATGGCCTGAATAACCTGCGGATTCACATTCTGTGCACCTTCTTTTGTTCCTGCCTGCATCATATACGGAATCATCTGAGCCATCGGGTCGTTATTTTGATTTTGATTTCCGCCGAGCATCATACTCATTTCCGCCATCTGAGGGTTCTGATAAGCCGCAGGTGCGGAAGGTTGAATTGAAACGGTCATTCCTGCTTTTCTTAATGTATTAATAGCAGAAACTATATCGTCATTTGAAACATCTCCGTCAGCCATGGCGATTTTGTTATCTGTCAAAACTTCGCCCGAATGTTCTTCATCAAAGTCTTTGATTTCTTGAATATCTTCTTTATCAAGTTCAGGTTTTCTGTTGATATTTTCTTGAATGTTTTCAAGATCTTTAAGTTTCATTTGTTCTTTCAACTCAGGAGAAAATCCGTCGCCGTACGGAGCGTTAATAAATTCATCCAACGGATCCGGTTCAACATCCTGCATCAAATCAGATTCGGAGCACAGAGGACCGCCTGTCAAACAGTCGCGGCCTTTTGCGGCAGAGCTTACAAATGCTTCATTCGGATTAAGTGTTATAACTTTTTCATAAAGTGAAATTGCAGCATCAGAATCACCGAGATTTGCAAGTGTCATTGCAAGGTAATAAAGCGCTTTTGCGTCTTCCGGTTTCTTTTTAAGATAAGCAAATAATTCCTGCGCCGCACCTGTGTAGTTGCCTTTTTTGTAACTTGCCACCGCATGATTTAAATTCGGATTCGGATACAATTTGGGGTTGTATTCAATGGCAGTGGTTGATATAGGCGGTTCTTCCTCCACGGTTTTCGGAATTGTTGACTGGTTGATAACAGCATCGGGTTTTGTCTTTGCTGCTGCAAGCGAAGGTGATGCCGCTCCTAAAACCATTATTGCCGACAATAATAAAGCTAATTTCTTATTCATCTTAATCATCCTTTTTCTTAATTTTAATGATTTCTCAAACAAAATCAAATTATTGATTTATTTTATTATATATCTTTTTGGCAAAATATACACTAATATAAATATATGAAATTAGTCGTTATTATTTTTAAACATGTGGCGTTTTTTGTAAAGTATAACGAAGAAAAGAATGATAAGAACCGTAACGCCGAGGATTACCCATTCAATGTAGTGTTTAATAGTCTCGCCAAAGAGCATTAATATTATGCTGACAAGATAAAATCTCATTCCGCGTCCGAGGAAACTTGCAAGCATAAATTTCCAGAAGTTCATGTTCAAAATACCGCTGGCGATAGTAAAGATTTTGTATGGAATCGGCGTAAAGGCAGAAAAGAAAACAGCAAAAGAACCGTATTTGCCGTAGAGTTTTTCGACATTTTCAAACTGTTCATGTTTATTGCGGAACAGAAAGTTGAATACCGGACGTCCGCCTACATATCCGATTAAATAACCGAAGGCGCCTCCAAGCGCGGATGCGATTGTACAAACTGTCGCATAATATAGAGATTTTTCCGGTTTTGCCAGATCCATAGAAATCAAAAGGATATCCGGCGGCGGAACAAGAAAAAAACTTTCAATGAATGAATTTAAAGCAAGCCCCGGAACACCCCAGGATTGGAATAAATCGTTTATTTTAATAAGAATTTCATGCACTTTTCAACTCTCCCTAATCGTTTCTTAGAATATTTTAGCATGAAAATTTTCAAGAATATATTTGAGATAAAATTTCTACAGGTTTAATTCGGATAAATAATTACCGCATGCTGAACTTGCAGCCGCAGTAATTCTGGCGGTAAAGTGATAAAGAATTTGCAATCTTGTTTGTTTTTAAAAATCCGTCTTTCTTTTTAAAATCAACAGCCAGAAAATTTAAATTTTCTCTTTCAGCAATTTCACTGCCGATTTGGGCTAATTTTTGAAAATTTTTGTGCGGGCTGATTACAATTGAGGTGGTAAATTCCCTAATCCCGAGTTCTTTTGCTTTTTGTGCGGTCTTTTCAAGTCTCAATTCAAAACATTTGTCACACCTAAGACCTTTTTCAGGTTCGTTTTCGTATCCTTTTACATAATCAAAAAACTCCCCGGGCTCGTAAGTCTCCTCAATCAATTGAACATTAAAGTACCGGCATAATGTTCTTTCAGCCTCCAATCTTTTTTGATACTCCATATCAGGGTAAATATTCGGGTTGTAAAAGTACACAACAACTTCATATCCCGCATCTTGTAGAAAAGATACGGGATATGATGAACATATTCCACAGCAGGCATGAAGTAAAATTTTCGTGTTATTTTTCTTTTGCTCCTGCTTCAATGAGTATTTGTTTAAATTCATCATAAGGTCTGATTCCAACATAAAGTTTTCCGTTAATCTCGGTTGTCGGGGTGCCGTTTATGCCTTTTGAAGTCGCTTCCTCAATTTCGTCTTCAAGTTGTTTTTTTACTTCAAAACTGTTTGCATCCCGTTGAAGCTGTTCGGTATCAAGTCTCAATTTTTTTGCGATTTCAAGAATTTCTTCTTCGTTATCCGGCTGTTTTTCAAAGAAAACGGAATTTATATCCCAGAATTTTCCCTGTTTTTCTGCAGCAATTGCATATCTTGCCATTGTGCAGGCGCCGACGTGGAACGGTTGTCTCAAATATTTGTTGCATTCCGTATCGAGCGGAATATTTTTATGAACAACTTTTACATTTTTTAATTCTCTCATAAGTTTGTGGATTATCATATTGTATGCGCAGCAAATATTACATCTGTAATCTGTGTATGCATATACAATTACACTGCCGTTTTCGTCGCCCAGAACGTTTCCTTTAACAGCATATTTGTTGTGTTTTGTTCTGATAAATTCAGCATATACGCTTTGATTTTTAAGCTGCGGCGTAAATATTTTGGATTTTGTAGTGTAGGTTAAAAATCCTGCAGCAGCTGCCGCAACAATTAAAAATGCGATTAAGTATTTTTTGATTTTAATTGCATTAAAGAAGTCAATGAAACTGTTTTTGAATGCTTTAATGAATCCGCCGTTTTTGTAATCAGCCGCAACGAGCGCAATTAACAAGTCGATTACATATGTGCAGGCACAAAGAACACAGAGTTTGTTAATTTCAAACAGGCTTATGCACAAAAGCACCATGCTGATGGCGAAAGAGATTACGCCAAGAGCTGTTATATAATCAAGCGGATTTTTGAATACTTCCAAAAATCTTAAAAGTCTGAAATTTTTTAATTTTGGTGCAAAGATAAGCATTGTAATAAAAGAATAAAGGAATAATCCCCAGTATGCAAGAGGTATTCCGAAAAATTGTGATTCACTTGTTTTTGCAACACCGTCGCAGTCGATAAATTCATCAACAGAACAAAAACTTGGCAGAGCATAAGGATTGAAATTTGCGTTGTAATATATGATTGCCAGTTTTATAGTTGTGATAAATCCTATTAATGTCAGTATTAAAATGATTATTTTTTTCGCTGACAAAAATTTGTTTTCATTTTCCATAACTATGTCTCCTATCCAATATAAATTATTTTACAATTATTTAAAAAGTAAATCAATAGGAAGAAAAGGGGATTTTTTTCGGTTGAGATAACTTGATATGAAGATGTTTGAGAAATTTAAAAATCTTAACACCATAGTAAATCGGGAATTTATGTGATATTATTTTTACTGTTGAAATCTACGGCGAAGAGAGGTTTGTAAACAGTTGAGAAAGAATATTTTTGAATTATACCTTGCAAAATTGACAGAGCTTCCGCTCTGGGTTAAGCAGGTGCTTTACGTAAAATTGAAAGAAGATATGAAAAATCACAACTGTGCGGAATTTTTAGATACATCATCCGGAGATTTATTTTCGCTTTTAGTGCCGGTTTTGACGTTTGGCGGCAAGACTGAACTTCTGGAAAAAAAGAGCGGGCTTGATGCAAATATATATAATTTTTTAAGCCTTTGCGAAAAAGGGTATTCTATTATTGAAATTTCTTTAAATATGTTTTTGACGATGGAGGAGGCTGCAAAATATTTTATGTTTTGCGTTGAACAAAAATACCTTGAACCTCCGGAGTCTGCCGAAGCATATTCAATGGCGGGATTTATTTCGGGCAAACTTAAAACAGGTGAATATTTATATGAAAATAAGATTCTGACGCTTGAACAGATTCAGGCCGCGCTTGACGAACAGGCAAAAGTCGACGCATCAAGCGAAAAACATCTTAAATTTGTTCAAATTCTGGATAAAATGAATCTGGTAAAAGAAGACGATTATAAAGTGATTTTTCTGCTTCAGGAAGAGGCAAAGAAAAGATTTATTCTTGATTACAACCTTGTTCCTGACAGCGCCCGCACATTTTTGAATGCTGATGAAAAAACGGCTGCGGAAATTGAGGAATTGAAAGAAGAGAACAAAAAGTTAAAAGAAAAACTTGTACAATTGTTGGAATTGGTGAAG
>CALVAS010000034.1 GCA_944325585.1 Candidatus Gastranaerophilales bacterium
AAATTTAATAGCGACAAATAATTTGTCTATAAATTTATATCATCAAAAAGGTCATGTAAAAGGTACTTTAGTGGATTTGATAGATGCTGTTTCAGGCGAATACTTTGACTTCTCAAGTGTTACAAGTTTTTCAAATAAATTTGTAAGGGATGTCCGTCTTGTTTCACAAGAAAATAATACAATAACAGATTCTTCAGACAAGAAATTGTCCATGGCTGATATCTTAAACGGTAACTATATGATTCTTGCAAGAACTCAAGATAATGAAAATGGAAAACAAAGCTATAACAACTTAACGGTTGATGGCGGTGTTACAGACGTTATCTGTAGTGCAACAGTTTGGGATCAGATGTTTGAAATTTTTGAAGGGCTGTTGGATACAGGTGATGAATATACCCGTGCGGCTTTAGATTATGCAAAACGTATGATTTCTGATAAAGTTACCAATCTCGGTGCAGGGCAAGATAATGGCCAATCTTATGGTACAGAGGATGACGGTACCGGTACTGTTGGTACTGATGAAGGTAACGATTACAGTTCTGATGGTAAAAACATCCATGACAACTTTGATAATTGGACTGAATATAATGATGCTTTAGACTCCAAGATGGATGGAATTGTTCAACAAGACTGGGTTTCTGATGTTATTGGCTTAAATGGTTTATATAACCATGATGATGATGGTGGACATGATGATGACTCTTGTTATTCTTATGCTACTATAAACTTGTCAAACATGTTTAATGCTTACCTGACATACTTTGCACAGTATATGGAAGGTATTGACACATCAACTTATGAAGTTAACGACAAAAAATCAAACAGTAACCTTATTGATGATATGTTTACCTTCACTATCGTTACAGATGTCGACACTTCAGGTGACAACCTTTTGATTGCAGCATTCTGGGATACATTGTTCAACCAAATCTGTACTAAAGGCTGGACTGAAAACGAAAATGTTAACAATCAAGATTATCTCCAAGAATCTCTTAAAAACGGCAGCATGTATATTTCAAGCCTTGCAGATGACGGTTATTATTATCAGGGCAACTATGCAACGCATACATACATTCAGGAAGTTACCGACGAGGAAGGTATCGCTCAGGCCGAGGCAAGATATAACAGAGAAAAAAGTAAAATAAATACTAAAGAAAATATTCTGGATATGAAGATTAAAAATCTCGATACGGAAATTTCATCACTCTCTACAGAGTACGATACGATAAAATCAGTAATATCTAAAAACATTGAAAAAGTATTTAAACGATATAATGCATAGAAAACCCGCCGTTAACAAGGCGGGTTTTCTGTTTATACTATCAGGCAGCTTTGCCTAAACGCCGGAAACCGGCGGCAGGTCAATGCTCTTTAATCTTTGTTCTATTCTTCTATACCATTTGAGATGTTGTTTAAATAAAATTTTGTAATTTGAAATTTCCCCATGCGAAATTTCGTAATCCTGCATGTCGCAAACTTCTGTCAGAGCCCGCTCAAGAAAATGGGTGTACTCTTTTCTGTAAATTTTTGCCTCATTCAGTTCAATGCGTTTGCCGAATTTAACCAGAACTTCCGGTCTGTTATCCCGCAAAAAACAATAGTTTATCGCAACAGGAATAAGATTTATTTTTCCGTATCTTTTTACCGCATTTTGTGCAATGTATGTAAGCCCCGTTTGGAACTCAAACGGTCTGTAATGCGGCGGTCTGATTATACCCTGAGGAAAAATACAAAGCATATTTCTTAAATCACCCACAACATCAACTGAATATTGAAGAGCTTTCATCGCCGACTGCGGAGATTTTTTGTTTACGGAATACGCGCCGCCACGGCGTAAAAGCGGAAATCTGTTTAATTCTTCAACCATAAGACGAATTTCTTTATGAAAAATTCTGTGTGTGATGTTATAAAAAACTATTCCGTCCCACCAGTTGCAATGAGGTGCAAAAAGTATTGTCGGAACATCTTTTTCGCTTTCAAAATAATTTTCGTCACCCTCGTAACGAAATGCGTAAAAACGGTTCTGAAGCATGTTGAAAAAGAACATGCTTGCAACCCACAGCCAAAACTTGCTTGTTTTTGCCGGTTTAAATTTCTCCTCTTTATTCCGCAACTTTGTCGGAGGGATGTCAGAATATAATTGTTCCTCTGTTACCATAAAATATATTCTACTCCATTCATTTAATTTAAGCAAATGGCTTTTGAGTTATTTTAAGAAAAATTAACCTCTTATTTGTTTGCTAATAAAATAACAGCGATTCGTTCAAAAACTTCTTCACTTGAAATAAACTTTTTCTTGTTTTATAATCTAGTCAGCAAAGGAGAGCTTATGGAGACATTGACTAAAAACGAAGGGATTATTACAAAGATTATCGGGCCTGTAATTGACGTTGAATTTCAATCAGGCGAACTGCCGGAAATTTATACGGCATTAAATATTTACAAAGACGACGGAAGCTATGTTGTTGCCGAAGTTCAGCAGATGCTCGGCGGAAACCGTGTAAGAACCGTTGCAATGGCTTCAACCGACGGTCTTAAAAGAGGCATGAAGGTTGTTAATACTAACGAACCTATTAAAATCCCTGTAGGAAAACCGATTCTTGGAAGAATTTTAAATGTAACCGGACAGCCTGTTGACGAAATGGGTCCTGTTGAAACAGACACATATCTCCCTATCCACAGAGAATCTCCTAAACTTACCGATCAAAATACTAATATTGAAATTTTGGAAACAGGTATTAAAGCAATCGACCTTTTGCAACCTTATCAAAAAGGCGGAAAAATCGGTCTGTTCGGCGGTGCCGGTGTCGGTAAAACCGTTTTGATTATGGAACTTATCCACAACATTGCAATGGAGCACTCAGGCGTTTCAGTTTTCGGCGGTGTTGGTGAAAGAACACGTGAAGGTAACGACCTCTGGAACGAAATGAAAGAATCAGGCGTTATTGATAAAGTTGCACTTATTTACGGACAGATGAACGAGCCGCCGGGAGCACGTATGAGAGTCGGACTTTCTGCTTTGACTGCTGCCGAATATTTTAGAGATTTTTCAAAACAGGATGTATTGTTGTTTATTGACAACATTTTCCGTTTCACTCAGGCAGGTTCGGAAGTTTCTGCACTGTTAGGCCGTATGCCTTCAGCTGTTGGTTACCAGCCGACTCTGGCTAATGAAATGGGTGAACTTCAAGAACGTATCACTTCAACTAAAGACGGTTCTATTACGTCAGTTCAGGCAATTTACGTGCCGGCCGACGACTTGACTGATCCGGCTCCGGCAACAACGTTCTCACACCTTGATGCTTCAACCGTATTGTCAAGACAGATTGCATCTCTGGGTATTTATCCGGCTGTTGATCCGCTTGAATCTTCTTCAAGAGTTCTTGATCCGAATATTATCGGGGAAGAACACTATAACACAACAAGAAAAGTTCTTGAAATCCTTCAAAAATACAAAGAATTGCAGGATATTATCGCAATTCTCGGTATGGACGAACTTTCAGACGAAGATAAAGAAACTGTAAACAGAGCACGTAAAATTCAAAGATTCCTGTCTCAGCCGTTCTTTGTTGCAGAGCAGTTCTCAGGTATTCCTGGAAAATATGTCAAACTTGAAGACACAATCAGAGGCTTTAAAGAAATAATTGAAGGCAAACATGACGATTTGCCGGAACAAGCCTTCTATATGGTTGGAACAATTGAAGAAGTTGTTGAAAAAGCCAAAAAAATTCAAGAAGGTAATGCCTAATTTTTAGTACCGGTATTCGGAGCTTTTCCGGATACCGGCAAATTCAGTGAGGGGTAAAACGTGCATTTAAAAATAATTACTCATGAAAAAGTAGTCTTTGATGAAGATGTCGATGAAATTTATACGAAAGGCACCGACGGTGAATTTGGTATCTTAAAAGACCACGTACCAATTATGGCCGCACTTGATATCGGTGTAACACGGGTAAAAAAAGACGGTAATTCAAAGTCCTTTACAACAATGGGCGGCGTGCTACAGTTTAAGGATAATGAGTGCGTAATATTGACAACAACTGCAGAATGTGGAGATGATATAGATCTTGCAAGAGCGCAGGAAGCATTAAAACGAGCCAGAGCAAGGCTTGAGGAGGCTGATGCGGCACTTGATGCAAAGAGGGCGGAAGCTGCAGTTGCAAGAGCCATGGCAAGATTAAAAGCCAAAATGTCTAAATAAATAGCATGGAAAAAAACTTATATAACATTTATAAAACTTTTTTCAAAGTCGGAACATTGCTGCTTGGCGGAGGGTATGTAATTCTTCCGTTGCTTCAAAGTGAACTGGTTGATAAAAGAAATTGGATTGATAATGATGAATTGTGTGAATATACTGCATTAAGCCAGAGTATTCCGGGGCTTATAGCGGCAAATCTTTCGATTTTTGTCGGCTATAAACTAAGACGCACAGGCGGTGCGCTCGCTGCAATTTCCGGTATGATTACACCGGCTTTTTTGTGCATAATCGTACTTGCTAAAATTCTTGAAGAAGTGATTAAACTGAAATTTATTCAAGGAATTTTCTGGGGGGTCGGAATCGGGGTATTAATTCTGATTTATCTTGCGATAAAAGAAATCTGGCATAAAAGCGTTATTGATAAATTTACATTTACGGTATTTTTTATAATTTTTCTGCTTTCTGTTTTTCTGAAAATTTCGCCGGCGCTTCTTGTAATCTCAGCGATTGTTACAGGTGTTGTGAGACAGGCAATTTTAAACCGTAAAAAGCCGGAGGGTGAAAAATGATTTACCTTCAGTTATTTTTAGAATTTTTCCATATCGGACTTTTTTCATTCGGCGGCGGCTATGCAACTCTTCCGTTTTTATTTCATATTGCGGAAACTCAACACTGGTACACTGCAAAACAGCTTACGGATATGATTGCGATTTCGTCAATAACCCCGGGGCCGGTCGGGGTGAATGTGGCAACGTTTGCGGGATATACCACCTCAGGAGTTATCGGGGCGTTGATTGCAACATCTTCGGTTGTTCTTCCGTCTTTGATAATTGTTCTTATAATCTCAAAACTCCTTGAACAATTTAAGCATAACAATTACGTCAAATCTGTCATTTATACTTTAAAGCCCACAGGCTGCGGTTTGCTTGCTGCGGTCGGAGTTAATATGTTCTTAAATGACATGAGTCTTTGCGGAATAATTTTGTTTTTACCTCTTTTAATTTTAAGTTTCTTTAAGAAGTTGGATCCGCTGTTTTATCTTGGAATTTCGGCATTGTTCGGACTTGTCTTGAGTTTTATTAAACCGGTGTTTTAAAAGATATCAGTTGAAAATTCCTTTTATTAACAATATTTTGTATAATATTTGTGATGAAAACCAAAAGTAATGATGTAAATAACAGAGATCCCAGAATTGTTACCATGTACAGAGTAGCGATAGGCATAGGATTTTTTGCATTATTTATTTCATTTACAACTATTTATGTAATGAATCGGGTGGAAAAGGCTCGGTATCATGTAGGATTAAAGCAGGCGCTTTCTATTCTTTCACAGGCTCTTGTTTATGCTAATTTTGAATCCGACGATGAAAAAATATCTGAAGTGTATTATCTATATCTTGTTGATGCACTAACGAGCCAGTTTGCAAGTACAAACTGCGCGCATTCGGACACTCTTGCATGTAAACCTGCCGAATACAGAACTTTAAATAACAAATCAGTTATGTCGGATTTGATATTCAAAAGCGGTGTAAAACTCAGTATAAATAATATTCTTTTTATGATAAACAAACCGCGATTTAAGGATGATGCTCTTCTGGTAACAATAGATGCAAACGGCGGCAATATAAAACCAAACAGACTCGGACATGATGTTTTTGTTTTTCAAATAAAAAATAATAAAATAAGAGCAATGGGGCGCAAAGATTCACTATATCCAATTAAGAGATATTATTTTTACTGTGACGGCGGCAGCAAGTCTAAAGACCAGCTGTTAGGCGTAAATTGTGCATATAATGCGCTTTTTGATCAGAAATATTTTTCAAAATTATAATAGACTCTTTATTTATCAATATTTATAAACGTTCTGTATTGAAGCGCCTGCATAATATGATTCTGTTTGATATCCTGCGAATTTTCCAGATCAGCAATTGTGCGTGCAAGTTTCAAAATCCTGTCATATTTTCGTCCGGAAAGTTGATATTTTACAATTGCGGTTTTAAAAATAGTTTCTGTTGCTTTATCAATTTTACAGTATTTTTTAATCAGTTTAGGCGTAAGTTCGGAATTTGTTAAAATGCCGTCGTTTTTATAACGTTCATATTGAATTTTGCGCGCCAGAACAACACGTTTTCTGATATCTGCTGAGCATTCTTCTCCTGCGGTTGAATTTAAAAGTTCCTCGGAAGAAAGTTTCGGCACTTCAATCTGCAAATCTATTCTGTCCAGAAGCGGGCCTGATAATCTTGATAAATATCTGTTAATTTGAAATTCGGAACAGGTGCACTGTTTTTCTTTGTCGCCGAGATACCCGCACGGGCAGGGGTTCATTGCAGCAAGAAGCATAAATTTTGCGGGATACGTAATTGAATGATTTGTTCTTGAAATTACGATTTTTGCATCTTCAAGCGGCTGACGCAAAACTTCCAAAACATGTCTTGGAAATTCCACGAATTCATCCATAAAAAGCACTCCGCGGTGTGCAAGAGTAATTTCTCCTGGTTTGGGGTTTGATCCGCCGCCGATAATTCCGTTTGCAGATGCGGTATGGTGAACCATACGGAAAGGTCTTTTGGTCATTAGAGGTTCATCAGATGAAAGAAGCCCTGCAATGCTGTAAATTTTTGTAAGTTCAAGCGCTTCTGACAACTCAAGCGGCGGCAGAATAGATGCAAAACATTTTGCCATCAAAGTTTTTCCTGACCCCGGAGAACCTGACATTAAGAGATTGTGTCCGCCGGCGGCTGCAATTTCGAGTGCTTTTTTAGCTTTTTTCTGACCTTTTACATCTTTAAAATCATAAATAAACTCATCTTGATTGTGAGCATTCAAATACATGTTAATATCAACTTTTTTTATTTTTAACGGTGTTTCTGTAAAGTGATTTACAACATCTGTCAAATGCTCTGCACCGTAAATATTTATACCGTCCGCAAGAGCTGCTTCATTTGCGTTTTGTGCCGGAACTATAACATTTTTAATACCGGATTTTTTTAATCCCAAAATTATCGGAAGAACCCCGTTTACGCCTCTGATTTTACCGTCAAGCGAAAGTTCGCCGATAAACGCATAATCTTCAATTTTTTCCGGATTAATAGTTCCTTCTTCCGTCAAAATTCCGACAGCAATCGGCAGGTCAAAGTTTGTTCCGACTTTTTTGATATCTGCAGGAGCAAGATTTATAACAACTTTTTTGGAGGGAAAAGTGTAATTTGAGTTTTTGATTGCAGAGCGCACTCTGTCACGCGCTTCATTGATTGCAGCGTCTGGTAGACCGACAATTGAAATTCCCGGTAAAGAATTTATTACATCAATTTCAACAGTAATTTTGTACGCTTCCAGCCCTATTACGGTTGCGGTTGTAACTTTGTTTACCATAAGGTTATTATACACAAAAATTAATTTTCATTGATTAAATTATAAGTATTTTTTTGCTAAAATAATATTGTTATGAACGAAAATTTAAAAAATATTCTGGCAGTAAATTTCGGCGGAATAGGTGATGAGATATTTTTTCTGCCGGCGCTTATTTCTCTTAAAAAAGAGTTCCCTGATTCCAAAATCACACTTGCGCTTGAACCGCGCAGCAAATCAGTAAAAGATTTAACTGATATAATTGACGGTTTGTTTTTAATAGATGTCAAAGGCAAGAAAAAATATCTTGAACTTTTAAAACTGATATTTCTTGCAAGAAAAGGTAATTTCGGCAAAAAATTCGATATGGTGATTTCGTCCGGCGGAAACAAATTAATAGCGCTTCTTCTTTTTATGACAGGAATTAAAGAACGTTACGGGTATGACAGCGGTTATTTAAGCCGGAAACTTCTTACAAAAGCGGTTCCTTTAAACAAAAATCAGTACGCTTGTAAGATGTATCATGATCTGGTTTCTGCGGTTACAAATTTTAAAACTGAACTTCCTGAAATAAACGTTCAGCCGCAGGAAAAAATCCCGAATTCTGTTTTGATTCATCCCGGTGTAAGCAGACTCAGTGTGCAAAAAGGTATGATTAAAACAATAACGCCCGAAATTTGGGCAGAGACTGTCAATAAACTTCTTGAAAAAGGTAAAAAAGTTATTTTGGCAGGCGGGCCTGATGACGCTGAATGTATTGAGAAAATTTTAAAACTTATTAATCCGAGCGATTTGTTTGAAAATTATTACGGTAAAACAAAAAGTTTAAAAGATTTGGCGGTATTGATTGCAAAAGCGGAAAAATTTTTATGCAGTGACTCTGCTCCTTTGCATGTTGCAGTTGCCGTCAAAACAAGAACTTTTGTGATTTTCGGCCCCACTGACGATAAAAAATTAATCCCGCAGTCAGAAATCGTAACACCGGTAAAGGCAAATGACAAATGCCCGATTAAACCCTGTTTGTGGGCTCACAGACAAACGACATGCGAAAGTTTGGATTGTTTAAAAATTTCCGCGGATGATATTGTAGAAAAAATTTGTTTATTGTAAAAATACTATATATCTTAGGGATATATGAAAGGAAATAATAATGAAAATTCAAAACGTGCATTCAACCACATCATTTGGCACTTTGTACCCTGTAGCAGAAACTATGTCGGATGAACTGTTTCAGAAAGTTATAAAAACACCGCCGGTTAAAAATTTTTCAAAACATTTTGATGGTAATCTCGGGATTGATCATTTTATTAGCAGTGAAGATTTATACAGAACTCAAAAAGCCTTATATATTGAAAATATTAAACCAAAAAATATTTTTGCAAGAGTTGCAAGATTTTTTGCAGACAAAAAATACAATGCTGTTATGTTGAAAACAAAAGCAACGAACGAAGATGAATTGGTAACAGAACTTAATTCTCTTGATAAAAACAGTTTAATTAAGATTTATAATAAAAAATAGATTGAAGTTTTTTCCGGCCCTTGATATTTCAAGGGCTTTTTTAAATCCCTACACTCAACCCGGCGCAGAGATTAATTCCCTGTCCCGTTATCCCTCCGGCGTCATCCGAAATTAAATATTTAACAAGTTTTGCTATTTCTTCAGGTTTAACAAAACGTTTTTGCGGAATACACTCAATAATTTCATCTTTAGAAAATTCAGACTGTTCAATGGAATTTTCTCCGAGTTCAGTTTCAACCCAGCCGGGGTTTATTGTATTTATTGTTATGTTAAACTCCGCAAGTTCTAAAGCAAGCGCTTTCGTTGCTCCTAGAAGCCCCGCTTTTGATGATGAGTAAAGACTTGCGTTTGCCTCGCCCATAACACCTGAAATTGATCCGATATTTATTATTCTGCCGAATTTTTCAACTTTCATATGACTAACTGCCCGCGAAATTAAATAAATCGGTGAAATTAAATTGGTTTTATGAATCTGTTCAATTTGGTCAAATGACATTTTGTCGATTCCGCCGTAAATATATTCTCCAGCATTATTTACAAGAACATTAATCGAATTTTTTTCGATAAAATCCCCCAAAATTTTCGGGTTTTCTGCAAGATCGCACAAACAAAAATCTCTTGCTCCGATTGATTTTAAAGCCTCTTCATTACGTCCTGTGACATAAAGATTCCCAAGCGGTTTTAATTCTTCTGCTATCGCGCGGCCGATTCCTTTTGAGGCGCCTGTGACAAGAATATTTAACATTTTTTTGCCTCCTCAATCAATCTTTCTACAATGAACGATGCCATAAAAATCCCCGCACAACTTGCGACAAAAGGAGTGGAAGCCGGTGTAATTTTGGTAAATTCAATAGTTTCACCGGATTTGGTTTTAATTTCCTCTTTGTTTGAAATCTTTTCGCGGGAGAAAGGTTTTTCTCTGCTTGCAACAACCGTAATGCCTTTTTCTATTCCGAGTTTTTTTAACTGATAAATGCAGTTTGAAACAAACGGAGCATTTTTGTTTTCGATTTCAGAGATGTCGCAAATATAAAGTTTTGCGGGATTAATCCTGTTTCCGGCACCCATTGAGCTTATCACCGGGATTTTTTTATTCACACAGTGTTCAAGCAGACTGATTTTTGAACGAAGGGTATCTATTGCATCAGCTGCAAAGTCAATGTGTTCCTCCAAAAATTCATCTGAACCCGTATAAAAATCATCAAACAAATTAAGTTTAATATCCGGATTTATGTCTTTAAGCCGGGATGCAAAAAGTTCTGTCTTTTTTTGTCCGACAGTTGAATTAAGCGCAATAATCTGACGGTTTATATTGGATTTTGAGATTGTATCAAAATCAACAAGAGTCATTTCTCCGATTCCAGCTCTTGCAAGCATTTCGGCACAAAAACCTCCGACTCCGCCAAGACCAAAAACCGCAATATGTTTTTCGGAAAGTAATTGTTGAATTTCTTTGCCCCAAAATAATTCATTGCGGGAAAATATTTCGTTCATTATCAAAATCCGCTACTTAATTATGCCGTAACCGAGCAGAAAAGTACATAAAATAAATACTGCGGCAATAATTCCTGTAACTTTATTCAATCCTTTTTCTGCGCTTTTTTGAGATGAAAATATTTGTGATGCTCCGCCTATTGCGGCAATTCCATCACCTTTAGGCGAATGAAGAAGGATTAAAACTATTAAAAGCAATGCTGAAATTATTTGAATTGTCCAGATGAATGTAACCATTTTTATTTTTTCTCCTTTTTATTAGAAATAAAATGTGCACGTTTTGAATTAAGTTTGATATTTTCAAATGTATATAAACGTGCGGGTCGTTTGGAGGAAGATTTTGTATATTCGTCCAATTCGATAAGACCGTCAGTGGAAAGCGCTTTTTTACGGAAATTCCGTTTATCCAGTTTTTTATCCATAATAAGTTCATATGCTTTCTGCATTTCGGTCAGGGTAAATTTTTCATTCAACAGCTGGTATGCAACCGGACAAATTTCCAATCTTTCACGGGTACGTTTAAGCGAATATTCGATAATTTCTTTGTGGTCAAAAGCAAGCGGCGGCAAGTCGGAAATCTTATGCCAGCCGAGTTCCGGAGTTGATACAATCTGAATATCTTCGGCTCTTACAAGCGCGAAATACGCACAGGTAATAACCCTTGCATTCGGGTGACGAAGCGGATCGCCGAATGTGTAAAGTTGTTCAAGATAAATATTATCAACATTCGTACGCTCTTTTAAAACCCTGAGTGCTGCTTGATCAAGGTTTTCGGATAATCTTACATATCCTCCGGGGATTGCCCATTTGTCTTTGAAAGGTTCATTTAAACGTTTTACAAGCAAAACCTGCAAAGAACCGTTTTTAATTGTCAATATTACAACGTCTACCGTTATCTCGTGTGTCTTTGTCTCATTGAACATAATTATTTTTACCTTAATAAAATAATACAATAAAAATATTTTTTTACATAAGTTAATATTATAATTTTTTAATATTTTTTTACAAAAATATGTAAAAATGTAAATTTTTTAGTCCGTCTATACTTTATATATATAACGGGGAATATCGGGGAATTTTATGGCATTCGGATTTACGGGATTTAATACTTTTAATATGTATATGCCTTATTCATACGGCGGATATTACGGTGGTTATTACGGCGGATATAATCCTTTTTGCTGCGGATATTATGTAAACCCGTTTTCTGTTTTTAATATGGCAATGCAATTGATGAGCAGTGCATTCCCTTCTGTTTTTAATACTAACAATAACGTTACCTCCGGCTATAACCTGAATTATAATTTTACAATGCCTTTCGTAAACCAGAATTATTACGGCGGATATAGTTATAACAGTTTGTATGACGGAATGTATCCGTATAGAGATTACTCAAAAGAACTTGTAAATTCATTCGGCACTGTGGCAATTCCTTCATACACAGACAGTTCAAAAAATAACGATGATATGTTTTTAAAAAGTTCTGTAAGCAGCACGGAAAATATAAGTTTTAATACAACAAAAAATACCTCTCTTTATTCCGGGGGTGTCCACAAATACACACCTTCATCCGTAACATTAAGCGGCAGTCATCTTAATAAAGAATTTTTGGATAAAGTAAAACGCGTTGCAAAAAATTTAAACTGTGATTATGAAGATTTGCTTGCTGTAATGAATTCTGAATCAGGTCTTAATCCTGCCAAATGGAACCGTTCAAAATCAGCGGTCGGGCTTATTCAATTTACAAACAGCGCGCTTGCAGAAATCAATAGAGTTTACGGAATACAGCTTACCAAAGAAGATGTTTCAAAAATGAATGCAATTGAACAACTTGATTTAGCCGAAAAATATCTGAAAATAACAACAGGAAAATTCGGCGGAAGAAAACTTTCCGCAGCAGATTTATATGCATCTTTATATCTTCCGGCGAGGGCAAAAAATGATATTTTAACAAGACGCGGTGAAGATTATTATGACTGCAACCGCGGTTTGGATATGGACGGCGACGGACAAATTACAAAATCTGATTTGGAGCAGCGCCTTGAGCAAAAACGTGTAAATCTTAATACTTTCGCATAATTATAATAAATATTACAATTTAATGATTAAAAGTTGCAGAGAAAAATTGTTTCGTGTATTGTCATGGAAGGATAATTATTTATTGTTTATAATTATTATTAAGAGCAGCTCAAATTGCACCGGATTAGCGGAAGGAAAAATATGGATAAGGGATATGTAGAAAACGGGTTTATCGTTGACTTGAGCAACGCAAGAAAAACTTCGGAAATCATTTACGAACTAAGCAGAATTTTGGATTTGCCCGAGGCTAAAGATAAAAAAGTTTGCTTAAAGCTCGGCGAAATAAATTTGAACCAGTCAGAACTTGTGAGTGTCAAGGCTTTGATAGAAACTATGGACAGCGAACTTGAATTTATCACAACAAATTCCGATATGACAAAAGCGGCTGCCGAAACTCTGGGGATAAAAATTTCAGCACTCGAAAATAAAGTTGATGCACCGGAATTTAATGAGGACGGAACAGTTGAAGAAAATTTGAACCCCGAACTTGAAAGCGAACTTGATAAAATTTTCGGGGAAGGCGATTTTGAAGAACGTTATCCGGAAGAAGACGAAGAAAAAGAAATAAACGAAGAAGTTCGTTCTGATATTCAAATTTCTACAGATGAATTTGATAATTTTGATGAAACTTATGATGAAATTAAAAAACATATGAAAGAAACGGAAAAACTTCCGACTCTTTATGTACAACGAACACTTCGTTCCGGACAGAGTTTGAAATCAGACGGCAACATTGTTATTATCGGTGACGTAAATCCCGGAGCCGAAATTATTGCAAAAGGCGACATAACTGTCTGGGGAGTATTAGGCGGAATTGCGCATGCTGGTTCTGACGGAAACAATTATTCAAAGATTCGTGCTCTGAAACTTCATGCAATTCAATTGCGAATCGGAGATATTTTCGCAAGACGTCCGGATACCGTAAATATTCCATATGTTCAGAAAACGGATTCTTTCGTTCCTGAAGAAGCGAGAGTTAGCAGAAAACACATTGTTATTTATAAATTACATGAAGCGTAATTGGTAAATACCCTGAAAAAGATTTAAAAGTAAAAATTATAAAAGGAGAAATAATGAGCGGTCGAGTTATAGTAATTACTTCCGGTAAAGGCGGAGTAGGAAAAACAACCACCAACGCAAATATAGGAACTGCGCTTGCAAGAGCCGGCAAAAAAGTCGTTATGATTGATACGGATTTGGGTTTAAGAAATCTTGATCTTTTGCTTGGTCTTGAAAACAGAATTGTTTATACAATTGTTGATGTTGTGGAAGAACGCTGCAAACTTAGACAGGCACTTGTAAAAGATAAGAAAAATCCGAATTTGTGTCTGCTTGCGGCAGCGCAAACAAGAGATAAAACTGCAGTAACGGAAGAACAATTGAAAAAAATCTGTGAAGAACTTCAAAAAGATTTTGATTTTATTCTTGTTGATTGCCCTGCAGGGATTGAACAAGGGTTCCAGAATGCGGTTGCCGGTGCAAGTGAAGCAATTGTTGTTACGACGCCCGAAATGTCTGCGGTTCGTGATGCGGACAGAATAATCGGACTTCTTGAAGCAAAAGAAGAAATTAAATCATACAAACTGCTTCTTAACAGAGTTCGTCCGAATCTAATCAAATCAAATGATATGATGAGTGTAGAAGATGTTGTTGAAATACTTTCAGCCGATTTAATCGGTATAATTCCGGAAGATACGGGAATTATCACCTCAACAAACAAAGGCGATCCGATTGTGAATGACGACAATTCTCTTGCAGGAAAGGCATACAACAATGTCGCAAGAAGAATTATGGGAGAAGACGTTCCGTTTTTGAATCTGGAAGAAGATACGGGCGTTTTCGCGAAAGTTAAAAAATTCTTTTCCGGCTTAATGGGAAAGGAGAAGTAAGATGAAAGATATATTTCAGGATTTATTCAACAAAGTATTCGGATTCTTTCGTCAGGCCGAAAAAGAAGAAAATGCCAAAGATACCGCAGTTAACCGCCTGCGCGTTGTCTTGATGCAGGACAGAACGAATTTGACACCGGAACTTCTTGAAAAAATGCGCGGCGAACTAATTGAACTTTTATCAAAATACGTCGAAATGGATAAAGATGCTCTTGAATTGAATTTTGAACAGGAAGGAAATCAAATGGCTTTGATGCTTTCAATCCCTGTTTTGAGAGCAAAAGACGAAGATGAAATCGAAGACGCCGAGGCAGAGGATGAGGCTTCAGAAAATAATGAAGATGAAGCCGGTGAAAATCAAGACGAGGAGCAAGTTTCACAGGAAGAAGAGATTCAGGAAGAAGAATCCGAATCTGAAAAACAAGAGTCTAATACCAACTCAAAACAAAACAAATCAAAATAATCCTCTGAATTTTTTCAGAGTAATAAGAGAGAGAAATACTACCGCATTAAATGCGGTATTTTTTTTGCGCCGAATCAAATTAGTCGGGACAGAAAAAATAAAAGTTAAAAAATATTACAAAATATGTTACAAAAACGAAACAATATGACAAAATCTTTGTTGACAGGTATTTATGTTTGTAATACTATCGGTATGCTTGAAGTATAGTAAATTTTTTACAAATACCCGAAATTATTTACAAATAGCAAATCAGGCAAACCAAGGCGGCATAGAGGTTCCGCCGTAAAATCAACCTCAGAAGTGTATTTATACAAAAAGAAAAGGAATAAATATGGCAAGCACAAAAAGACAAAGAATCAGAGTTTGTTTAAAAGCATACGATCACAAATTGATTGATGTATCTTCAGACAAAATCGTAGAAACTGCAAAAAGAACAGACGCAAAAGTTGCAGGCCCGATTCCTTTACCGACAAAAAGACGTATATATTGCGTTCTTCGTTCGCCCCACGTTGACAAAAAATCTCGTGAACACTTTGAATTAAGAACACATAAACGTATTATTGATATATACGAACCCACTCAACAGACAACTGAAGAGTTAAGTAGATTAGATTTGCCGGCAGGCGTAGATATCGAAGTAAAACTCTAAGACTGTGCTGCCGGTGCGGTTCGCGGAAGCGAAACGAACAGGGCAGCATAATGAGACCGCCGTTGTGACAGAGGTGCAAGCCGAAGAAACAGGCAAATTTTACAAAATAAAAGTTTTGGGAAAATTTGACAGGCGGAATAAGATATCAAACCAAAATTGAAAATTTAATAAGCATTATGCATATAATGTGATCTACTACCCGCCCGTTAAGGCGCGGAGGGTGAAAGTCCCGAAGGTAAAGTACAAGGCAGCAAGTAGCGCTCGCAAGTGAAAATGCAGACCCGAAAGAGGGGCAGATATTGTCCGCACCAAGTAGGGCGAGCTAGAAAGGTAAAATATGACACTAGGTGTAATAGGTAAAAAACTGGGAATGACACAAATTTTCGACGAACACGGATTGGCAATTCCTGTAACAGTTATTAAAGTTGATGATATTGTTGTTACACAGGTAAAAACAGTTGAAACAGACGGTTACAATGCAATTCAAGTCGGAACAATTGCAGCAAAAGAAAAACACTTAACAAAAGCTCAATTAGGTCATTTCAAAAAGAATAACTTAGATAACTACAGACACTTACAAGAATTCAGAGTTGACAATCCGTCAGATTATAAAGTCGGCGACAAAATCGAACTTTCAATTCTTAACAATGTTGAAAAAGTTGATGTAACAGGAAAATCAATCGGTAAAGGTTTCCAAGGTACAGTAAAACGTTGGAACTTTGGCAGAGGACCGATGGCTCACGGTTCAAAAAATCACAGAGAACCCGGTTCAATCGGCGCAGGTACAACTCCTTCACGTGTTATCAAAGGCAAAAGAATGGCCGGTAACATGGGTAATGAAAGAGTTACTATTACAAAATTAAAATTAGTTAAAGTTGATACCGAAAGAAATCTTGTATTAGTAAAAGGTTCAGTTCCGGGATGCGAAGGCAGATTGGTAACAATCGTTCCTACAAGAACAAAATGGAACTAATTTAAATAAACAGAAAAGTTTTAAAAATCCCGAGTTGCCATATAAAACGGATTTCCGAAAGGGGTAACAGGCAGTAGAAATAAGATATAAAGGAAAAATAAAATGTCAAAAGAAATATTAAGTACAAACGGAGAAAAATTAGGCGAAATTACTTTGAACGAAAATATTTTCGGAGTTGAGCCGAACTTACATGTAATGCATTTGGCATTAAGAAGACAGTTAAACAATGCACGTCAGGGTTCTGCTTGCGCTAAAACAAGAGCAGAAGTTTCAGGCGGCGGCAAAAAACCTTGGAAACAAAAAGGTACCGGCCGCGCTCGTGCAGGTTCATTACGTTCACCGTTATTTGCAGGCGGCGGCGTTGTTTTCGGACCGAAACCCAGAAGTTATGCTTTCAACATGCCGCAAAAAGCAAGAAAATTGGCTTTAAAATCTGCATTATCAGCAAGACAAGACCAGTTGATTGTTGTAAAAGATTTTTCAACAATCACAGAACCCAAAACAAAATTAATGGTAAGTGCATTAAAATCATTAAATGTTTCAGGAAAAGTTTTGATTGTTGCAGATACAAAAGCTGCTGAAAACAAATTCTTGGAATTATCAGCAAGAAATATTCCGAGTGTAAAAATGATTTTACCTTCAAACTTGAACGTAAAAGATTTATTGGAAGCAGACTTCGTCGTAATGACTGAAGCATCAGTAAAAGATATCACCGAAAGATTAAGCTAATTAAGAAACAAAGAGATATCAATCCGAAAAAAGAAAAGGAAATCAGATAATGAGTAAAGAAATGACTAATACAGAAAAATTATACGGCATAATTAAAAAGCCCTTAATTACCGAAAAATCAGTAGGTGCTACAACGCTTGGCCAATATACATTTGAAGTTGTAAAAGACGCAACCAAAATCGAAATTGCTCAAGCAGTAGAATTAGCTTTTCCTGGAAGAAAAGTTAAGAAAGTAAGAACGGTTTACATGCCGTCTCACGCAAAAAGAATGGGATACAAATTCGGTAGAACCGATTCCTCTAAAAAGGCCATCGTAACAATCGAAGGCGAACCGATTGAAGAATTAATCGGTGCATAATTAAACCCTACATAGGGTGCAGGCTTTGCAGCGCGGGCTTGCAATAAGCAAGTCAGGCAGGCAAAGACCGGATCCGTTTATCGCGCAGACGCAGTTAACGGATACAAATAACGGGGCGTCCGGCACAAGTCCCGACAAGTAGAACAAAGCCAACCAAAGGAGAAAATAAAATGGCAATCAGAAAAATTAATCCGACATCTCCGGGTCAAAGAGGTATGACAAAAAGTGATTATCAGGAAATAACCACATCAACTCCCGAAAAATCATTGTTAAAGTCATTAAAGAAAACAGCAGGCCGAAATAATACAGGAAGAATTACATGTCGTCATAAAGGCGGCGGTGTAAAAAGAACTTACCGTGTAATAGATTTCAAACGCGATAAATTCGGTATCCCTGCAACTGTTAAAACAATTGAATATGATCCGAACAGAAACGTAAGAATTTCATTAGTATATTATGCAGATGGTGAAAAAAGATATATTCTTACACCGGAAGGCTTAAATGTAGGCGATGTAATAGTTTCAGGACCGGAAGCACCGGTTCAGAACGGAAACGCGCTTCCGTTGGAATTGATTCCGTTAGGAACAATTGTTCACAATATTGAACTCAACCCGGGCCGCGGCGGAGTTATG
>CALVAS010000035.1 GCA_944325585.1 Candidatus Gastranaerophilales bacterium
ATGATAAAGTTTCTTTGTTTTTCTTTGAACAAGTTTTTCAATAAGTATTTTGGATTTTACAACATCAAATCCGAGCTTTTCCAAAATCCTTACGTTATTGGATTTTCTGTCATTAATTACTGCAAGAAATAAATGTTCGGAAAGTATTGAAGGATTTCCTGATTTGTTTGCCAGATCAAGTGCGTTTTTAAGTATTTCTTTAAGGTGATGGCTGAAAACGGGCGCCTTGTCAGTGCTGATATTGTGTTCAATATTAAGACTTTCAGTTACTTCCTTCAAAAGATTTTCGTATGTGATGTTGTATGTTTTGAAAATTTTTAAAGGAATGCCTTTTGCCTCAAGAAACAGTGCAAGCAAAAGATGTTCTGATACTATGTTTGCGGAATGCATTTCGTTTGCGCACCGTTGTGCCGTACTTACCACATTTATTGCTTTTTCAGTAAATTTTTCTAACAAATTATTCTTCCTCGTCTTCTTCGTCTTCCAATGTTTTTATGTATTCTTCAACTTTGTTGAATTCATCTTCGTCTTCGATTGTTTCAAAAAGATAATCTTCACCGTCTTTTGTCAATCTCATAAGAACAATTTCACCGTCTTCGCTGTCTTCTTCCTCTGCGTCAGCAGGCAAAAGCAGTGCATATTCCTGATTGTCAACTTCTACGATATCGAAAAGTTCAAAGTTGATTACGTTTCCTTCTTCATCAACTGTTTCAATTAACTGTTTTTCTTCGTTTTCCATGTTTTTCTCCTTTATTTTATTATTTTTGATTTCTGCTCAGGTATTGTTCCAGTATAATACAAGCGCTTTCAATATCAACCAGTCCTTTGTTTTTTTTGAAGTCAATTTTTTTATTGCGCAAATTTTCCTCTGCGGTATCAGATGTAAGCCTTTCGTCTTCAAAAATTATTTCATAGCCGGTTAATTTTTCTGCAAACTGCTTGCAGTCCTCTGCCTGTGCCCCTTGTGTTCCGTCCATGTTTATGGGAAGTCCGACAACAATTTTTTCAACCCGATTATCTTTTGCGATTTTTAAAATCTCATCAACGGCTTTGTCTTCCGGCTGACGGGGCACACAGGAATGACCGTTCGCAATCATCAAAAGAAAGTCGCTGAGCGCAACGCCGATTCTTTTGGTTCCGACATCTAAAGCCATTACTTTATACATTTTCAACCCACCTGCTTTCGATTAATTTTATTATATAATCAAGTTCATTCAGGCTGAACTTGCCGTTATTGAGTTCTGTGTTGTATTTTAACGCAAAATAGTATTCATAGATACTTTTTCTTAAAATATTTTTGAAAAATTCATCCTTAAATTCCTCATTAAAATACAGTCCGTAAATTAATGCGGCGGTATCTGCTCTGTCTGTCAGCAGTTTTAAATAAGCCGATATTACAAGTCTTTCGCTCCAGACTCTGCGTTCTTCCGGATAAAATACCGTGTTAAGATAAAGATTAATGATTTTATCAAAGTCGATTTTGTAATCTGCATTTTGCAATCTGACATTCAGAACATCAATCATTTCATCAAATTCGTCGCTGTATGAATAATCCAGAAACCAGTGTTTTGTAAATTCATCCGTGTAAAGTTTTTCAAGGTCATTTTTCCCGAGTGCGGCGGGCTTGAGATTTTTATTCAAAAACTCTTTTATGTCAATGTTTTCCGGCTCAATGTCTGCCAGAAGATTTTTCCAGCAAATATATTCATACGGAAATTTGTCCGCAAGTTTTTCCGCGTTTAAGAGAATTGTTTTAAGCGCGTCAGGAGGAATATTTAAAACCTGTTCATCCTGATAAAATCTTTCTATAATTTTGTCGCATTCAAATTTTGAAATGTCGTTAAATCCGAAACAGTCCTTAATTCCGCTGTAGTCATCAATTACAACTGCGACAAACTGGATTCTTTCATTTTCTTTTTCTCTTGTGAATATCAATGCCTGATTGCCGTGTCCGTCAGGATAGGTAAGACAAAAAATATAGGGTTTTGAGTCCGCAAGAAGATTTTTATAGAAAATTTCGGTGTTATCTTCCCTGATGCCTGCAAGTTTGAGTTTTGAAAGGTTCTTTTTTATTTGCGGCTGCAAATCTTCTTTTGCGTATTTAAGTGCTGCATCCAATGCGTGATATGCAAGCTGTGATTTAGACTCTCCAAGCATTTTTAGTGCTGCTTCACCTTCTTCTGAATACGGATCCGACAAAAAAACGGGAATAAGTATATTTGCAAGAGCATCTTCCGTGTAGTCATTTCCGAGTGATTCAATAAGGGTGATTTTGTCTTTTGTGTTTAATGAGTTGATAAAATCCAAAAAATCAATCTGAACTTCAGGATTGATTATCGCATTTTTTAATAATAATTTGGTGTCGTGGTCAACAAGTTCATCTTCATTTTCAAGATAGTTGCCGAATTGGTCGTAAGACCAGTTAGAGTCAATGTCTCGAAGAAAATTAAGTACTACAATTTTTGTTTCATTTGATATAAGGTTATTTTTCAAAAGCGACCAGAGATGCGCTGTTAATTCGTCTTTCGGCGCATATCGCTCCAGCAGAATCCTTAAAATATGTTCATTTTTTTGAGTTGCGTTATTCAGTTCTTTATAAAGAATCTTAACAATTGTTTTTTTATCGTTTTGCGCATCAAGAATATCAACATTGAGATTTTTAAGAGTTCTCAAGTCTTCAATATTGCTGAATTTATCGAGAATCTCCAGAATCAGTGTTTTAACTTCAAACGGATTAAGTTGTTTGACGATATCACTCATCTTTTGGCTTTCCCCCAGAAGGCATCAAGAATTTTTTGTGCATCAGCTGACGGCATCCTGTCATTAAGTATCAAATATTGAACGGCAATCATTGCGCATTCCGAACATATATTTACGCCCGGACCTTTTACCATTTTCAACACCTGAGTGTTAGGGCGCCCGCAAAAACTGCAGTAAATCGGCTCAAATGATTTGTTGTCATCTTTTGTTTCCGATTCGTTTTTTGGTGAATGCTCCCGTTTTTCTCCTAATCTTATTACTTTTTCTTCAGACATCAGGTATCTCCTGTTTTTCCGGATTTGACTCCTTTTTGTATTTTGTTATAAACCGTTATATTGAAAAATAGTTTACATGGACGGTTTATATTTTCCATGTTAATTGTAACTTAAATTTATAAAATTTGCCAAATATTTATGCTTATTTTATAATTCATTTACAACAGTTAATATATGAGGATGATGAGCATATGAAAAAAGCACTCTTATTAGTCAGTGTTTTATTTATCTCGGTTGTTTCTACGGCTTGTATTAACAAATTTGCTGTTCAGGAGCTTAACAACAAAGCAAAGGGCTATATTGAACAGGGAGATTACGAAAATGCGATAGAACGTTTGAAATCAAGCGTTGATTTGGATGCATCTGTTTTTGAAACTCATTATAATCTAGCGGTTGCTTACACGCAGGCAGAAGATTACGAAAATGCGATTGCATCTTTTTCAAAAGCTATTGAATTAAATCCGGATTTTGCGGATGCTTATTATTCTCTAGCCGTAGCAGAAGAAGATTTTTCTGTTGATCTTGCAAAAGGTGTTTTAACTCTTGATGAAAACGGAAAACCTGTTAAAGTTGATGAAGAAACCCTTATGAAACAGGATAAAATTACGCTTTCTCCGCAGGTTCAGGCAAAAATAAATGAATTGTTAACTGATGCTGTAAAAAATTACAATCTTTATCTGGAAAAAGGTTCTGATATTCAGGACGGAGACGAAGTAAAAGAAAAAATTGACCGTCTTAACGAAGAAAAAGCTAACAATTCAAAAACATCAGATGTTGCAGGTTAAGGTATGATTCTGGTTTCTCCAGGTGAAGTTGCTTTTGAAATTTTCGGTTTTCCTGTGTATTATTACGGGATTATTCTGGCTTTTTCCTGTCTTTTGGCTGTTTACACGGCAAAAGTTGTCTATTCAAAAATCTATAATGACGTCAAAGCTGAATTTATATGGGAAGCTGCTCCGTTTGCAGTTATTTTCGGAATTCTTGGGGCAAGGTTATATTATTGTATTGTGAATTTGGATTATTATATTTTTCATCCTTTTGAAATTTTTTATATAAGAGGCGGAGGTTTATCAATTCATGGCGGTTTAATAGCAGGCATTCTGGCATTGTGGTTTGCTTCAAAAAAATATAAGATACCCTTTTTAAGACTGCTCGATGTATTTTCAATCGGAACTGTCCTTGCTCAAGCCGTCGGGCGCTGGGGTAATTTTTTCAATAATGAGGCCTTCGGACTTCCCTATGACGGTTTTTTTAAGTTGTTTATTCCTCTTTCTAAGCGGCCTCAGGATTATATTAATTACGAATTTTTCCATCCCGCTTTTTTGTATGAAAGTCTTCTAAATTTTTGTGTTTTTGCACTGCTTCTTGTAGTTATCAAAAAATTCGGGGCAAAAATAGAAGGGCTTACACTTTCCGTGTATTTTATTCTTTATTCACTTGTAAGACTCGTTGTTGAAAACATTAGAGTAGACAGCGCGCTTGATGTCGGAAATGTTCATATCGCATCAATTGTGTCTATTATCGGGCTTTTGGCTGGTATTGTCATGTCTCTGGTTTTAATCTTCAGGTATAACAGGCATAAGATTCCCAATTAATTGATTTTTAAGTTTTTTAATGTTTTTATAATTGTATGTTCAAAAATAAGAAAAACCCCATTCTCTGGCTTGATGAAGCCCATTTCGTAAACGACATATATACAGGAATGCTTAATCCTATTATGCCGTTTATTGCAGCGAAGTTATCAATTTCAATGGCTTTTGCAACAGTTATATTGAGCATGTCGCATATTTTTTCATCTCTGTTGCAGCCTCTTTTCGGATTTTTCGCCGATAATATTGTAAAAAGAGCATTTATTTTCTGGGGACTTATTTTTACTTCAATTTTTATTTCTCTTGCGCCGGCTTCAAATAATGTCTTTATTCTGATACTTTGTATAATCCTTGGAAGTCTCGGCTCAAGCCTTTTCCACCCGCAGGCACTCGGATTTGTTGTCAGGTTTGCGCAAAATGATCTTGCAAAATCCATGGGAATTTTTATTGCAATGGGCTCTATCGGTTTTTCCTTCGGCCCGCTTTTATCGGCTTATGTTGCTCAATTCTGGGGGCTTCCACTCATGCCTGTCCTTTGTATTCCGGGAATCCTGATTGCTTTATTAATGTTCAGGTTTGTTCCTAAAATCTCGGCGGATTTAAAAGAAAAAACGAATTTGAAATTTTCAAAAGCCTTTAAAGATATTTTAACTGATAAAAAACTCCAAATATTAATAACAATTGCAATGCTTAAAACCCTGATTACCACATCCTGTTCAATTTTGCTTCCGTTTTTGTGGAAAAGCATGGGCTATAAACCGTTTTATATAGGCTGTGTTCTGTTTGCATTTATTTTTGCGGGCGGTATCGGTTCTATGTTAAGCAGAAGTTTTGAAAAACGTGCTGGAACTGCCAATATTTTTTATGCATCGATGATTTCACCGCTTCCGTTGATGATAATCTTTGCGTTGACTTATAAAAACCTTCCAATGGCTGCGAATTTAGTGTTTGTTTTGGTCGGCTTTATAACAATGCTTGCACAACCGGTTACAATGGTTATGGCGCAAACTGTTTTACCGCAGTATAAAAGTATTATCGGTGGGTTTATAAACGGATTTTCATGGGGCGTTGTCGCAATATTTATGTCGTTTATAGGTTTTGTGGCACAGGCTAAAGGCATAATTCCCGTATTGATTACGGTTTCTGTAATTCCGGCAGTATGTTCCGTGCTTGTCAAACGCCTGTTTGTTAAGAACAGTGCTGAATAATTTTTATGAGACCTTAAATAATTATAGTTATGCCATTACTGAAAACGAATGTTTGATATTTTCATTCTGATGTTTTTTAGCTAGCTTTTCCTGTAAACTGGATATTTTATATAAGAGACTGTTGGATGCCAAATCTAAACTTAATTTTTTGTCCATTTCATGCAGCATGGTAAGATTATTTTCCCCGCCGAATGTATTATTGGAAAGCGCATTGTTCATTTGATTATAGCTTTGCATTATGCCGAACGCCGCGTTATTCATGTTTCTAGCTGCATTGAATCTTGCAATAGATGAAACTAACATTTACCCTCACTAACCTGGGCACATCAAATCGACCACCCAAAAACCATGTGAATTACTTTTTTATTTTAGAACATTTTTTTTATTTTGGCAAGTAGATAGTACGATAATTTCTTGTTAAGTTTTGTAACGAATTTATCAATTAGTGAAATTCAATAATTCATATATACTTTATATATATGAGAGCGTTAAATAAAACGAGAGATATTAAAAGAGAGATTATCCGTTAAATAAAAGAGAGATACTTAAATTCCTTCCTTCCTAAAAAAAGTTGAGCCCCTTTAAAAAAGGGGCTTTTTTTTAATTAGATGATTCTCCGGCGTCTCAAGGTCAAGCCTGACGGTTGTTTAATGTTAATAGCTTAGTCGTCGGCAGAGCCTATTTTATGAATTTTAATAAAGTTTGTGCCGCCGAGAAGCAATTCAGGAACAGAGCCGGTGAAGATTACTGTATCATCCTTTTGCAGCTGAAGTTCTTCAGTTAAAAATTTGTCTATTTTTTGAAGTGCAGGTCTGTCAATTTTTCCGTCAAAATCAATTTCGACAGGGAATACACCTCTATAAAGTTTTAAGTCTCTGCAAATTGTTTTCTTAGGACAGCATGCGTAAATAGGTACGCTCAACTTGCCTTCGGAAAGAAACTGAGCTGTAAATCCGCTGGCAGTCAATGCAACAACGGCTTTAATGTTCATTTTCTTTGACATATCAGCAATTGACATGCCGATAGCCATAGCCTGACTGTCTTTTTCTTCCTCAATCATTTTTCTCGGGAATTTATTTTTGCGCATAAACGGTGATGCCTCAACCGCGTCAGCGATTTTCTTCATCATTGACACGGCTTCTACAGGATAAGCGCCCGCTGCTGTTTCTCCGGAAAGCATAATAGCGTCGGTTCCGTCAAGAATTGCGTTTGCAACGTCGCTGGTCTCCGCACGTGTCGGAATCGGATTTTCAATCATGCTCTCAAGCATTTGTGTTGCAACAATTACAACTTTTCGTTTGATGTTTGCTTTACGAATAATTGTTTTTTGTACAATCGGCACCTTCTCTGTTGAAATTTCAATTCCGAGATCGCCTCTTGCAACCATTATGCCGTCTGAAACTTCAATAATTCTGTCAATATTTTCAACAGCCTGAGGCTTTTCAATTTTAGAAATAATCTTGATGTCATTGTTATTATAAGATTTTGTTATCTCTCTTAATTGAATTACATCTTCAGCCTCTCTTACAAATGAAAGCCCTAAATAATCAATACCGTTTTCGCAGGCAAATTTTACAAATTTAAGGTCTCTTTCAGTTAAAACATCGATACTGCCTGTAGAACCCGGTATATTTATGCCCTTTCTTTGTTTTAAAAGTCCGTCTGTAAGTGTTTTGGCAAAAATAACACCGTTTTCGACTTTTTGTACTTCCAGTTGAATTTTTCCGTCATCAATCAGAATAAGTTCACCGGGATGTACATCATCCGCCATGCCTTTATAATCAACAGGCAGAATGTCTCCTGTTTTTTCGGGCTGGTGTCTGAATTTTAGAATTTCACCTTTTTTTAATTCAATAGGATTGTCAAGACATCCGATTCTGATTTTTGGACCCTGTAAGTCAAGCAAAACAGGTATAAGCGTCTTTTTTTCCGCTTCTATTTCGCGGATGTATGAAAGATTTTGTTTGTGCATTTCAACGTCCCCGTGGGAAGAGTTGAGTCTGAACATTGTGACGCCTGATTCGTAAAGTTTGCGAATCATTTCTTTTGTGTTTGAAGCCGGCCCTAAGGTCGCAACGATTTTTGTCATGTTAAAATTAATCATTTTCTTCTCCTGATTCTTCTGTAATCTCCAATATATAACTATCAATAAAATATTAAAATTTTAATTGGCACTTTACAAAATATAATATCTTCTCTATAATATATACAACAAATAAATTCAGTTTACTAGTAAAGATGAGGAATTGAGATTTATGAAAAAACTTTTAGCTGGCTTATTGGGTTTTTGTTTAACAGCATTTTTAGGGGTTCCGGCATTTGCCAACGTTACTATTAATGATGTAAGCAAAGATTACTGGGCAAACAAGGAAATTGTTGATGTCGTTTCCAATGACATCATGGGGCTTGATTCAGAACACAACTTTAGTCCCGAAAAAAATGTGTCAAGAATTTGTTTTGTCAAATCTTTGTTGAAATTGCTTTCAAATGAAAATTTGAACGTTTCAATAAAAAATTCATTTTCTGACGTATCAGCATCTGACGCAAATTATGACGATATTTTGCGTTCTCAACAGTTAGGTTTGGTTTACGGTTATCCGGACGGAACCTTCAAAGCATCAAAACTTATGTCAAGAGCTGAAACTCAATCTGTAATCAGCCACATTACAAAAGACAAAGTTTCTGATACTTCTGCATTAACTTCTTTCTCTGACTATAAATCAATTCCGTGCTGGGCAAAACAAGTTTATGCTAAAACCTTAGATTACGGTATTTATGTAAACTATCCGAACGAAAATGAACTTCGTCCGAATGATCTTTTGACAAGAGCTGAAGCTGCTGTATTACTTTCAAGATTAAAAGCTAAACTTGATCTTGTTAAGAATGAATACAAAGGAGAAGCTGTTGAACACTTGAAAGTCAAAAGAAATGCTCCGAACAATGAAGTTCTTGTTTTGCAAAAATCAAATGTTATCAAAGAAGGTAACGTTTTGGAAATTGCATTCACTGAAAAATTCAAATCTGAAGAAAGAGCAGCAGGTGATGCGGTTTACTTTGTTAACGAAGAACCTATCTACACTGAAGAAGGTACTTTGATTATTCCTGCAAATTCTAAATTCAACGGAACAGTTCTCGGAGTTGAAAAAGAAAAGAAATTCAACAAAAATGCAAGAGTTTATGTTCAAATTACGGAAATCGTTACTCCGGACGGACATAAAGCTGCTGTTAACGCTAAACCTTTCTACAAAAACTATGAACTTAAAGAAGGTCCTTGGATGACAGCAGGTAAATTACTTCTTTACACTGCAGGCGGTGCAGCAATCGGTACCGGTGCCGGTGTTGGTTTTGCATTCATTCCGAGCCCTGCAAATATCGGAACCGGTGTTGCTATCGGTACTCCGGTAGGTGCGGCTGTTGGTTTGGTTACAGGTCTTGTAACTCCAGGTTTGAAATATCACGCAAAATCAGGTGAAGAAATTTACGTAATTTTGCTGGATGATGCATCTGTTGCAAAACAAGCATTATAATTGATAAATTTCAAACAAAAAAAGTTCGATATTTATTAATATCGGGCTTTTTTATTGCGTAAATTTCGGCAACATCTTCAAAAACAGCCGTTTATTCTTAAAACATTCGGGTGATTATATTGCCCGTAAGGTTATCGAAATTTTGTTTAAAAAGTTTATAATAAAAGTGTGGATATGATTATCCGTAAAATAATAGGAGTTTATGTATGAAAAGATTATTTATGACACTTGCTCTGTTCGGTTTATTTTTAATTCCTGCGCAAAGAGCAAATGCCTGGACAGTCAGTCAGTTAAATCCGCTTCCTTATATCGGTATAGGCCACAATTCAAGTTCTTTTAGTTTGAATCCGTTTACAGGATTTAAAAACTGTAACCCTTGTAAAGTGCGGAAAGCCGAATGTGACCCTTGTAAAGCCAAGGTCATTGTTAATCCGTGTGACAGGTGCGTAAGAGCGTTTCCGGAAAGACAATGTAATGGCTGCCGAATCATGTATGATTATTAAGGTATATACTGCGGAAGATGCGTCCGGAGATAATTTTTGAGACCGGCGCAATATAAAAAGAGAAACTCTTGTGTGATATTAAGAGTTTCTCTTTTAAATTGCCAGCTTTTATCTGCAAAAGATTTCGTCACATTAATAAACGATTTCCTGCAATGTGTTAAATATACGGTCTGTAATCTGTTGAATATATTCCTGACTTACCATACCGTTAATTACGGCATCAGAAATTTGATATGCAGGGCGAATATATTCCTGTGCTGTTCTGTTTACATCTGCAAACTGCATATCTGCAGCAACGCCTGTTTTACCGCGTAATGCAGCGCGTTTATACCAGCGTTCTTTGATAACATCAAGCGGCGTAAATACATAAACTTTTACGTCCATAATTTCGCGCAGCCCTTCATTTAATACATAAAGCCCCTCTGTCAAAATAACTTTTGCCGGTTTTTTAAGTTCTCCGTCAGGATTACTTTCACAAGTTACAAAATTATATAAAGGAGATTTAATTTCTTTCCCCTTTTTCAATGACATAAGGTGTTTTTTCATCAGCTCAAGATCAATAGCGTTCGGTGTATCAAAGCTGAAACCTGTCTTAAATAATTCTTCATAACTGCCGGCTTCTTTAAGTTCTTTGGAAGTGTCTTTATAGTAGTCATCACATCTGATAACTGTGTAAATTCCTTCTTTTTTTTCTTTTACACAGGCTTTAATTGTATTATCAACGAAAACAGTTTTTCCTGATGCACTTTCGCCTGTTATACCTATAAGAAACGTTTTTTTCTTTTCCTGAACAACCATTCTTGCGATATTTAGAATAAGATTGTCGGATGTTTTCAAAAACAACGGCTGCGGCTGAAGTTTATCTTCTTCAAGAATTTTTTTTAGCGCATCAACGATTGTGGAAATAACTTCCATATCCCGTCTGCTTGAGTAGTAATCGTAGCTTGTAAGCTGAAAATCTGTTTTCATAATTGATTCTTGTTCCTTTTATTAGTTTTCTTATATTGTACTTTAAAGTTATTTTATTTTCCCGATATTTATAAATTTTGTAACAATATTATTTAAAACTTTAAAGATTTGGGAATTATATCCGTAAGAGAAGTATGTAAAGTTAATTGGAGTATGTAAGTATGTATCGTGACGAAATTTTTGAAAACGCATTACGTGAAAGAAGAGAAGAAAATTATTCAAACCTGAAAACCGAAATTAATTCTATGGAAGCGGCAATCGAAAAGTTTTTGAACAACATTTTGGAATGTACTGCTTCAATTTCGGAGAGGGATTTCAATGTAACAACACTATAGTAAAACTATAGTGTTGTTTAAATTTTATGCATACATTCCCCAGCCGGTGTTAAATCCATAGCCTTGCATAAACGGCATATTGAATTGATTGTACGGCATTGTGAAAATGTTGTTTGTATTAAAACTGCCGCTGTAGCAGTTTGAAGATGCATTTTCGTAATAATTAATTATGTAGTCAAGTTTTTCAATTGTTTCTTGCAAATCAGCATCATCAACTTCTTTTTCGCTGCTTGTTTGAGTTGTTGTTGTATTTTTTGCTGTTGAATCAGTATCTTGTTTTTCAGCAGATGACTTTTCTGTTTTTGTTGTTGGTTTAGTTTCTGCCGCAGGTTCTGTTTGTGATGCTTGCGCGGGTTTCAGTTCACCCTTTTCTGCAGCTTCAACAACATTGTTAAAGGCAGTCATTACAATATCAGTTGTTTCACTTTGTTCCGGTTCCTGACTGTAGCGGTCATTGGCAACGGTTAAAACCTGTGCTAATACTTCAGGATTTTCAGCTGCTTCTTTCGCTACCTCGTTTGCAAGTTGATCATGTGCTTTATCAAGTTCGGATTTACCAAAGAGTTTTTGAGCGCCTTTGCCTGCAAAATAACTTGCGGTTAAGCCAATTGCGGCACCTAGAATACTTCCGACTAAAGTCCCTGCTCCGGGAATGATGGAACCTATTGCAGCCCCCATTGCGGCTCCTGCTTTTGCACCGACTGCGTATGCTGCAACCTGAGTTCCTGCAATAGCAAGGGTTCTTCCTGTTTGTTTAAGTGCTTTTCCTGTTCCGAGTTCTTGTTTTGTTTGGATTATTTCAGGTGCTGAGAAGGCTAAATCAAATCCAACAGCGGTTAAAGCGTTTGCACGTCCGAATTTTGCTATTTTACGCAGTTTGGATGATTTTGTAAGCCATTCGGCTGTTTTTTGACTTGCTTTGTTGTAGCCTGAATATTTTTTTACACCATTCCAGAGTTTTCCTTTTTTAGTTGTTGTCTGTGTTTGATTTGCAATATTTTGCTCAACAACGCGTAAATTTCTGTCGGCTATTTGTTGTTCCAAATCTTTTATTTTTTGTGCATATTCTTTCGGGCTTAAATTTTTTGTATTATCTATTTCATATTTTAGATTATCATAATATTTAGACTTCTTAAAATCTATTGCTGTTCTTTTTTGATCCGGAGTAAGATTAGATTTTTCAATCTCTTTAATTTCCAGCTCTTGAAGTCTTCTTTGCGCATTTTGGATTTCCATTGCACGTTTGTAGTTGCGAACGGTTTCTTTTTTAGTTGCGCCTTTTAATCCGTTTTCCAAATCCTTTTGAGCTTCCCAAACTGATTTGCGGGTTTTCCAGTACGGGCGAAGTGTATTAAAGCCCCGAATTGCTTTTTCTGTTCCAACCGTCCATACAAATGATGAGGTGTCAGCAGAATATTCCTGTTCTTGCGGTGTGTATCCGAGAGCATAACGTGTAACCGTTTTAAGATCATTATTTACATTAATGCTGTCACTCATAATTTTCCCTTTTAATAAATTCCCCGTATGTATATATAAAGTATTTCTTTATTAAAAAATTGCCTTCTAAATTGAAAAAGTACTAAGTTTTGTTAAACTTAGTACTTTACCCCAGGGTTAAAGGGGTTGGAGTTGGGATTTTTGTTGTTAAAACGTACTTGAATTATTGGGGTTCATCTGGTACGGCATTGAAGGCGTGAACGGATTTGTTGAATTTAATCCGCTTGAATTAGCTGCCTGATTGTACATTTGCTGCAATTTTAAAAACTCATCATCATTAAAGGCTGTATTTCCGCCGTAGGGCATTTTTATATTATTGAAGTCAAACTGCGGAATATTTTGAGCGGCAGCTTCAGTTTTTTCTTGTTGAGCCTGCTTTTCAGTGTATGACTTTCCGAAAATAAATCTGCCTAACATATCACCGGCTATAAAACCTATCATACCGCCCAAAAACGGAACAGGAATAAGAGCCTGAGTAATCGCACCGCAAACTGTGCTTAATCCTAATCTTCCTGCTGTTTTTGCGGTTTCTCCGACGCCAGTTAAAAGTCCTTCATCTTTTGTTGCCTTAAATATATTTGGAGCTTCAACAATCAAAGTTCCGAGTGCCGCAATAAGAGGCATTCTTTTCCCTAAAACTTTTCCGACACTTTTCAGTTGAGGCCAGAATTTCATTTTACCGGCTTGTTCAGCTAAATCACCGGCTTCTTTCCATCCTGTTTTAAGATCAGGGAATATACTCATAAGACTTTTCTTCATGCTTTTGAAGAATCCGCCGTTTTGCTGGATTAAAGCATCGTTATCCGCTTTAGTAGCTTCAAACGCATCTCTAAATGCGTCTTTAGCATTGTTCCATGTTAAACCGCTTTCTTTTGCGTTTTTCCAGTTTGTGCGGAGTTCTTGCGAAAATTTTTCATATCCCGTTCCGAAAACAAATTCGGGATACATTTTCATATAGCTGACTGCACTATCTAATGTAGTCATAATAACCTACCTTAATTTTTACCTAACCTTATATTTATAAACAATTTTTTTTGCTGCCAATTGCATAATTTTAAATGTTTGTTAAGAAATTTTAACCAAACTTCTTTTAATGAACGTGCAAAGTGACTGTGATTTATTTACAAACTCAATCAAAAGATGTATAATTGAGTTATGTATTGCGTGAATTCAAGAGTCTTTATTGAGGATGACGATTTGTGCATAAATTGTGAAAATTATGTGCATGATTTGGATTGTCCTTTGCTTTCGGCGTTAGCGCAGGGGGATGTCTTTCTGGAAGGTTCGCTTCAGGTTACAAGCTGTGGTTTTTACAAAGAATTCAGACGCAATTTGCGCGTAGTAAAGGATTAAAAAATATTATGCACAATATAACTTTAATTAACGGAGACGGAATAGGGCCTGAAATATGTGATGCGGTTGTAAAAATTATCGACGCATCAGGGCTTAAAATAAATTGGGATTTGCAAACGGCAGGAGAAGATGTTATAGAAAAAGAAGGCACTCCGCTTCCCAAAAGAATTTTGGATTCAATCCGCAAAAATAAAATTGCGTTGAAGGCGCCTGTAACAACACCTATCGGTAAAGGTTTTCGCTCAGTCAATGTGCAGTTAAGAAAAGAGCTTGATTTATATGCAAATCTTCGCCCCTGCAAGAATTTGCCGAATGTAAAAACTCGTTTTGACAATGTTGATATTGTTGTTGTACGTGAAAATACTGAAGATTTGTATGCCGGCATTGAACGTCAGGTTGATGAAGATACGGCCGAAAGCATAAAAATTATAACGCGCAAAGCAAGCGAAAGAATTTGTAAGTTTGCATTCGATTATGCGCTAAACAACGGACGAAAAGAAGTTTGCGTTGTAACTAAAGCAAATATTATGAAACTTTCGGACGGATTATTTTTGAAAACGTACAGGGAAGTTGCGGAAGATTATCCCCAAATTAATACTCGTGAGATACTTGTAGACAATCTCTGCATGCAGCTTGTTCAAAAGCCCGAACAGTTTGATGTTTTAGTTCTGCCGAATTTATACGGTGATATAGTGTCTGATCTTTGTGCAGGTCTTATCGGCGGACTCGGAGTTGCGCAAGGGGCAAATATAGGTAAGGATTTTGCCGTGTTTGAACCTGTTCACGGCTCAGCGCCGGACATAAAAGGTCAAAACAAGGCTAATCCCACGGCACTTTTGCTTTCTGCAATTGAAATGCTTAAATATATCGGCGAATTTTCATATGCCGTAAAAATTGAAAATGCTTTATATGAGACCTTAAAAAGCGGAAGATGCACGGTTGATTTGGGCGGAAAACTCGGAACAAAAGAATTTGCAGACGAAATTATTAAAAACTTAAATTAACCCCAGGTCTCTTAAGAATTTTTCGTTGTCCGCAAGTTCTGCAAGTTTTTCATCTTCAAAAGGATCGGTTACTTTGCCTTTTTTAATCATCTCCTGCATCATATCAATATGAGACGTGTTCTCGGGATCTGAGAGCACCAGTTTTGAAAAGTTTTTTATATCGCACTGTTTTTCGTACATATCAAGTGCTCGTTTGGAAAGTCCGTCAAGAAATTCGTTTTTATTCTCTTCGTAATCGCTAACCAGCGGATTAGACATTCCTTGAGCAGCTTTTTGTTTCCTTTGATTATTCAGTTTTGAAACCAATTTCCTAAACATCTGCATACACATTCTCCCTATACTTATTATGCATTTTTTTCGCAATAATGCAATCAATCTTAAGATTTAAAGTTAGAGTGATTAAATCTTGATTATAATATATCTTTAAACTATAATAAATTTGCTAAAAAAATAAGATGAAAGAGGTTTGAAATGCTTGATATTAAACTGATTCGGGAAAATCCTGAAAAAATAAACGAACTTTTGAAAAGAAGAAACCCCGAACTTTCGATTGATGAAGTTATTAAGATTGATGAAGAAAGACGTAAAATACAGACACAGGCTGATGAATTGCGAGCCAAACGCAAAAAAGATTCTCAAATGATAGGTGAATTAAAGAAAAAAGGCGAAAATACCGACGCTGTGCAGGAAGAAGTTCGTAAAATCGGTGATGATATCAAGGCATTGGAGGAAAAGCAAACAGAGCTTGATAACAAACAGCGGGATATCCTTCTTCATATTCCGAACATTCCGGATGAAACAACGCCGATTGGCGCATCAGAAGATGATAATCAGGAAGTTTACAAATGGGGCGAGCCGAGAAAGTTCGACTTTGAATTTAAAGCGCACTGGGATTTGTGCGAAGAAAAAGGGCTTGTTGATTTTGAACGCGGTGTAAAACTTTCTCAAAGCCGTTTTACATTATACAGAGGTAAAGGTGCTAAATTAGAGCGTGCAATAATTAACTTTTTCCTTGATTATCATTGCGGAGAACAGGGGTATGAAGAAATTCTGCCGCCATTTATGGCAAATGCTGCCACAATGACAGGAACAGGACAGCTTCCGAAGTTTGCTGAAGACATGTACAAATGTGTTGATGAAGATTTATATCTTATTCCAACTGCCGAGGTGCCTGTTACAAATATTTACGCTGGCGAAATCCTGAATGAAGATGATTTGCCTAAATATATGACAGCTTACACCCCTTGTTTCCGTCGTGAAGCAGGTTCTGCTGGAAAAGATACACGCGGTTTAATACGTGTTCACCAGTTTAATAAGGTTGAGCTTGTAAAACTTACAACTCCTGAAACAAGTAGAGAAGAGCACGAAAAATTAACGGAAGATGCCGAAAAAATGCTTCAATTGTTGGAACTTCCTTACCGCCGTGAAGCTCTTTGTACGGCAGATATTGGATTTTCAGCAAACAAATGCTGGGATTTGGAAGTTTGGATGCCGTCATACGGTACTTACAAAGAAATTTCAAGCTGTTCAAACTACGGCGATTATCAGGCAAGACGCGCAAACATCCGCTACAGAGAAAAAGCAACGGGTAAAACACGATTGGTTCACACAATAAACGGCTCAGGTCTGGCTGTCGGCAGAACTTTTGCGGCAATCGTTGAAAATTACCAGGAAGCTGACGGAACAATTATTATTCCAGAAGTTTTAAGAAAATATACAGGTTTTGATAAGATATAACGAAAAGCTCCCGCAAGGGAGCTTTTTTAGTGAAAGTATTTTGATTGCCAGTTTTGTCTGATTTACAAATCTGCATTTTTAGGGCATAATATTTAAAGAAGCAGCTTTGTGTTAAGGATTAAGATGTACGGATTTCCATTTGAACTAGACGAATTTCAAAAAGATGCCTGTGATTTTATAGACAATGGCAAAAGTGTTGTTGTATGCGCGCCGACAGGTGCAGGAAAAACAGTTATTGCAGAACATGCAATTCATCGTGCTCTAGAAAGCGGTACAAGAGTTTTTTATACAACTCCATTAAAAGCGCTTTCAAACCAGAAATTTTATGATTTTGCCGCAAAGTTCGGTCAGGATAAAGTCGGGCTTTTAACAGGCGATACATCAATAAATCGTAACGGTCAAATTGTCGTTATGACAACGGAAGTTTTCAGAAATATGCTTTACGGCACAAATTTCGGCGCCGTTGCGGACAATATGAAAGATGTAAGATATGTTGTGCTTGACGAAGTTCACTATATGAATGACGAACAGCGCGGTACTGTTTGGGAAGAAAGTATAATTTACTGCCCGACAAATGTTCAGATTATTGCTCTTTCTGCAACTGTTGCAAATGCTGACGAGTTGACAGACTGGATTAATACCGTTCATTCAAAAACAGAACTGGTAAACACTGACTTTCGTCCTGTGCCGTTGAAGTTTTTCTATTTTGACAGTTCGCAGCCGTACAAACTTTTGCCGCTGCTTACTCCCTCAGGCGCCTTGAACAACAAAATCAAGCCTGAAAAGCGAAAATTTGCGCACGGAAAATTAAAACAAAAAACTTATGTAAAAGAAGTTGTAAGAAACCTGCAGGAAAACGATATGCTTCCGGCAATATATTTTACATTCTCCCGCAGAAAGTGCGACGAACAAATGGAAAAATGTGCCGGATTAGAGCTTGTTACCAAAGCAGAAAGAGCACAGATAAGACAGTTTATTGACGATTATATTGCAGAAAATCCGTATCTCTATAATAACAAGCATATTGAATATCTTCTTTGCGGTGTTGCATCGCACCACGCAGGGCTTTTGCCCTCCTGGAAACTTCTGGTTGAAAAACTTTTTCAAAAAGGGCTTATAAAAGTAGTTTTCGCGACGGAAACCCTTGCGGCCGGAATTAATATGCCTGCCCGCTCAACTGTCATAAGTTCTACCAGCAAGCGCACAGACAGCGGGCACAGAATGCTTACTGCAAGCGAATTCTTGCAAATGTCGGGCCGGGCCGGAAGGCGCGGAATGGATGAGGTTGGTTATGTCACAATAGTCGGCACACCATTTCAGTCGCCGGAGGAAGTCGCAGAGCTGGTTTTGAGTGATGCAAATCCTCTTGAAAGCAGATTCTCTCCGAGTTATTCAATGGTTCTTAATCTTCTT